>CAKRCY010000021.1:0-35250 GCA_934309195.1 uncultured Dorea sp.
TCTTTTTTATTCTTTGTAGCATTCAGTACATAAGAACCTGAGTTCATTGTACCAGAGTAAACTCTGAAGTATGCCAGTTTACCTACGAATGGGTCTGTCATAATCTTGAATGCAAGTGCTGAGAACGGCTCTTCATCTGAAGAATGTCTTACAACTTCATTACCATCCTCATCCACACCATCGATTGGCGGGATATCTGTTGGTGCAGGCATGTACTCAAGGACTGCATCAAGGAGTTTCTGTACACCTTTGTTTCTGTAAGCTGAACCACAGCAAACAGGAACTGCTGTACACTCGCAAGTTGCTTTTCTGAGTGCTTTCTTCATATCTTCAACAGATGGTTCTTCACCTTCCAGATACTGCATCATCAGATCGTCATCCAGATCACAGATCTTCTCTACCATTTCTGTATGGTAAAGTTCTGCATCATCTGCCATATCTTCCGGGATATCTGTAACAGAAATGTCATCTCCCTTATCATCGTTGTAGATGTAAGCTTTCATTTCCATCAGGTCAATGATTCCCTTGAAGTCATCTTCTTTACCGATTGGTAACTGAAGACAAATAGCGTTCTTTCCAAGTCTGGTCTTAATCTGGTCTACTGCATTGTAGAAATCAGCACCCAGGATATCCATCTTATTGATGAATGCCATTCTTGGTACATTGTATGTGTCAGCCTGACGCCATACGTTTTCTGACTGAGGCTCTACACCACCCTTAGCACAGAAGACGCCGACAGCGCCGTCCAGTACACGGAGTGAACGCTCAACCTCTACAGTAAAGTCAACGTGTCCCGGAGTATCAATGATATTGATACGGTGCTCAAGAGCTCCCTTTTTAGGTTTTGTGAACTCTTCGAGTGTCCAGTGGCATGTTGTAGCCGCAGAAGTGATTGTGATACCTCTTTCCTGCTCCTGTTCCATCCAGTCCATGGTAGCAGTACCTTCGTGAGTATCTCCAATCTTATAGTTAACACCGGTATAGTACAGGATACGCTCGGTAAGAGTAGTCTTACCAGCATCGATATGCGCCATAATACCGATATTTCTTGTTCTCTCTAATGGATATTCTCTTCCAGCCAAGATTTTTTCCTCCTATAATTAGAAACGATAATGAGCAAATGCTTTGTTTGCTTCTGCCATCTTGTGCATGTCTTCTTTCTTCTTTACAGATGCGCCTGTATTGTTTGCTGCATCCAGGATTTCGTTAGCCAGTCTTTCTTCCATTGTTTTCTCTCCTCTAGCACGAGAGTATACTGTCAGCCAACGAAGTGCAAGAGTCTGTCTTCTCTCAGGTCTAACCTCGATCGGTACCTGGTAGTTAGCTCCTCCGATACGTCTAGCCTTTACCTCAAGTACTGGCATGATGTTATTCATAGCCTCTTCAAATACTTCGATAGCTGGCTTTTCGGCTTTTGCTTCAACTCTTTCAAACGCTCCGTATACGATTTTCTGTGCAACACCCTTCTTACCATCAAGCATAATGTTGTTGACAAGCTTGGTTACCACTTTATTGTTGTATACTGGATCCGCTAATACGTCTCTTTTCTGAGTATGTCCTTTACGTGGCACGGTCCTTCCCTCCTTAAACATCTTAATTTAATTCATCGGTACTCACATGTGTCTTTCTAATGATACTGTGTAGTGCATAGGGCATACATATATATACCTTGCAACTTACATAATCATAGTTCTGTTTGTGATTACATTTTTAATTGGTTTGAAATCTTATCTGTTGTCTATGCAATAGATTTATTTCTTAGCATCTTTTGGTCTCTTAGCACCGTATTTAGAACGAGCCTGTCTTCTCTTAGCAACACCTGCTGTATCAAGTGTTCCTCTTACGATATGGTATCTTGTACCTGGAAGGTCTTTTACTCTTCCTCCACGGATCAGAACAACGCTATGCTCCTGAAGGTTGTGTCCTTCTCCTGGGATGTAGCTTGTTACTTCGATTCCGTTAGACAGACGTACTCTGGCGATCTTTCTAAGAGCTGAGTTAGGTTTCTTAGGTGTAGCAGTCTTAACAGCTGTACAAACACCTCTCTTCTGTGGTGCAGAAGTATTCGTACTTCTCTTCTTTAAAGAGTTGTATCCTTTCTGAAGTGCTGGTGCTGTAGACTTCTTTACAGATGTCTGACGTCCTTTTTTTACTAACTGGTTAAATGTTGGCATTTCTTTCACCTCCTACGATTATAATAAGTTGCTTATTCATCTTGTGAATAGTCGCACATCAAAACAAAACGTTCCCATGCACGCTTGTTTAGTTTATTACGAATCATGATTCTTGTCAAGGGATTTCCCTTGATTTTTCACGTTTTTTGCCACTTTTTTCTTTTCATTATATTTCGCGATCTGATGCTTTATCAGGCTAAACAGCACGATACCTGTCAGTATGCCTGCACTATCAATACAGACATCCCTGAACTGACAGCTGCGCCCAGGCACGAATAGTTGATGGATTTCATCTGTTGCTGCGTATGCCGTACCTGCACACCAGCATAATAATCTGTTCTTTTTTCCCTGGTCTTCCGCAAAAGAGTACGCAGTCCCCAGCATCAACACACCAAGGACTGCGTATTCCGACGCATGCGCACATTTGCGTACCGGAAAATCTATCTTTTCCGCAAACTCTTCCTGCTTATCTTCCGGCCAGGATCTGTAGTCCGGAATCACAAAATTTCCAATCAACTTTCCGACGGAGTGGCTCATTACCGTCGATTCATCTGCTTTTTTTGCTGAAAATGAAAAAATCACCGTCAGCCAGATCAGCATGAGAAACAGCCAGATGATTCCGGCCTTATTTCTCTTTCTCCTGTTTCCCGTCATATTCTTTCCTGTCTTTTTCTTCCTGTTCACTCACATGCTTTTGATATCATACCAGCGGTTATATCCCGGATATTACGCCTTAAGATCTGCAAACAGATCTTTCTGATATACACCGTCTGCGATCAGTTTTGCAAACGACTCTACTACAACCGGTTTGTCTTCTTTATAAGTTACGCCAAACCATTTATCCTTTGTCTCCAGAAGTCTGACACTTACTGTCCCCTTTTTCAGAAGTTCATCAATATAGATCGGAAGCAGATATTCACCTTTCAGTTCTTTTGTTTCATCCCCTTTGATGTTCTCAAAGAATTCTACAAATCCTTCTTCCAGAAGTCCAACAAACTCCGGTGTCAGTCCCCACATATTCATCGATACATGTGAATTTACATCAATTCTATTTCCCTTAGATTCTGCTCCGTCTGATGTCTTTTTGATTTCATAAGTTTCTACGACATCTGTCAGATAATCATTTTCATCTACTGCACAAATTCCTCTTGTAACAGTTCCGTTATCACTTAAAGTATTGCCGAGAATGAATCCGGCCATGCAAAGTTCTTTTGATTTTTCCGGTGTATAATTTTCCACAAGGAACTCATGAATCTTTACAAATGCTTCTTTTCCATAATAGTCATCTGCATTAATAACTACGAATGGCTCTTTGATAATATCTTTACATACCAGTACCGCCTGTCCTGTTCCCCATGGCTTGCTTCTCCCTGCCGGCTTTTCAATTCCTTTCGGGAGATCATCCAACTCCTGATATGCATAAGCAAATTCTATGTTCAGTTCGTCACAGATTCCTTCAATCCTTTTTCCGATCGCATCATGAAATGCATCTCTGATATCCTTACGAATAATAAATACTACTTTATTAAATCCGGCCTCTATTGCATCATGAATTGAATAATCCATAATGATTTCCCCATTTGGGCCTACCGGTTCCAGTTGCTTAATTCCGCCGCCAAAACGCGAACCCATTCCTGCAGCCATGATGACTAATGCTGTTTTCATAATTCTCTTTCTCCTTTGTTTATTTTCTTTTTCACAGTTAAAATCAGTATAGCACAAAAAAGCGGGATATACCATGACTGTTTATCATGCCATATCCCACCCTGTTCATTTCTATTCTACCGTTACACTCTTTGCAAGGTTTCTCGGTTTATCTACATCCAGACCTTTTGCTACTGATACATAATATCCAAGTAACTGAAGCGGGATAACCGCAAGTGATGTTGCAAAATGAGGGTCTGTCTTTGGAATATATACAGAAAAATCTGCGTTCTCTTCAATATTATAATGTCCAAATGTTGTAAGTCCCATCAGATATGCACCACGGCTCTTACACTCTACCATGTTGCTCAGTGTCTTTTCATATAATTCCGGCTGTGTCAGTACTCCGATAACCAGTGTACCATCTTCGATCAGGGAAATCGTTCCATGCTTCAATTCTCCTGCTGCATACGCCTCCGAATGGATATAGCTGATTTCTTTCATCTTAAGGCTTCCCTCAAGGGAAATCGCATAATCAATTCCACGACCGATAAAGAAAATGTCCTTCGCATTCACCTGTTTGGATGCAAACCACTGAAGTCTCTCTTTATCCTCGATGATTCTTTGAATTTTCTCCGGAATAGTCTGAAGTTCTTCAATATATCCTGTATACTGTTCTTCTATAATCTGTCCTCTGATCTTTGCGAACTGAATTGCAAGTGTATAAGCTGCGATCAACTGTGTGCTGTATGCTTTTGTTGTCGCAACTGCAATCTCCGGTCCTGCCAGTGTATAATATACATTGTCTGCCTCTCTTGCAATAGAAGAACCGATTACATTCACGATACCAAGTGTCTTCACTCCCTGCTTCTTTGATTCTCTGAGTGCTGCCAGACTGTCTGCAGTCTCTCCTGACTGGCTGATAATAACTACCAGTCCCTTCGGATCAAGAATCGGGTTACGATAACGGAATTCTGATGCAAGTTCTACACGTACCGGAATTCTTGCAAAATCTTCTATGACATACTGTGCTGCCACTCCGACATGATATGCTGACCCACATGCCACGATATAAATCTGGCTGATCTCTTTGATCTCTTCTTCTGAAAGTCCGACTTCTGAAAGATCGATCATTCCGTCTTTTATAACAGAATTCAGTGTATCTGAAACTGCCTTTGGCTGCTCATGTATTTCCTTGATCATGAAATGCTCATATCCTGATTTTTCTGCCGCCTCTGCGTCCCATTCAACTGTCTTTAATTCTTTTTCAATCTCTTCTCCATCCAGGTTATAGAATGTAATCTCACCTTTACGGACACGTGCCATCTCCTGGTTACCGATATAGTATACATCTCTCGTATATTTCAGAATTGCAGGAACATCGGAACCGATATAGGATTCTCCGTTTGCAATTCCAAGGATCATCGGACTGTCCTTTCTTGCTACGTAGATTTCTTCCGGATAATCCCTGAACATAATTGCCAGTGCGTAGGAACCTCTGATTCGTACCAGCGCATGGTTGATCGCATCTACCGGAGTTCCCTCATATTTCTTATAATAATAATCAATCAGTTTTACTGCTACTTCTGTGTCTGTCTCAGAATAGAACGTATACCCTTTACGGACAAGTTTATCCTTTAATTCCTGATAATTTTCAATAATACCATTATGAACAGCCACAACATTTCCATCATCACTTGCATGAGGATGTGCATTATTCTCAGATGGTTCTCCATGTGTTGCCCATCTTGTATGACCGATACCACAGGTTCCTTTTACAGATTCACCATCGTTTGTCTTCTCAGCCAGAACTTTCAGTCTGCCTTTTGCCTTAATGATCTCTGCATCTGCACTGCCGTCACGTACAGCAATTCCTGCTGAGTCGTAACCACGATATTCCAGTTTTGACAAACCATCCAACAAGATCGGTGCTGCCTGGTGTTCACCTGTAAATCCTACAATTCCACACATAATTCGTTTTTTCTCCCTGTATCATTCTTAATATAATCTATTCCATTTCTGGTATTTATGTATCTTATCTCTGCCTCAGGTCCGCTGCTTTAGCCAATCACATATCCTTTTTTCTTAACTACATCTACAACCTGATCTACATATTTTTTACAGATTTCTTCTGTCTCTGCTTCTACCATAACTCTGAGAAGTGGTTCTGTTCCGGATTCCCGCACAAGGATACGTCCGGTATCTCCAAGGGCTTCTGTTACTGCCTGTACTGCGCTCTGTACGTCTGCATCGTCCTGCGCTGCTTTCTTATCTGTCACACGTACATTCTCCAGAACCTGTGGATAAATATGAAGTCCTTCCATGAGTTCACTCATTTTCTTCTTTCTTGCCATCATAACTTCCATCATCTTAAGACTGGTAAGGATACCATCTCCTGTGGAAGCATATTTAGAGAAGATAATATGACCGGACTGTTCCCCTCCGAGAATACATCCATTGTTTGTCATATATTCATACACATATTTGTCTCCGACTGCAGTCTTTGCATAATCAATCCCTGCCTCGTCGAATGCTTTGTATAATCCAAAATTAGACATAACTGTTGTAACAACCGTATTGTTTTCCAGTTTGCCACGTTCTTTCATATATTTTCCATAAATATAAAGAATCGCATCTCCATCTATCAGATTCCCTTTTTCATCTACACAGAGACATCTGTCAGCATCTCCGTCATATGCAAATCCAACATCCAGACCATTCTCGGCAACAAATTTCTGCAGGCCGCCGATGTGCGTAGATCCTGCATTGTTATTGATATTCGTTCCGTCCGGCTCTGCATTGATCACATATGTCTTGGCTCCAAGTGCATCAAATACAGACTTTGCCAGATTCCATGAACTTCCGTTCGCACAATCCAGTCCGACTTTCACACCCTTGAAAGAATAAAGTCCAAGGGAAATCAGATATCCGATGTAACGGTTTCTTCCTGATACATAGTCTACCGTACGTCCGATCTTAGATGTGTGTGCAAATGGAATCTCCTCATACTTTTCCCCAAATACTTCCAGTTTGCCATCCAGATAGTCTTCTACCAGTGCGATCGTTCCTTCATCCATCTTCTCGCCATTACCGTTGATCAGTTTGATTCCGTTGTCATAATACGGATTATGGCTTGCAGAGATCATGATCCCGCAATCAAATTCATCTGTTCTTGCCACATAAGCAACAGATGGTGTTGTTGTAACATGAAGCAGGTAAGCATCTGCTCCCGATGCAACAAGTCCACCTACCAATGTATATTCGAACATGTAGCTGGAACGTCTCGTATCCTTTCCTATTACAATACGTGCCGGTGTATCATCACCATTCTGACGTTTTACTTCTCCATAGTACCATCCGAGAAATCTTCCGATCTTGTACGCATGATCTGCTGTTAAGTTATTATTGGCTTCGCCACGGAAACCGTCTGTTCCGAAATATCTTCCCATATCTATTCTCCTAAAATAATATATCGTCTATCTTTCACAAAGCAACTGCCCTCATTATAGTTAATATTAGACTCAAGTTCAAGCAAAAATGGCAAAAAAGTATGCATATGTGCAAAGACAATTGCTTCTATGCATACCTTGTTCGTTATTACCCGGTTATAATTCCGAGTTCCTTTTCACAGAGTTCTAACGCTGATGCTATGACAGCATCCATATCATAATATTTATATTCCCCGAGACGGCCTCCGAAGATCACTTTCTCTTCTTTTTCCGCTAATTCTTTATATTCTGCATACAATGCCCCATTTTTTTCATCATTGACCGGATAATATGGTTCGTCACCTAATTTCCATTCAGAGCTGTATTCCCGGCTGATCACAGTCTTTGGAATATCATTTCCTTCTGAATCCTTTCCAAATTCGAACCACTTATGCTCGATGATACGTGTCCATGGCGTCTCTCTGTCTGTGTAGTTTACAGCAGCATTCCCCTGGAAATTCGGCTTGTCTAAAAGTTCCGTCTCAAATCTTACAGAGCGGTACTCCAGGGTTCCGAGTTTATATTCAAAATAAGCATCGATCGGTCCTGTATAAACTACTTTTTCTGCCAGCGCATCTAATTCCTCTTTATGCTCCAGATATTCTGTGTTCAGACGGATCTCTATGCCATCCAGAAGATTCTCTACCATCTTCGTGTAGCCTCCCACAGGAATTCCCTGATACATTGCATTGAAATAATTATTATCAAATGTCAGACGTACCGGAAGTCTCTTGATAATAAATGCCGGAAGTTCTGTGCAGTCACGTCCCCACTGCTTCTCTGTATAACCCTTGATCAATTTCTCATAGATATCTCTTCCAACCAGCGAAACTGCCTGTTCTTCCAGATTCCTTGGCTCTCCTGTAATTTCCTTTCTCTGTTCTTCTATCTTCGCCTCTGCTTCTTCCGGTGTCACCACTCCCCACATCTTGTTAAATGTATACATATTAAAAGGAAGCGAATACAGCTCTCCCTTATAATTCGCTACCGGTGAATTCGTAAATCTGTTAAACTCCGCAAACTGCGTAATATAATTCCATACTTTCTTATTGTTTGTATGAAAAATATGTGCACCATACTTATGTACATGAATTTTTTCCACATCCTCCGTATATACATTTCCTGCGATATTCGGACGTTTATCGATTACAAGTACTGATTTTCCCGCCTTTTTCGCTTCACGGGCAAACACTGCCCCATATAATCCTGACCCGACTACTAAATAATCATACTTCTTCATCTTTATATACCTCTTTTTATTTTCTGAATACCTGTCACAATCTATCTGGTAGTGTTATTCTATCATATCCTTGTATTTCCGAAAAGGCATTCTTCGTTTCCCTTGCTTTATTCCACTTTATCACGTTACCAAAAGATTGCATTTCTTTATCAGACATATTATACTATTTAAATAACGAATTCGTACAATTAGAGGTGATATGATTATGCATAAAGAATTTTTAATGGGAAATGCAGCAATTGCCCTCGGTGCAGTTGCTGCCGGAGTCAATGTTGTAGCCGGTTATCCAGGAACCCCTTCTACGGAAGTTCTGGAAACCATAGCCAAACACCGGCCGGATGATGTGTATGTGGAATGGTCCGTGAACGAAAAAGCGGCCATGGAACTGGCTGCCGGAGCTTCTTACGCCGGTGCAAGATCCATGGTAACCATGAAGCAGGTCGGATTAAATGTTGCTTCCGATCCGCTAATGAGTCTGGAATACGTCGGGATCAAAGGCGGAATGGTCATTCTCGTAGCAGACGATCCGGGTCCGATCTCTTCTCAGACAGAGCAGGATACCAGACATTTTTCCAGATTTTCCAAGCTGCCTTGTTTTGACCCATCTTCCGCACAGGAAGCTTATGAGATGATTCAGGAAGCTTTTGAATATTCAGAAAAATACGGTACTCCGGTATTCTTACGTCCAACCACACGTGTCTGTCATGGCTACGCGTCTATCATGGTAAAAGATGAGACAGAATATACCCACCATCAGCCGGAAGGCTTTATCAAAGATTCCAAACGCTGGGTTATCTTCCCTAGATTATCTTTCATGAATCACAAAAAAATCGAAGCACGTAACCAGGAATTATCCGATGTCTTTTCTTCTTATGAGAAAAATAAGATTCATCCATCCTGCGATGCTTTCAAAGATTCAAAAAAAGGAATCGCCACCGGGGGGATCAGCTATACCTACACAATGGAAACATTAAAAAAGACCGGTATGGTAAAGACTTTAAAAATTGCCACACCTCATCCATTTCCGGAAAAATTAGCAGTAGATTTTCTTTCCGGGCTTGATGAAGTTCTCTGCCTGGAGGAGCTTGATCCGGTCATCGAACGTGAACTGATCTATATATGCGGAAAATATCATCTTCCAACCAGAATTAACGGAAAGCTCAGTGGTCATACTGCCTGTGCCGGAGAAAACACCCGTGACACTATAACTACCTATATTAATACATTCCTTGGTCTTACCTCCTCTGTCACCACTGATTTTCCGGAACCGCCGGCACTGCCGGTCCGCCCGCCGGTACTTTGCGCCGGATGTCCTCACAGAGCTTCTTTCTACGCCGTAAAAAAAGCTATGAAAGGAAAGAAAACCGTTTTCTGCGGGGATATCGGATGTTATACGCTCGGAAATGCCCTTCCTCTTGATATGGTTGATACCTGCCTGTGTATGGGTGCCGGATTGAATATCGCACAAGGTATCGAAAAAGTGGAACCTGACACCACATGCTTCGCCTTTGTAGGAGACTCGACCTTCTTCGCCTCTGCGATCACAGGTGTTGTCAATGCCGTATACAATCAGGCCAATATGATACTGATCGTTCTGGACAACTCTACCACAGCCATGACCGGACATCAGCCACACCCCGGAACAGGCCGCACAGTGATGGGGGAAATCGTGCAAAAGATTAATATCGAACAAGTCCTCCGCGGCATCGGTGTTACAGATGTTAAAACTGTAGATCCGCTGGATCTGAACTCATCTGTAGCGTGCGTCCGGGAGATGGCTGATAAGACAGGTGTAAAAGCTATTATATTCAAATCGCCATGCATAGCCATCACCAAACCAGAGTTTTCTCTTCATATAGCTGCCGAAAAATGTATCGGATGCAAAAAATGTATCCGTGAACTCGGATGCCCTGCCATTGTACTTGACAACGGTAATGTCTGCATTGACGATACGATGTGTAACGGCTGCGGATTATGCAGCCAGGTATGTCCTGCAGCTGCTATTATAGGAGGTGAAAAACATGAATAATCAAAAAAATATTGTCCTGTGCGGTGTCGGCGGTCAGGGAACCGTCCTTGCTTCCAAACTTCTTGCCGCAGCTGCTATGAGTAAAGATATTCCTGTCATGAGTGCCGAGACCATCGGTATGGCTCAGCGTGGTGGTAGTGTATTCAGTCATCTTCGTATGGGTGATAATCTCTATTCGCCAATGATCGAAACAGGAACTGCCGACCTGATCATCGGCTTCGAACCAGGCGAGACCGTCCGTATGCTTCCCTACCTCAAAGACCATGGACATATCGTTGTCAGTACCCGTGCCGTAAAACCTGTTACAGCTACCTTAAGCGGATCAGATTATGATGCACCTCAGATGCTTGAATATCTAAAAACGGCTGTTCCTAATCTGACTCTTGTAAATGCAGATCAGGCATGTGCAGACATTGGTTCTTCCAAGGTACTGAACATGGTGCTTCTTGGCGCAGCCATACGGACCGGAGTACTGGACTTTACAATCTCTGAGATTGAAGACATTATGAAACATACACTCCCCGAGAAATTCCATGAAATGAATCTCCGGGCATTGAACTATAACATATAACAAAGAAAGGCAGGAACACGACATATGCAGATTACAGAGACACAAATCGCACAGGTAAATAATCAGATACAGGCACTCCTGAAAGCGGAAAGTTTCTATGGAAAGAAATTAGAAGAAGCCGGTGTTACCAGTATACAGTCAGCAGAAGATTTTCAAAAGCTTCCGTTTTCTGAGAAAAATGATTTAAGAAATGCTTATCCTCTTGGTCTGATGACCGCACCGGAAGAAAAGATCGTCCGGATCCACTCTTCTTCCGGTACCACCGGACTGCCGGTCATCATTCCATATACCCAGAAAGATGTAGACGACTGGGCAATCATGTTTCAACGCTGCTATGAAATGGCCGGTCTTACAAATCTGGACCGCATCCAGATCACACCCGGATACGGACTCTGGACTGCCGGAATCGGATTTCAGGCAGGTGCCGAAAGATTAGGAAGCATGGTCATTCCTATGGGACCCGGAAACACTGACAAACAGCTGCAGATGATGATGGATATGAAGACAACCGTTCTCGGTTCTACTTCCTCTTATGCCCTGCTTCTTGCAGAAGAAATCCAGAAAAGAGGAATCAAAGACAAGATCCATCTGAAGAAAGGAATCATTGGTTCCGAACGCTGGGGTGAGAAAATGCGCCGGCGTATCACCGAAGAACTGGGAATTGAGATCTATGACATCTATGGCCTGACGGAAATCTATGGACCGGGAATTGGCATCAGCTGTTCCCATGACTGCGGCATGCACTACTGGGATGATTATATTTACATTGAGATCATCGACCCTGTAACCGGTGAAGTACTTCCGGACGGAGAGCTCGGAGAAATCGTCATTACCACCCTGGTCAAAGAAGGAGCACCTCTTATCCGCTACCGCACACATGATCTTTCCCGCATCATTCCGGGAGAGTGCCCTTGCGGAAGCAGATTCCCACGGCTAGATACTATTATGGGACGTACTGATGATATGATGAAGATTAAGGGTGTAAATGTGTTCCCTGCTCAGATTGAGGAGATCTTAAAAGAATTTTCCGAAGTATCCAGTGAATATCAGATCCGTATTTCTCATCTTGACGGAAAAGACACCATGCGAATCTATGTTGAAACAAATGGAACGGTTGACTTCCTTGATCTTGCCAAACGGATCGCAGCTACCGTCAAAAGCCGCATAGGATTCACACCGTTAGTTAAAGTTGTTGAAATCGGATTATTACCTCGAAGTGAAAAGAAGACAAAACGTGTCATTGATGAGCGTTATGAATAATTAATAATACATTATAAAATGGTGTTGTAAGATCATTTCTATTTCTTACAACACCATTTTTATACTTTGTTATAACCCTAATTCATCAGAGATCGCACACATTTCTTCCAGTCCGATATCAATCAGATCCTCCAGCATCAGCCCTGTAAATTCAATACTTTCCATGTAATCACGATTGGCACCTTTCGCAAATCGTGCTTCATTGAAACGTTTTATAACAGACTTTCTTTTTACACTTGCAATCTTTTTATCCGGGTAAATCTGTGCAACTGCTTTTAAGAAACCGCTCATTGGATCTGCCGCCAGGAGCGCATATTGGATTTTTGTTTTCGCTTTCACGCCACTTTTCGGATTATGTGCACAGATCGCTCCAAATAGTACAGGATCATCAATTCCCTCTTTTTTCAAGATTTCTACCGATGTCGGTCCATGTACGCTTAAGTCATGCTCCCAGTCACATTGTTCTTCATCCAGGTCATGCAGTAATCCTGCAATTCCCCAATATTCCACCTCATCCGGCGCAAGACGTTTGGCCAGTCCTTTCATGATGGCCTCAACTGCCAGAGAATGTGTAATATAATGCTCCCCTTTCATGTATTTTGTTAAGATTTCATATGCCTGATCTCTTGTCATCTGCATTTTCTCCATTTCTGTCCGAAATATATATTCTGATGTTTTACTCTTCCGGTACAACGATCAGGTCTTTTGTAAAGTCGTTCAGAACTTCGCATCCATCTTCTGTGATGATTACGAGGTCTTCGATACGAACACCGATGTTCTCATCCGGAAGATAGATTCCCGGCTCTACTGAGAAGCACTGTCCAACCTTGATGATGTCTGTGTTAACAGATGATACATCACCGAATTCGTGATCTTCCAGTCCGATAGAATGTCCTGTTCTGTGTGTGAAGTACTCGCCAAATCCTTTTTCCTCGATGTAATTTCTTGCAGCGAGGTCAACGTCGCACATTCTATTTCCTGGTTTGGCAGCTTCGATACCTCTTCTGTTTGCTTCAACTACGATATCGTAAATTTCTTTTGCACGGTCAGATACTTCACCGATAAATACAGTTCTTGTCATATCTGATGCATAGTTATCTTTAAATCCACCGATATCAAGAATTACACAATCTCCGCGTTTTCCTTTGGAATCATCTGTTACATGATGTGGATCTGCAGCGCCATGTCCATATGCTGTAATTGGATCGAACGATACATCTTCACATCCGATTTCTTTGTAAATTTCACGCATTTTTGCATTTAATTCTTTCTCAGTTAATCCTTTTGCTACCCATGGAATGATCTTTTCCATAGCAATATCATTTAACTTAGAAGATTTTCTCATAAGATCTTTTTCTTTCTCATCTTTTACCATACGGATATAATCGATGATCGGAGATCCATTTACAAATTTACTTCCTCCGCCTAACTCCTGCAGACGAATAAGGAATTTTGACGGCCATGTTTTATCAATTCCCATTGTCTTATCTTTATCTACATACTTGCTTAAGATCTCTACTCCGTCTTCAATGTCATCATAATAGATAAGATCTACGCCAAGATCTGATTCCTGTGGGAATAATTTGTTGATTACCATTTTGTGATTTCCGTTCACATTCAGATATAATGCCAGAAGTCTTTCTCCCGGGAAAATCCACTTGCCTGTCAGATAGAAAATCGCAACCGGGTCAGAAACGATCATCTGCGGAACCTCATGCTCCTCCATTGATTTTAATATTCTTGTAAGTTTACCTTGATCCATAATAGAACCCCAACCTTTCTTAAAATGTTGACAGAATCTGTTACTATTTTCGCCGATTCTCACTGACAATTATTATAGACTTTTTGAATATAAAAGTCAATTTATATATACAAATAACAGTAAACATTAGTGATATTAACTTATTCTTCACTAAAAAAAGAAAATGTCCACACTTTTCAGTGTGAACACTTTCTTTTTATTTGATTTATATTTTATTCTTCATCTTCAGATGTAGCAACTGTTTCTTCTGCAATATCTTCTACTGCATCTTCTGTTCCTTCATCAAGAGTAATCTCCTGATTCATCTCATCTGCATCTTTGAATTCAAAATCAAAATCGTCCTCAAAGTCCAGTTCGTCTTCCATTTCCATCTCTGTGTTCAACTTGATGTCACGATACTTTCTCATACCTGTTCCGGCAGGAATATGTTTACCAATGATAACATTCTCTTTCAGACCTACCAGCGGATCAACCTTACCCTTAATAGCAGCTTCGGTCAGGACTTTTGTTGTCTCCTGGAAGGAAGCAGCAGACAGGAATGAATTTGTAGCAAGGGAAGCTTTTGTAATACCCATGATGATCTGCTCACCTGTTGCAGGTTCTTTACCTTCTGCTTCCAAAGCTTCATTTACATCCTCAAACTCAAGTCTGTCAACATTTGTTCCCGGAAGGAATTCAGTGTCTCCGGACTCTTCGATACGTATCTTCTTCAGCATCTGACGAACGATGACCTCGATATGCTTATCGTTGATTTCTACACCCTGGAGACGATATACTCTCTGAACTTCCTGGATCATGTAATCCTGTACAGCACGAAGTCCTTTGATTCTCAGAATATCGTGTGGATTTACACTACCCTCTGTCAGTTCATCACCGGCTTCCAGTTCTGCACCGTCAGCTACCTTGATACGTGATCCATAAGGGATCAGATATGCTTTGGATTCGCCTGTTTCTTTATTTGTAACAATGATCTCACGTTTCTTCTTAGTGTCATTTAAGTTAGCAGTTCCTGCGATTTCTGTGATAATTGCAAGTCCCTTAGGCTTTCTTGCCTCGAAAAGCTCCTCGACACGAGGAAGACCCTGTGTGATATCTCCACCGGCTACACCACCACTATGGAAAGTTCTCATAGTAAGCTGTGTACCAGGTTCTCCGATTGACTGTGCGGCGATGATTCCGACAGCTTCTCCAACCTGTACCGGCTCACCTGTTGCCATGTTGGATCCGTAACATTTTGCACATACACCATTATGTGAACGACATGTAAGGATTGTACGGATCTTAATCTGTGTCAACGGCTCACCCTTCTCGTCAACACCCTTTTTACAGATCAGCTCTGCACGTTTCGGTGTTACCATATGATTTGCTTTTACAAGGATGTTACCATCTTTATCTACAATGTTCTCACAGATATAACGTCCTGTGATACGATCCTGCAGACTTTCGATCACTTCGTTTCCATCCATGAATGCTTTTACATACATTCCCGGAATCGGTGCTCCCGGTTTTGCACAGTCTACTTCGTGGATGATCAGTTCCTGTGATACGTCTACCAGACGTCTTGTCAGATATCCCGAATCGGCTGTACGAAGAGCTGTATCGGACATACCTTTTCGAGCTCCATGTGCAGACATGAAGTATTCCAGTACATCAAGACCTTCACGGAAGTTTGATTTAATTGGCAGCTCGATCGTGTGACCTGTTGTATCGGCCATCAGACCACGCATACCGGCAAGCTGTTTGATCTGTTTGTCAGATCCACGGGCTCCGGAATCTGCCATCATGAAAATGTTGTTATATTTATCAAGACCGTCAAGCAGTGCCTTTGTAAGAGCATCATCAGTTGCTTTCCATGTCTCTACAACTTCTTTATATCTTTCTTCTTCTGTAATGAGACCACGTTTGAAGTTCTTTGTGATCTTATCTACAGTATCCTGAGCATTTTTGATCATCTCCGGTTTCTGCGGAGGTACCGTCATGTCAGAAATGGATACGGTCATGGCAGCTCTTGTTGAAAGCTTGTAACCCATAGCCTTTACATGGTCAAGTACTTCTGCTGTTGCAGTAGCTCCATGTGTATTGATAACTTTTTCAAGAATCTGTTTCAGCTGTTTCTTTCCTACATGGAAATCAACTTCCAGAAGCAGTTCATTTCCTTCTACTTCACGGTCTACAAATCCCAGATCCTGCGGAATGATCTCATTAAACATGAAACGTCCGACTGTAGATTCTACCGTTCCTGTCTTCACTGTTCCGTCTGCCATCTTCTTGGATACACGTACCTTTACACGTGAATGAAGTGTTACGGCAGCATTTTCATAAGCAAGAAGTGCTTCGTTGAAGCTCTTGAAGATCATGCCTTCTCCCTTGGCACCAGGACGCTCCTGAGTCAGATAATAGATACCAAGTACCATATCCTGTGAAGGAACGGCTACCGGACCACCATCAGACGGCTTCAGTAAGTTGTTCGGTGACAGAAGTAAGAAACGGCACTCTGCCTGTGCTTCTACGGAAAGTGGAAGATGGACAGCCATCTGGTCTCCGTCGAAATCGGCGTTGAACGCTGTACAAACCAGCGGATGAAGCTTGATAGCCTTACCCTCTACAAGAATCGGTTCAAATGCCTGAATACCAAGTCTGTGCAGTGTAGGGGCACGGTTCAGCATAACCGGATGCTCTTTAATTACTTCTTCCAGAACATCCCACACTTCCGGCTGAAGTCTTTCTACCATCTTCTTAGCATTTTTAATATTGTGTGCTGTTCCGTTCTGAACCAGTTCTTTCATAACGAATGGTTTGAACAGCTCGATTGCCATTTCTTTCGGCAGACCACACTGGTAGATCTTAAGTTCCGGTCCTACAACGATAACGGAACGTCCGGAATAGTCAACACGCTTACCAAGCAGGTTCTGACGGAAACGTCCGGACTTACCTTTCAGCATATCAGAAAGAGATTTCAGTGCACGGTTACCAGGTCCTGTTACCGGACGGCCGCGGCGGCCGTTGTCGATCAGGGCATCTACAGCTTCCTGAAGCATTCTCTTTTCATTTCTGACAATAATGTCCGGTGCGCCTAATTCAAGAAGACGTCTCAGACGGTTATTTCTGTTGATGATTCTTCTGTACAGATCATTCAGGTCAGATGTCGCAAAACGTCCGCCATCCAGCTGTACCATTGGACGAAGATCCGGCGGGATAACCGGGATATTTGTCATGATCATCCATTCTGGTTTGTTACCAGACTCACGGAAAGCTTCTACTACTTCCAGACGTTTTACGATTCTTGCACGTTTCTGTCCGGTTGCACCTTTCAAGCCTTCTGTCAATTCTGTATATTCTTTCTCAAGATCAATGTTCTCAAGAAGTTCTTTGATGGATTCCGCACCCATTCCTACACGGAATGTGCTTCCCCATTTTTCTCTTGCTTCCTGATATTCAGCCTCTGATAATACCTGTTTGTACATCAGATCTGACTCACCCTTATCCAGTACGATATAAGAAGCGAAATACAGTACTTTTTCCAATGTTCTCGGGGACAGATCAAGAATCAGTCCCATACGGCTTGGAATTCCCTTGAAGTACCAGATGTGCGATACCGGAGCAGCAAGGGCGATATGGCCCATGCGCTCACGACGTACGCTTGCTTTTGTTACTTCAACACCACAACGGTCGCAGACCACGCCTTTATAGCGGATCTTTTTGTACTTTCCGCAATGGCATTCCCAGTCCTTGCTTGGTCCGAAAATCTTTTCGCAGAACAGTCCGTCTTTTTCAGGTTTTAAAGTTCTATAGTTGATGGTCTCTGGTTTGGTAACTTCTCCTTTTGACCATTCCAGAATCTTTTCAGGTGATGCCAAACCGATCTTGATCGCATCAAAAGTCATTGGCTGATAAGTTTGTTCCTTATTATTTTCTGGCATACTTTGGACCCCTTCCTATTCATCATCAGATGAATCGCCGAAATCATAGTCATCATTTTCTTCAAAATTCATATCGAAATCATCGTCTGATTCTGGTTCTTCTTCTACATCAACCAGCTCTTCACCCTGGAATTCCTGTTTGCTGTATCCGTGTTTACCAAAGTCTTCGTCATCATCATTACGATATCTTCTGTCTCCCTCGATCAGAGAACGGAAATCTGTCTCTCCCATATCGGAAGTTTCCATAATCTCCACTTCTGTATTGTCATCACGTAAGACACGTACGTCCAGTCCGAGTGACTGTAACTCTTTGAGCAATACCTTGAAGGATTCCGGAATTCCCGGTTCAGGAATATTCTCACCCTTGATGATTGCTTCGTAAGTCTTCACACGTCCGATGACATCATCTGACTTCACAGTCAGGATTTCCTGCAGTGTGTATGATGCACCATAAGCTTCCAGTGCCCATACCTCCATTTCTCCGAAACGCTGTCCACCGAACTGAGCCTTTCCTCCTAATGGCTGCTGTGTAACCAGTGAGTAAGGACCTGTAGAACGTGCATGGATCTTATCGTCTACCAGGTGGTGCAGTTTCAGATAATGCATGTGTCCGATGGTTACCGGGCTGTCGAAGTACTCACCCGTACGTCCGTCACGCAGGCGGACCTTACCATCTCTTGAAAGCGGAACACCTTTCCAGAGTTTTCTGTGTTCTCTGTTATCTGACAGATACTGCAGTACTTCCGGAAGAAGTTCTTCTTTATGTTTTGCTTCAAACTCTTCCCAGCTTAAGTTGACATAATCATTTGCCAGATCAAGAGTATCCATAATATCAATCTCGTTCGCTCCGTCAAATACAGGAGTTGCGATGTTGAATCCAAGTGCTTTTGCAGCCAGGGACAGGTGAATCTCCAGGACCTGACCGATATTCATACGTGACGGTACACCCAGTGGATTCAGCACGATATCCAGTGGACGTCCATTCGGCAGGAACGGCATGTCTTCAACCGGAAGTACACGGGAAACGACACCCTTGTTACCATGACGTCCGGCCATCTTGTCACCGACAGAGATTTTTCTCTTCTGTGCAATATAGATACGGACTGACTGGTTTACTCCAGGTGACATCTCATCACCATTCTCTCTTGTAAATACCTTTGCATCCACTACGATACCATATTCTCCGTGAGGTACTTTAAGAGAAGTATCTCTTACTTCACGGGCTTTCTCACCGAAGATTGCACGAAGCAGTCTTTCTTCAGCTGTAAGCTCTGTCTCTCCCTTAGGAGTAACCTTACCTACCAGGATATCTCCGGCACGGACTTCTGCTCCGACACGGATGATTCCTCTTTCATCCAGATTCTTCAGTGCATCATCACCAACACCTGGAATGTCGCGTGTGATCTCTTCTGGTCCAAGCTTTGTATCACGTGCTTCTGCTTCGTATTCTTCAATATGAATAGAAGTATATACATCATCCTGCACCAGTCTTTCACTAAGCAGAACAGCATCCTCGTAGTTGTAACCTTCCCATGTCATGAATCCGATCAGCGGGTTCTTTCCAAGTCCAAGTTCACCATTAGATGTAGACGGTCCATCTGCAATAACCTCGCCTTTTTCGACTCTGTCTCCTTTGAAGACGATTGGTCTCTGGTTATAGCAGTTGCTCTGGTTACTTCTCTGGAATTTTGTTAATTTATATTTTTTCAGTTTTCCGTCATCCTGACGAACTGTAATCTCTGTAGAAGTAGAACGTTCTACTGTACCGCCTTCTTCAGCGACCACACATACACCGGAGTCAACGGCAGCTTTTTCTTCCATACCTGTTCCTACTGCCGGAGCCTCTGTAAACAGGAGCGGTACTGCCTGACGCTGCATGTTTGATCCCATCAGGGCACGGTTCGCATCGTCATTCTGAAGGAATGGGATTAAAGCTGTAGCCACAGAGAATACCATCTTAGGAGATACGTCCATATAATCGAACATTCTTCTTTCATATTCCTGTGTCTCTTCACGGTAACGACCAGATACATTTTTACGTACAAAATGTCCTTCTTCGTCCAACTGCTCGTTCGCCTGTGCTACATGATAATTATCTTCTTCATCCGCTGTCATGTATACAACTTCATCTGTTACTACCGGGTTAGTCGGATCATCATGGTTGATCTTACGGTATGGTGCCTCGATAAATCCATACTCATTAATTCTTGCATAACTTGCAAGGGAGTTGATCAGACCGATGTTAGGTCCTTCAGGTGTCTCTACCGGACACATTCTTCCGTAATGAGAATAGTGTACATCTCGTACCTCGAATCCTGCACGGTCTCTTGACAGACCACCAGGTCCTAACGCTGAAAGACGTCTCTTATGGGTCAGCTCACCAAGCGGATTGTTCTGATCCATGAACTGTGACAGCTGGGAAGAACCGAAGAATTCCTTCACTGCTGCTGTTACAGGCTTGATATTGATCAGGGACTGTGGAGAAATACCCTCCATATCCTGTGTTGTCATTCTTTCACGAACCACTCTTTCCAGACGGGAAAGACCGATTCTGTACTGATTCTGAAGCAGCTCACCTACAGAACGGATACGTCTGTTACCCAGGTGGTCGATATCATCATCTGTTCCGATGCCATATTCCAGATGCATATTATAGTTAATAGAAGCTAAGATATCTTCTTTTGTGATATGCTTTGGAATCAGATCGTGGATATCTCTCTTGATCGCATCCTTTAATTCATCAATGTCTCCGGCTGTCTCTTCCAGAATTCCTGCAAGTACAGGATAATATACCTGCTCTGTAACCCCTACTTCTTCCGGATCCACATCAACAACAGCATCAAGGTCAACCATCATATTTGAAAGTACCTTGATCGGTCGTTCTGTCTCTTCTACGCTGATCCATACATATGGAACTGCATTGTTCTGGATTGCGGAAGCCAGTTCTCTTGTGATCTTGGTTCCTGCTTCTGCCAGAACTTCCCCTGTCATTGGGCTTGCAACATCTTCTGCCAGCACCTGACCACTGATACGGTTCTTTAACGCAAGCTTCTTATTGAACTTGTAACGTCCTACTTTTGCAAGATCATAACGTCTCGGATCAAAGAACATACTTGTGATCAGACTTTCAGCACTGTCTACTGCCAGAGGTTCACCCGGACGGATCTTCTTATATAATTCCAGAAGTCCTTCCTGATAATTCGTTGCAGCATCTTTCTCAAAACTTGCCAGGATCTTTGGCTCTTCTCCGAAGAGTTCGATGATCTCTGGATTTGTACCGATTCCCAATGCACGAATCAATACAGTAATCGGTACCTTTCTTGTTCTATCTACACGTACATAGAAAACGTCATTAGAATCCGTCTCATATTCCAGCCATGCACCACGGTTCGGGATTACGGTAGCTGAATACAGTTTTTTACCTAATTTGTCATGTGCAATGGCATAATAGATACCAGGAGAACGAACTAACTGGCTGACAATTACACGTTCCGCACCATTGATCACAAAGGTACCTGTTCTTGTCATCAGTGGAAGATCTCCCATAAAGATCTCATGCTCATTGATCTCATCTGTCTCTTTATTGTGAAGTCTTACTTTGACTTTCAGAGGTGCTGCGTATGTTGCATCACGTTCTTTACACTCATCAATCGTATATTTCACTTCATTCTCACATAAAGTAAAATCTACGAAATCCAGGCTTAATTTTCCACTGTAATCTGTAATTGGGGAAATGTCATCGAACACTTCATTTAACCCTTCATCCAGAAACCACTTGTAAGAATCTGTCTGAACTTCGATCAAGTTAGGCATCTGAACGACTTCTTTCTGTCGGGCATAACTCATTCGTGAACTTTTTCCGCTTTTAATAGGACGAATTCTGTTTTTCTCCATATTGACGTTTCACTCCTCATTTATTTTTCTGGCTGGGCTTTTCACTGCCCATATAACTTGCAGAGTCTCAAAAAACAACACAATTTGTTGTTTTTTTTACGAAATCATGGCATAACTATCCACAATAGCGCATTTTTTACTATAGCACAGGCCTGTCAAGTATGTCAAGCAAATCTGTACTATTTTTTCAGTTTTTTCTTCTGTTCTTCCGGTATTGCTGAACATAAGAAAAACTCTGCTTTGCGGACTCTTTCTTATATTCAGCATCCCCTATAATACGAAAGGGCATCCCGTCACCGGAATGCCCTGATAATCCAATCAAACTCGAATTATTTAAGGTTAACTTCAGCACCTTCTGCTTCAAGTTTAGTTTTGATTTCTTCAGCCTCAGCTTTAGAAGCGCCTTCTTTGATTACCTTTGGAGCTTCGTCAACTAATGCTTTAGCTTCTTTCAGTCCAAGTCCTGTTACTTCACGAACAACTTTGATAACTTTAACCTTAGCTGCTCCTGCAGAAACTAATTCTACATCGAACTCATCTTTCTCTTCTGCTGCTGCTCCACCTTCTGCTCCAGCTGCTGCAACTACAACACCTGCTGCTGCGGATACACCAAATTCTTCTTCACAAGCTTTTACAAGATCATTTAACTCTAATACAGATAACTCTTTGATAGCTTCAATAAATTCTTCTGTTGTTAACTTTGCCATTTTATTTTCCTCCATTTTTCTTATTTTCTTTTTGAAATAAAATTATTATGCTGCCATCAGCTTATTCAGCTGCTGGTGCCTCTGCAGCTTCTTCTGCTGCCGGAGCTGCTTCACAAGCATCTGCTCCACCTTTTTCTGCGATCTGGTTGAGAACGCGAGCCAGGTTTGTGATAGGTGACTGTAAGCTTCCAAGTAATTTGGAAAGAAGCTCGTCTCTTGAAGGGATCTTAGCAAGTTCATTTAATGCGTCTGCATCATATAATGTTCCTTCAACCACACCTGCTTTTAATTCAAGGGCTTTTGCATTCTTTGCGAATTTGCAAAGGATTCTTGCCGGAGCTGTTGCATCATCTTTAGAAATAGCGATAGCACTTGGTCCTTCTAAGTGCTCATCTAATGCTGCGAAATCAGTTCCTTCAAAAGCTCTCTTCATCATTGTGTTCTTACAAACTTTGTAGACAACGCCTGCTTCTCTTAACTGTTTACGCATCTCTGTATCTTCTGCAACAGTCAGTCCACGGTAGTCAACAAGGACAACGCTTGTTGCGTCTTTCACGTCCTCTGCAATAGCCTGTACAACTGGTTGTTTTAATTCAACTTTTGCCACGAATGGTGCACCTCCTTGTAGATTTGTAAGTTTACACCGCCGACAGATATAAATGTAAAAAAACCTCTATATCCAAAGACATAGAGGTTGATAAGTCATACTTTAGTATCGATCTTTCCTCGGTAGGCGTCCGCATAAAATGTGTTCTTACGCTCTTTCAAGCACCTACTGTCTTCGGCAGTCCTGTAATAGATTATCATATGCGCACATTATTGTCAAGAGGTTTTTCATTTTTTTGCAATTTTTTTGCAATTTGTACTGCTTCGTCTTTTATGTTATCCGGTTCTATGTTATCCGCTCTTTTATGCTTCTGCCACGGCCTCTTTCATCTTCTGCACATATTCTTTTACATACGGTACACAGTCTGCTCCATGCTCTGCTACGATCCTTACGATTGCCGATCCCACAATCGCGCCGTCTGAAAATGCCGCCATTTCCTTTTCCTGCTCCGGCGTAGAGATTCCGAAGCCAACCGCACATGGGATATCTGTAACCTCTCTTACCTTCTCGATCATCTCTCCGATATTGGTCGTAATCTCTTTACGCACTCCCGTTACGCCAAGAGAAGAGACGCAGTACAGGAACCCTTCTGCTTCTTTTGCGATCATCTGAATTCTTTCATGAGAAGTCGGAGCAATCAGCGATACAAGCTCCACACCATATTTTTTGCATGCGTCTGTCAGATCCGCTTTTTCTTCATATGGAACATCCGGTACGATCACACCACAGATGCCGCACTCCGCCGCACGTTTCATAAAACGCTCCGTACCGTAAACAAAGACAGGGTTCATATATGTCATGAATACGACCGGAACCTGCAGCTGATCTTTAATGCTCTCTACCATATCCATCAGCTTATCTGTTGTGCATCCTGCTGCCAGCGCTCTCTCATCTGCTTCCTGGATCACCGGACCTTCCGCAATCGGATCCGAAAACGGAATACCGATCTCGATCAGATCTGCTCCAGCCTCCTGCATTGCAAGCAGGAGTTCTTTTGTAACATCCAGTGACGGATCCCCTCCGGTAATAAATGGAATGAATGCTTTCTTATTATTAAATGCGTCTTTTATCTTATTCATAAATCTCAACTCCTCTGTATCTTGCAATTGCCGCTACATCTTTATCTCCACGTCCGGAAATATTTACCACAAGGATCTTATCTTTGCCAAGTGTCGGTGCCAGCTTCTTCGCATATGCAACCGCATGTGCACTTTCGACCGCCGGAATGATCCCTTCTGTCTTTGACAAATATTCAAATGCATCTACTGCCTCTTCATCTGTAACCGGCACATACTCTGCACGTCCGGTCTCCGCAAGCATTGCATGTTCCGGTCCGATTCCAGGATAATCCAGTCCGGCCGAGATGGAGTATACCGGTGCGATCTGTCCGTATTCATTCTGGCAAAACAGTGATTTCATGCCATGGAAGATTCCCTGTGTTCCTTTTGCGATGGTTGCCGCATGCTTTTCGGTATCGACTCCAAGTCCGGCTGCTTCACATCCGATCAGGTGTACTTCTTTATCCGGGATAAATTCATAAAATGCTCCGATCGCATTACTTCCGCCGCCCACACATGCGATAACTGCATCCGGAAGTCTTCCTTCTTTTTCCAGCATCTGCTCTTTGATCTCTTTACTGATCACCTTCTGGAAATCACGTACGATCGTTGGAAATGGATGTGGTCCCATGACAGAGCCTAATACATATAAGGTATCATCCATACGGTTTGCCCATTCACGCATCGTCTCGTTAACCGCATCTTTCAGCGTCATGGTTCCCGTTGTCACCGGATGCACTTTGGCGTCGAGCAGTTCCATACGATATACATTCAGTGCCTGACGGTCGGTATCTTCTTTTCCCATATAGATCTCACATTCCATATCCATAAGTGCCGCTGCCGTTGCCGTTGCCACACCATGCTGACCGGCTCCTGTCTCCGCGATCACTCTCGTCTTTCCCATCTTCTTCGCAAGCAATACCTGTCCCAGTACGTTGTTGATCTTATGCGCTCCGGTGTGGTTCAGATCCTCTCTCTTCAGATAGATCTTCGCCCCTCCCAGGTCTTTTGTCATCTTCTTTGCTTCATATAATAAAGAAGGTCTTCCCGCATAATTTTTAAGAAGATCATCCAGTTCTGCCTGAAACTGTGGATCATTTTTATAATAATTATACGCCTCTTCTACTTCATTCACCGCATTCATCAGTGTTTCCGGAACATACTGACCTCCGTATTCTCCAAATCTTCCTTTACTCATATTCTCTAACCCTTTCTATGAATTCCTGTATTTTTTTCTCATCTTTTTTTCCATCAGTCTCCACCGCACTGCTTACATCTACTGCATATGGATGACAGATCTGTATATTTTCCCGAATGTTATCTGCCGCAAGTCCGCCCGCCAGGAAATATGGTTTCGACATATCTTCCAGAATCAGGGGTTTATCAAACTGCTTTCCACATCCGCCATACGCATCTTTCTGCCAGGTATCCAGAAGCAGATAGTCACATGGCAGCTTTTCCGCTTCCAGAATCTGTTCCCGGTTCTGTACTCTTACGGCTTTTATAATCTTTACTGATTCTTCCAGATTTTCTCTTAACTTTAAAATATATTCTCTATCCTCATCACCATGTAACTGGACCACCCGGATAATTCCTTTTTTCACCAAATTTACGATATGTTCTGCCGGTTCATTTACAAATACACCGACCGCTATGATCCTTCCATCCAGCTTCCTGCTGAGTTCCTCAGCCTGTTCATCCGTCACCTTCCGCTTGCTTCCGGCAAATACGAATCCTGCATAATCCGGAAGGTATTGATTCACATATTCTATATCTTCCGGCCGTTTCAGGCCACATATTTTGATCTTCGTCATCTTTTACTCTCCATCCAGCTCCTTAAGACATGCTTTCTTATCCGGGCTCCGCATCAGTGTCTCACCGATCAGCACACCATTCACTTTGGCTTCTTTCAGCTTCCGGATATCTTCCGCCGTCTTAATTCCGCTTTCTGCTACGAATAATATCTCTTCCGGTGCCTGACTTCTGAGCCGTAAACTGTTGCCGATATCTACTGTGAAATCTTTCAGATTCCGGTTGTTCACACCGATCACTCTTGCGCCGGCTTCGATCGCGCTTTCCATCTCCTCTTCATCATGCACTTCCACCAGCGCCGAAAGTCCGAGGTGGTCACAGATTTTAATGTATCTGCAGATCGTATCCGTATCCAGAATCGCACAGATCAGAAGCACTGCGGATGCTCCCAGAACTTTTGCTTCGTAGATCATATATTCATCCACAGTAAAATCTTTCCGCAATACCGGGATTTTTACATTCTCCGTAATCTTCTGCAGATATTCATTCTTTCCTTGAAAGTACTTCGGCTCCGTCAGGCACGAGATTGCTCCTGCGCCCGCCTCCTCGTATTCTTTTGCAATCTCCAGATATGGAAAATTTTCAGCGATCACGCCTTTTGACGGCGACGCTTTCTTCACTTCGCAGATATAATGCATCCCCGGTTCCTTTAACATTTTCTCAAATGGAAATCCGGTATTCTTTTCTTTTTTATAGGCCATAGCCCGCATCTGGGAAAATGTGACCTCTCTTTTTGCTTTATTCACGCGGAGTTTGGTATCCGCTGCTATTCTGTCCAAGATCATGTCGTTATCTCCTGTTATATATTCTGTGTCGCATCCCTGAATTCCTGATATTTCCTATAAGCCGCACCGCTTTCGATCAGTTCTTTTGCTTTCTGAATTCCTTCCTCTAATGTGATGCCGTCGATTCCGAGATACAGGCTCATGCCCGCATTCATCAGAACAACATCTCTTTTGGCACCTGTCTCTTTTCCTGTCAGGATATCCAGTGTGATCTGTGCATTTTCTTCCGGTGTTCCACCGATCAGTTCTTCCAGCGGACAACTCTTCAATCCAAACTGTTCCGGTGTAATAGAATAAGATGTGATCTCTCCGTCACGAATCTCATATACCTTTGTAGCTCCCGTTAATGTGATCTCGTCCAGTCCGTCTGCTCCGCACACAGCCACACCTCTCGTTACGCCAAGATTCGACAATACCTTTGCCAGAGGCTCTGCCAGTTTCTCATCATAAACTCCAAGAAGCTGCATCGTTGCCGCTGCCGGGTTAGACAGTGGTCCGAGAATGTTGAATACCGTTCTGACACCAAGTTCTTTTCTTACAGGTGCTGCGTATTTCATAGATGAATGATACACCGGAGCGAAGAAGAAGCAGATCCGCGTATCTTTTAACACTTTTTCGTTATCTTCTGCCTTCAGCGCTACATTTACCCCGAGTTTTTCCAGCACATCGGCTGCTCCACTCTTACTTGATACGCTTCTGTTACCATGTTTTGCCACCGGAACACCGCCCGCTGCGACAACAAATGCAGACGTAGTGGAGATGTTAAATGTTCCCACCTGATCTCCACCGGTTCCTACAATGTCGATAACTTCTCTCTCCGGTTTGATCTTTACGCCTTTTTCACGCATTACCGTTGCAAATGCGATGATCTCTTCAATCGTCTCCCCCTGCATGGAAAGCGCTGTCAGGAAGCCTCCCATCTGTGCCTGTGTGGCGGTTCCGTCCATCATCTCTTCCATCACGCCTCTTGCTTCTTCATATGTCAGATTTTCTTTTTTCATTAATTTTGCGATCGCTTCTCTTATCATAATTCTGCCTCCTTCAGATTTTCTTATTTTTAGATTTCTATCCGGAAGAAATTCTCAAGTATCTTCCTGCCTTCCGGTGTCAGGATAGATTCCGGATGGAATTGTACTCCACATACCGGATACTTTCTGTGTTCCACCGCCATCACTTCTCCGTCTTCCGTCTTCGCGATCACTTTCAGTTCTGCCGGAAGTGTATCTCCCTTTAATGCCAGTGAATGATATCTGGCCGCCTTTATCTTCTGATTCATTCCCACAAATACGGGACTTGCTGCATCCAGTTCCACCTCACTCTGTTTGCCATGCATCAGTTCCTTCGCATGTGCAATCGTTCCTCCGTACACTTCACAGATTGCCTGATGTCCCAGACACACTCCCATGATCGGAATCTCTCCCGCCAGTTCTTTTACAACCGTTTCACAGATTCCTGCGTCCTTCGGATATCCCGGTCCCGGTGATAATATAATGTGATCCGGTCTGAGTTCTCTGATCTCTTCTACCGTCATTGCATC
Organism: uncultured Dorea sp.; assembly: GCA_934309195.1. Classification (GTDB taxonomy): domain Bacteria; phylum Bacillota; class Clostridia; order Lachnospirales; family Lachnospiraceae; genus Dorea_A. The sequence continues at coordinate 28,489 of CAKRCY010000021.1, forward strand.
ATTACGGATGACTTTGATATCAGGTCTTATACCCCCTGCCATCTGTACGAGGTTATACGAGAAACTATCATAGTTATCAATCAACCAAATCATTACTCCAGTACCTCCTTCGCATTCTTTACAGCATTCATAACTGCCAGTGCCTTGTTCGCCGATTCTTCGTACTCATTTTCAGGAATGCTGTCCGCTACGATACCTCCGCCCGCCTGTACATATACTTTTCCATCTTTCTTAACTGCCATGCGGATAGCAATGCAGGTATCCATATTACCGGTAAAATCAATATATCCAAGGGCTCCTCCGTAGATTCCCCGCTGCTCCGTCTCCAGCTCTTCGATAATCTCACATGCCCGGATCTTCGGCGCGCCGGACAAAGTACCTGCCGGAAGTACCGATTCGATCGCTCTCAATGCATCACAGCCTTCGCGGATATCGCTTTCCACCTGCGAGCAAATATGCATGATCTTTGAGTATTTATGGATCATCATATATTCCGTAACTTCTACCGAACCAAATTCTGATATTTTCCCAAGATCATTTCTTCCGAGGTCTACCAGCATATTGTGTTCTGCAAGTTCCTTCTCATCCGCCAACAGTTCTTCTTCCAACGCCTTATCCTCTTCTTCTGTCTTGCCTCTCGGTCTGGAACCCGCCACAGGAAATGTTGTAAGTCTTCCGTCCTTTAACCTTACCAGGGTCTCCGGCGATGTACTCATGATCTCTTCACCATCTATATTCATGTACACCATATAAGGCGAAGGATTCGTGGTTCGAAGCACCCGGTACGGATTCATCAGACTGCCCTCATACGGACTTGTAAATTGTCTGGATATAACCGCCTGGAAAATATCTCCGTCTACAATATATTCTTTGGTCTTCTCCACCACCTTGCAATATTCTTCTTTGCTGACATTGCAGGTAAATTCCACCTTGTTCTTCTCATCTGCCGCCGGTACCTCCGGTGCTTCACCGTTACGGATCAGGCTTATCATCTCCTGGATCTTGGCAGTTGCCTTTCCGTAATTTTCCATTACACGATCCGTCTTCATGTTGACGATCACACTGATTTTTTGTTTCAGATGATCATAAGCAATCACCTTATCAAATAACATCAGATCATAATCCGGGAAGTCTCCTTTTTTGATCTTGAGTACCGGTTCTGCATACCCGATCATGGAATATGCAAAATATCCAACGAATCCTCCGGCAAACGGCGGGATTCCTTTGATCTTCGGTGCTTTCATATCCTTTAAGATCTCCCGGATTAGCTCTAATGGTTTCTTCGTATGTTTTACTTTGATCCCTTCTTCTGTCTCGATCGTGACCTGATCCATACTGCATGTCACTCTCATAATCGGATCAAATCCGAGGAACGAATAACGCCCCCATTTTTCTCCACCCTCTACACTTTCCAACAGATAGTATCTTTTACTCACTGCCGCAATCTTACGAAGAAGTCCGATCGGTGTGATAACATCTGCATAAATCTCCTTGCATACCGGAATTATGCGATAGTCCGGTGCAAGTCTCATGATTTCTTCACATTCTGGATACATAGGTATGATTCCTCCTTTAAGTCTTGATTATCTTGCTGCCTGTGTATGGAAAGTGTCGGAACGGCTTGTATTTTTCCACAAAAAAAGCTTCTGCCCCTCTAAAGGGACAAAAGCTTAATATCATTCTAAAATATTCTAAAACTTCTGCGGTACCACCCAATTTGTCATCTCATGACCACTCTCTTATGTACTATCATACACATCTCCTTGATAACGGGCGAGAATCCCGTCAGCATCTACTCCCGTCAACCGGTTTCAAACTGCCCTCACAAGTCCATTCGGTAAAAACTCTTATTACTGCAATCCCACCACCTGCAGCTCTCTGGGAACAAATATCTTTACTTACTCCTCTTGTTCATCGGTTTTATTGATTTACCACAGTATAGTAAGATTTTTTAATTTTGTCAATAGCTTTTCTTATAAACTTTGGCATAAAAAAACTCCGTATACAGCATCACATCTGTATACAGAGTTCTTTATTCATTATTATCTTGCGGATTAAACAAGCTTCATTGGGTTGATCTTTACACCAGGTCCCATTGTAGAAGTAAGTGTTACGCTCTTAAGGTACTGTCCCTTAACTGCTGCAGGTCTTACTTTGTTAATCGCATCAATAAGCGTCTGGAAGTTGTCTGTAAGCTGTTCTTCAGTAAAGCTTGCTTTACCTACTGGCACATGGATAATGTTTGTCTTATCAAGTCTGTACTCGATCTTACCAGCTTTGATTTCCTGGATAGCTTTTGTAACGTCCATTGTTACTGTACCAGCCTTCGGGTTTGGCATTAATCCCTTAGGTCCGAGTACACGTCCGAGACGTCCAACAACACCCATCATGTCTGGTGTAGCTACTACTACATCGAATTCAAACCAGTTTTCGTTCTGGATCTTAGGAATAAGTTCTTCTCCACCTACGAAATCTGCTCCGGCTGCTTTAGCTTCTTCAGCTTTGGCATCTTTCGCAAATACAAGGATACGAACCTTTTTACCAGTTCCGTGTGGCAGAACAACTGCTCCACGAATCTGCTGGTCAGCGTGACGTCCGTCACATCCAGTTCTGATATGAGCTTCAATTGTCTCATCGAATTTTGCTGTTGCAGTCTTTTTAACTAATGATACTGCGTCTGCTACATCGTAGAGTGTTCCTCTGTCGATTGTTTTCGCAGCTTCAACGTATTTCTTTCCTCTTTTCATTCTATAAACCTCCTAGTGGTATTGTCGGGATAACCCTCCCACATTAATCTTCATCAATTATTCTGTTACAGTTACACCCATAGAACGGCATGTACCTTCTACCATGCTCATAGCGCTCTCGATTGTAGCAGCGTTCAGGTCTGGCATCTTTGTCTTAGCGATTTCCTCAACCTGAGCTTTTGTGATTGTAGCAACCTTTGTTTTGTTAGGTACACCTGAACCAGATTTGATGTTGCAGGCCTTTTTGATCAGAACTGCTGCCGGTGGTGTCTTTGTGATGAAGCTGAAACTTCTGTCATTGTAAACTGTGATAACTACAGGGATGATCATATCTCCCTGATCTGCAGTCTTAGCGTTGAACTGTTTTGTAAATTCAACGATGTTTACACCGTGCTGACCAAGAGCAGGTCCAACCGGTGGTGCCGGAGTAGCTTTGCCGGCTGGGATCTGTAATTTAATATAACCTTCTACTTTTTTTGCCATTTCAATTACCTCCTTGTGGTGATGGCGGGGAACATACAACGCCCCTCCCACTTACTGTTACATTTTCTTAACTTCTGCGAAACCAATTTCAACCGGGGTCTCGCGGCCGAAGAGCTCAACATTAATAGTAAGGCTCTGCTTCTGCATGTTGATAGACTGGATTACACCAACCGTATCTGCCCATGCTCCAGCGATTACCTGGACTGTGTCGCCCTCCTCGTAGTCCATGACTACTTCCTCTCTCTGGATTCCCAGAGGAGCCATCTCCGCATCTGTAAGCGGCACCGGCTTAGATCCAGGTCCGACAAATCCTGTCACACCTCTTGTATTACGAACAACGTACCATGTATCATCGTTCATAATCATGTGTATCAACACATAGCCTGGAAACATCTTCTTCTGAGATACTTTCTGGACACCGTTCTTCATCTCAACAACGTCTTCCAGCGGTACTCTTACTTCAAGGATCTGATCCTCAAGATGTCTGTTCTCGATTGTCTTATCAATGTTGGCTTTTACTTTGTTCTCGTACCCTGAATAGGTATGAACTACGTACCATTTTGCCTCTGACATAATCTCACCTTTCTTGTCCGTTTTGAGTTATTTAATTAATAAATCTACTCCGTACTGGGCGAAAAAATCTACAAGTGCGATAATCGCTCCCAGGACCACGGATACAGAAACAACCGCTGCCGTCTCTTTTGCAACTGTCATCTTGTCTGGCCATACGATCTTCTTGAACTCTCTGTTCAGACCTTTGAACCAGCTTTCTTTCTGAGTTTTCTTACCACTCATCGACATTCACTCCTTCTTGCGGCGATTATTTTGTCTCTTTGTGCAATGTGTGTTTCTTACAGAATCTGCAGTACTTCTTGGTTTCCATACGTTCCGGATGAGATTTCTTATCCTTTGTCATGTTGTAGTTACGCTGCTTGCATTCTGTACACTCCAATGTGATTCTTGTACGCACAACTTCCACCTCGCTTTATATTCTTAGTTAACGTGTTTCGCGGCAGCTTGCGATGCTGCCCGATTTTAGGCATAAAAAAAAAGCCTACTTCCATTCGCCCGAATATCGTATCATATCCATGCTAAAAAAGCAAGCTTTTTCCTATATTATTTGCATTTTTTTGAAAGAACTTTTTTTGGGGAAGATATCTACTGCAGCTGCTTATACCAGATATTTCCAGGATTGACGGAGCGCAGCTGATAACTTCCATTCTGATATACAAATTCGGCACTCATCTGCGTGCTCCCGTCTGCATCTTCTACGCCATCACCTGTTTCTGACACAGACTGGCTCTCATCCTTATTTTCTTCTTTAAAAGTAACTTTATAATCATAGGACAACGTTCCCCTGACCACTCCTGTTACACCGCTGATCACATATTTTCCTTCATAATTATCAAGTTTTACTTCTTTCGTTATATAACCGTCTCCGGAACCGAGCTGCTTTTTCAGGTCATTATAGAATTCTTTGTTCTCTTTTTCGTAGGAAGAATCCTTCTCAAACAGCCCTGCTACTTCTGAGAAGGATTTGCCTGCCTTCGCAGCTTTCACATATGCGTTCAGGATGTCCTGCATGTTTCTGTTAAATTTCTTTTTTCCATTTTCCGATATCTTCATCTTGGAAATCGTCGCATTTCCTTTATCTGCCGCCCGGAACCCGGACCGGTACATCCGGAAACATGGAACTTTCACCTTAATCTCATGTTCCCCTTCAATTAATGATACTTTATACTGTTCCAGATTGTCAGAGCCACCTTTCAGCTTATAATCCTCTGTCAGTTTTATATCATCGATCCAGGCTTTTAAACCTGCGGGAAGATAGAGATTAAAATCATTTGCGATCATCTCGTCTGATGATATTTTCCAATCAGTAAAAAAAAGAAAGTTCCGGTTTTTCTGTTTTTGTACAATAAGCGTCTTCGTCTTTTCTTTTTTATCTTCTGTCTTATATGCAACGGTAAATGCACGCTGCTTTCCGCCGGATTCTATCTCCGTCTGACGATTTTCCTTTGTCTCTTTTATTTCATAACCGGAAATCCCTGTAACCGCATTTTTCTTCATATAACTTGCATATTCGTCCTGCGTTACATATCCGTTTTCCGGAAGATCTGACAGACGTCCTGCCTTCTTCCAGTTTTCCTGCATGTATGCCTTACAATAACGCTCTGCCACCGCCTCCGGACGACCGTGATATACTTCTATAATACAGAATACAGCAACTATAAGGATCCCTGCTGCAATTCTTTTCACAGTTTTCTTCTGTCCGGTTGTCATATCTGACCAGGAACGTTTTTCCCGGATAAATTCCGGTATACGACTCGGGTCTTTTCCTTCTTTTTCCCGCTTTATCTTCTTTTCTTTCCGCTTTCTCTCCCAGGACTGAATAATTTCTTCATATGCATCTTCTTCCGGAACGTCTTCATAGTCCTTTTTCTTCTTGATGAAATCTCCGATATCCCCTGTAAACATACGTGTCGGCTCATCCGCCTCTTCCTTGCTGTCCTCTCCGATCATTCTGGTCGGTTCTTCAACTGATTCTTCATCCGGAGTTGCATTCTCTTTCAGATCCTGTTCTCTCAGTTTGATCTTCCTGTGGAGTTCCTGTTCCAGTTCTTCCCGCGTCACTTCTTCGATCATACGGTCCAGATTCTCCGGAATTGTAAGCTGCTTTTTCAGGCCATCATTTTCTTCCGATTCTTCTCTCCACTCCGGTTCGAATAATTTCTTCGCTTCATCAATTACTTTCTCCGATTCCTCTGCTATCTCCTGATCGGAAAATTCTACCTTCCGGGCTTCTTCCAGTCCTTCCAGATCATTATATAATGTTTCCTCTTTTGATTCGGGAAGACGCATTCCACAATAATTGCAGAAACGTGCATCATCTGGATTGTCAGACTTGCAATTCGGGCATTGACGCATAAGCATTCCTCCTTTTCAAATCACAGCCGGGCAGCCATGCCTGCTTGCCGTTTTTTACTTCTTGCATTATAACACTAACTTAAAATTCTAGCACACATTCTCCTGCTGTTTTTCAAAATCCTGTAAATCTTATGTAAAAAAATGTAAAAAAATCCGGCTGGCCTCGCAAAAGCCGCCGGATTTTTACTGGTAACTTTATCTATACTTAGAACAATCCTGTGATTCTTCCTTCGTCATCCACGTCAATTCTTTCTGCTGCCGGAACCTTCGGAAGACCAGGCATCGTCATGATGTCTCCTGTCAGGGCTACAATGAATCCTGCTCCCGCAGAGACTTTCAGATTGCGCACTGTAATGTCAAAGTCTTCCGGTGCTCCAAGTTTCTTCGGATCATCGGTCAGACTGTACTGTGTCTTCGCCATACAGATCGGTGCATTGCCGAATCCAAGATCCGTCAGCTGTTTTACCTGCTTCTGGGCTGCTGCGGTAAGAACCACTTTATTTCCACCATAGATTTTCTGTACGATTTGGTTCAGTTTATCTTCGATCGTTCCTTCCAGTTCATAAGCATAGTGGAAATCACTCGGCTCATCACACAGACGTAC
>CAKRCY010000022.1:0-33807 GCA_934309195.1 uncultured Dorea sp.
GATAAGAATTACCGGATCAACCAGAGTGCTTGTGACGGAATGCCGCTTACACATGTACATGAGGAGAAGGAAAAACAAGGCTACCGTATGAATGAGTCTGATATGACCGGGAAAAAACGGAGAAAGCATGTGCAGACTCCGGATATTACAAACCGGAGAAGACCATTGAAAATAGTGATTCTGGCAATTATTGTGATTGCAGTTTTGGGTAATCTCTATGAGGAACATAAGTACGATATAGAATATGCAATTGGAGATGCAGTTCAAGGTGTATTTCAGGATACGGGGGATCAAAAGACAAATGATACGGATGAAACAGACTATGATCATTATCAGTATGTGACTCGGGAAATCCCGAAAAAGGGAGAACATGCAGACTATGAACTTGCTTCCGGCAATTATGTGGCAGGTGTGGAGATCCCGGAGGGAATCTATACAGTGACACCGCAAGATGACTATGACACCGTGCAGATCGATGATCCTGAGAACAGCATCTATCTGTATGAATACACCGAGGGCAAGAAAGACAAGATTGAGGATATCCGTCTTTATAAAGGTGCGCATCTTACATTAAATTGTAGGACAACAGTAAAACTGCATACCGATAATGCACAGGATGTAGAGACAATGGAAACGGCCGGACAGAGTAATCCGCTCACAGAATCAGTGGATATCAAAGGTCAGAAAACGTTGACGGCCGGAAGAAATTTCGAACCGGGAATATATGATCTCAGCCGTGTATCAGGGGCTGGAAATGTGGATGTAATCATTTATTCGGAGGAACAGGAAGAAATAGATTCATGGAGCCAGTGTCTGTCGGAAGATGGAATAGACGGAGAGACATTCCATTATCTGGTAATTCCGGAAAATGCAACACTGGAAGTATCAGAAGATTTGAAAATAAGGCTTACACCGTCAAAACAGATTGCATCAACAGATTATTATGGCTTTTATAACAGATAAGTTTACTGAATATAAAGTATAGGGGAATCGATAACATCAGGAAAGAAGGAGCAGGAAGATGGCAAATAAAATATCAGATGAAACCATTGAATATGTTGGTATTCTTGCAAAGCTGGAATTATCCGGTCAGGAAAAAGAAGATGCCAAAGCAGATATGGAAAAAATGTTAGATTATATAGATACGTTAAATGAACTGGACACAGACGGAATTGAACCAATGTCACATGTATTTCCGGTAAAGAATGTATTCCGCGAAGATATTGTGACAAATGGAGACGGCAGTAAGGAGACACTGTCGAATGCTCCGCTGGAAAAAGACCAGAGCTTCAAAGTACCAAAGACGATCGGATAGGAGGAAAACGGTTATGGATATCACAAGTCTTACAGCAGTAGAGCTTGGAAAGAAGATTAAGGCAAAAGAAATATCTGTTGTGGAAGCCGTGAAAGCCTCCATTGCACAGATCGAAAAAGTAGAAAAAGATGTAAACAGTTTTGTGACGCTGGATAAAGAGGGCGCATTAAAACGCGCAGAAGAAGTACAGAAATTAATTGATGACGGAAAACTGACAGGGCCATTGGCAGGTGTGCCGGTAGCAATCAAAGATAACATGTGTACGCAGGGAATGCTCACAACCTGCAGTTCGAAGATCCTTGGAAACTTCCGGCCGATGTTCACGGCAGAGGCAGTCAAGAATCTGGAAGAAGCAGGAGCTGTGATTCTGGGTAAGACAAACATGGATGAATTTGCCATGGGAAGTACAACCGAGACTTCTTATTACGGACCGACAAAGAACCCGTGGAACTTAGAGCATGTTCCGGGAGGATCTTCAGGAGGAAGTTGTGCAGCGGTTGCAGCAGAAGAAGCATCATATGCACTTGGATCTGACACAGGCGGATCCATCCGTCAGCCAAGTTCTTTCTGCGGCGTAGTCGGAATCAAACCAACATATGGAACGGTATCCCGTTACGGACTGATCGCTTATGGTTCTTCCCTGGATCAGATCGGACCTGTTGCAAAGGATGTGACAGACTGTGCAACAATTCTGGAGACGATTGCATCTTATGATCCGAAAGACAGTACATCGATCAGACGTGACAGTTATGATTTTACATCTGCGCTGGTAGATGATGTGAAGGGCATGAGAATCGGTATTCCAAAAGATTATTTCGGAGATGGTCTGGATGCTGAGGTAAAAGAAAATATTCTTCGGGCAGTAAAAGTTCTGGAAGAAAAAGGCGCAGTTGTAGAAGAATTCGACTTAAGCCTTGTAAAATATGCGATTCCTGCATATTATGTCATTGCATCAGCTGAGGCAAGCTCCAACCTTGCCAGATTCGATGGCGTAAAATACGGTTATCGTACCGAGGAATACGAAGGACTTCATAATATGTACAAAAAATCCCGTTCTGAAGGTTTCGGACCGGAAGTAAAGAGGAGAATTATGCTTGGTTCATTTGTTTTGAGTTCCGGATATTATGATGCGTATTATCTGAAAGCATTGAAAACAAAAGCGTTAATTAAGAAAGCATTTGATAAAGCGTTTGAAAAATATGATGTGATCGTGGCTCCGGCAGCTCCGACAACGGCACCGGAACTTGGAAAGAGTTTAAGTGACCCGATCAAGATGTATCTGGGAGATATTTACACGATTTCCGTCAACCTGGCAGGACTTCCGGGAATCACAATCCCGGTAGGAAAGGATTCCAAAGGACTTCCGGTAGGTATGCAGCTGATTGGAAATTGTTTCGAAGAAAATAAAATCATTCAGACCGCATATACATTTGAACAGACAAAAGCGTATGAAGCACCAGAACTTGCAAAGGAGGACAGATAGTCATGGCAAAACAATATGAGACAGTCATTGGACTTGAGGTCCATGTAGAGCTTGCAACAAAGACGAAGATCTTCTGCGGATGCAGCACTGCATTCGGAGGAGCACCGAATACACATACATGCCCGGTTTGTACCGGTATGCCCGGATCACTTCCGGTATTAAATAAACAGGTTGTAGAATATGCAATGGGAATCGGTCTTGCAACGCATTGTGATATTACAAGAGTGTGCAAATTCGACCGTAAGAACTATTTTTATCCGGATAACCCGCAGAACTACCAGATCTCACAGCTTTATCAGCCAATCGCAAGAAATGGTTATGTGGAGATTACGGTAGGAGATACAAAGAAAAAAGTCCGTATCCATGAAATGCATATGGAGGAAGATGCCGGAAAGTTGGTACATGATGAATGGGATGATACATCACTGGTAGATTTTAACCGAAGTGGTGTGCCGCTTGTAGAGATCGTATCCGAGCCGGATATGCGTTCATCGGAAGAGGTTATAGCATATCTGGAGAAATTAAGAACGATTATCCAGTATCTGGGAGCATCCGATTGTAAGCTCCAGGAAGGTTCGATGAGAGCGGATGTTAACTTATCTGTAAGAGAAGTGGGAACCCAGGAGTTCGGAACAAGAACAGAGATGAAGAACCTGAACTCATTCAAGGCAATTGCAAGAGCCATTGAAGGAGAGAGAGAACGTCAGATCGAACTCATCGAAGAGGGAAAATCTGTTGTTCAGGAGACGAGACGATGGGATGACAACAAGGAATCATCTCACGCCATGCGTTCCAAAGAAGATGCCCAGGATTATCGTTATTTCCCGGAACCGGATCTTGTACCAATCGTGATCGATGATGAGTGGATCGAAAAGATCAAAGAAAAACAGCCGGAATTTCGTGATGAAAAACTGGAACGTTATAAAAAAGAATTCGATATCCCACAGTATGATGCAGAAATACTCACAGAATCTAAACACATGGCAGATATCTTTGAAGAGACGACGGCAATCTGCGGGAAACCGAAGAAAGTATCCAACTGGCTGATGGTAGAAACCATGCGTCTGTTAAAAGAACACGGCATGGAACCGGAAGATATCAGCTTCTCACCGGCTAATCTTGCAAAACTGATCGGACTTACAGAGGACGGAACCATTAACAGTTCCGTTGCAAAAGAAGTATTCGAGCAGGTATTTGAAAAGAATGTAGATCCGGAAAGTTACGTAGAAGAGCACGGATTAAAGACAGTCAATGATGAAGGCGCACTGGAAGAAGTGTTAAAAGAAGTCATTGCAAAGAATCCAAAAGCAATCGCTGATTACAAAGGCGGTAAAGAAAAAGCCCTCGGAGCACTGGTCGGACAGACGATGAAAGCAATGAAAGGAAAGGCAAATCCCGGAATGGTGAATGAGAAATTACGGGAGATGTTAAATTAAATTGGGATTTAATTTATTATCTGGGGAAGCGGCCTCTCAGTCCTTGAAGGAAACAATAGATAAGGCTTCTTGTTCAGGTTCCATACCATAAGAAACACTAAGAGAGTCAGAATCACCTAAAAGCAAAGGAACTACGCTCAAACTCGGCGTTCGCCTCAAACACGTTCGCTTCGTTCCTTTAACGGTGATTCTGACTCTCTAACCGTTTCTAATGGCATTCCACATTCACAATAATCCTTATCTATTGTTTCCTTCAAGTCGTGACTGGCAGCGGATGTTAATAAATGAAATGCCCGGAAGTGTAACTCGGTGGAAGCCACTACGGTTACGCTTTAGTATTTCCCACCGACGGAACCTGAACAGGAACGGCTTTCTACTTTTTATGTAGGTCCGGGTATCCACCGCCTTCCTGAATTAAATCCCAAAAATGTATTGACATTATGCAGTACAATGCTATAATTAAAACAAACATATGAATAACTGTTCATATATTCAAATAATCAAATAAAAACAGGAAAGGAAGTATTTATCATGAAAAAAACTTATAAAATCGACGTAGACTGCGCAAACTGTGCAAATAAGATGGAGCAGGCAGCGAAAAACACTGACGGAGTAAAGGATGCAACTGTGAATTTTATGATGTTAAAGATGATCGTAGAATTTGAAGAAGGCGCAGATCCTAAGAAGGTAATGAAAGATGTACAGAAGAACTGTAAAGTGGTAGAAGATGATTGTGAGATATTCCTGTAAAGGTTGGGAAAAAATATGACAAAAAAGCAGAAGAAATCGCTGACTAGAATTATTATTGCAGCACTACTTATGATTATATTGAAGTTCTTACCAGCAGAAGGATGGCTGCGGTTCGTACTTTATATGATCCCGTATCTTGTTGTGGGATATGACATTTTAAGGAAAGCATTCAAAGGAATACTGAATAAGCAGGTATTCGATGAGAATTTTCTGATGGCAGTTGCTACCATAGGAGCCATTGCACTTGGAAATTATACAGAAGGTGTGGCGGTTATGCTCTTCTATCAGATCGGAGAACTATTCCAGAGCTATGCGGTTGGAAAGAGCCGCAGGAATATCAGTGAACTGATGGATATCCGCCCGGATTATGCGAATATTGAAAAAGACGGAGAACTGGAACAGGTGGATCCGGATGAAGTGGAAGTTGGAACGGTCATTGTTGTTCAGCCGGGAGAAAAAATCCCGATCGATGGCGTGATCGAAGAAGGAAGCAGTACATTGAATACCAGTGCACTGACCGGGGAAAGTGTTCCAAGAGAAGCAGCAGCTGGTGAGGAAGTTATTAGTGGATGTATTAACCTGACAGGTCTTTTGAAGATCCGTACAACAAAAGAATTCGGAGAATCTACGGTGTCAAAAATTCTGGATCTGGTAGAGAATTCAAGCTCTAAGAAGTCAAGATCAGAGAACTTTATTTCAAAATTTGCCAGATATTATACACCGGCAGTCTGCTACAGTGCGCTTGCACTTGCCATTCTTCCGCCACTGGTAAGAATGCTGGCAATGGGACTCGCACCGGAATGGGGTGACTGGGTCTACAGAGCACTGACCTTCCTGGTTATCAGCTGTCCATGTGCACTGGTGATCAGTATTCCGCTCAGTTTCTTTGCAGGAATTGGCGGGGCGAGTCATGAAGGTGTGCTGGTCAAAGGATCGAATTATCTGGAGACGATGGCACGGACAAAGTATGTGGTATTTGATAAGACCGGAACGATGACACAAGGTGTATTTGAGGTGAGCGGAGTGCATCACAATACGATGCCGGAGGAACAATTGTTAGAGTATGCGGCACTTGCGGAGTGTTCCTCATCCCATCCGATCAGTAAGAGTCTCCAGAAAGCATATGGAAAACAGATCCACCGGGATCGTGTGACAGAGATTGAAGAACTGAGCGGAAAAGGTGTGACAGCGAAGGTCGATGGTATTCCGGTGGCAGCCGGTAACGCAAAACTTATGAAATATCTGAATGTGGAATACAGTGAATGTGAAGAAACAGGTACCATCGTCCACGTTGCGGTAGACGGTAAGTATGCGGGACATATCCTGATCTCAGATAAATTAAAACCACATGCGAAAGAAGCTGTCAGAGATCTGAAAAAAGCAGGCATCACCAAGACCGTAATGCTGACCGGTGATATGAAACGAGTGGCAGATAAGGTCGCAGAAGAGTTGGGAATCGGCGAAGTATACAGTGAACTCCTTCCGGCAGATAAGGTTGCGAAAGTAGAGGAACTTCTGGAACAGAAATCAGAGAAAGAAAAGCTGGCATTCGTCGGAGACGGAATCAATGATGCACCGGTATTGTCAAGGGCAGATATCGGAATTGCCATGGGAGCACTTGGATCAGATGCAGCGATTGAGGCGGCAGATGTTGTCCTGATGGATGATGATCCGAAGAAGATTGCAAAAGCAATCAGGATTTCCAGAAAATGTATGCGTATCGTATATGAAAATATATACTTTGCACTTGGAATCAAGGCAGTCTGCCTGATTCTCGGAGCACTTGGAATTGCAAATATGTGGATGGCGATCTTCGCAGATGTCGGTGTCATGGTTATTGCTGTATTGAATGCGATCCGTGCATTATTCGTAAAACACTTATAGAAAAGGCTGGTGGGCAGATGGCAAAAATAGAAGAAGGAATGGAAGTATGTGAATCATGTGAGGTACATGAAAATCTTCTGAAGATCGTAAATGAAAAGATGCCGGAAGAAACGGAATTATATGATCTTGCGGAGCTGTTCAAGGTATTCGGTGATTCGACCAGGATGCGTATCCTGTTCGTGTTATTTGAAGCAGAGGTGTGTGTGTGTGATCTTGCAGAGGCACTGAATATGACACAGTCTGCAATATCGCATCAGCTTAGGATTCTGAAGCAGAACAAACTGGTCAAGAGCAGAAGAGAGGGGAAATCCGTGTTCTATTCACTGGCAGACGATCATGTGCGTACAATTGTGGATCAGGGAAGAGAACATATAGAAGAAGATTTATAATGAAAAGAAGAAAACTGTATCAGACGGTCAAAAGTCTGATACGGTTTTTTTTATATCTCAAATATACAAGAGAAACTTTTGGAATTGTAGATGAATTAGACTAAAGTATGGAAAACAGTCTATTTACTTTAAAATTATCAGAAATTAATAAAGAATATAACAAAATGCATTTAATATTACATTTTCTTATATTTGTATAAAAAAATATAATATTTTCCATTGACAATTATATAACCATCTTTTACACTATGGTTACAAGGTATTCATTTCTAAAAAAATTGGTGTATGAATGGAGGTTTTGATATGGAACAAAAACAAGAAAAATTTAGTACCATAGGTTACATAGCAGCCGCGTTAGGTATGTGTATTGGTACCGGTAATGTATGGCGGTTTCCGCGAGTGTGTGCAGCAAATGGTGGAGGAGCATTTATCATAGCATGGACGATTGCAATGCTGATCTTTGCTGTACCGCTTCTTTCCACAGAGATGGCATTCGGTAAAAAGACGAGACTTGGATGTATCGGTACATTCCGCGATGCAGGTGGAAAGAAGTATACATGGATGGGATTCTTTGTAGCAGCAGTATGTTTCTTCCTGATGAGTTATTATTGTGTACTTCAGGGATATTGTATGAAATACGCAGTTAATTCTGTTACTTCAGCATTTAAACCGAATCTGTCAACAGAGACGACATCGGCAATGTGGACAGCATTTACAGATTCACAGGCACAGGTTATTTTATTCCATGCAATCGGATTTGCACTTGCATGTTTCATCGTTTATCAGGGAATTGCAGGTGGAATTGAAAAATTCTGTAAAGTAGCGATACCGGCCCTGTTTATCATCCTTGTAGGATTAGCAATTTACGCAGTTACATTAAATGGAGCAAATCAGGGACTTCAGTATCTATTTACTGTTAAGAAAGAGTATATTTTAAGCCCGAATACATGGATTCAGGCATTCATCCAGGCAGCATGGAGTACCGGAGCCGGATGGGGATTCATTATTACATATGCGAACTACGTAGGAGAAGAGGAAGATGTTCCGACAAGCTGTCTGATCATGGGACTTGGTGATAACCTTGGAGCAATCCTTTCGGCACTGGTAGTTATCCCGGCAATCTGTGCACTTTCAGCTACACCGGAGGCAGCGAATGAAGCACTCAGTCAGGGCAACTTCGGACTTACATTTATTTACATTTATCAGTTATTTACAACAATCCCGGGAGGAAGATTCATTTCCTTTATCTTCTTTGGATTACTTGCAATTGCAGCAATCACATCACTGTTCTCTATGATCGAAGTTGGAGTAAAATGTGTTGTTGACCTTGGATTGCCGCGGAAGAAAGCAGTTGTCAGTGTCTGCTTTGCAGGATTCTTAGTAGGATGCTTCTCATGCTGGTCATTGGTTAACATTGATAATCAGGACTGGGTATGGGGAATCGGACTTCTGGTAAGTGGTGCCTTTATTGCGATCCTGGCATGGAAATATGGTGTGGAAAAATTACGTACACAGGAAGTGAATGCGAAAGGTGCAGATGTACATCTTCCAAAAGCATATTATACCGGATGTATGTATCTGATACCGGTTCTGGTAGTGATCATGGTAGTTTATTGGTTATTACAGACAAAAGAATGGTTCCCGGATACATGGCTGAATCCATTTATTATCCAGGATAACACAGGAACCGTATTACTTCAGTTTGGAGTAGTGATCATTGTAGGTCTCGCACTTTCCAGGTTCTTCAATGCGAAGACTGCAAAGGGAGCTATGAAAGATAACGAAACTGCAAAATAATAGAAAGAAGGTATGAGCTATGACGATGGATGCAATTATTATGATGGTGATTACACTGGTTGGATATATTGGCGGATTTAGTTATTTCATGATACGGGTATTTAAAAAAGAAAGAAGTAAATCCAAAGAGTAGGTATCGAACGGAGAAGAAATAAAGGATAGTATGGTAAATTAGACGACGTTCTGATTGAAATGAATACATAACCGAACAGACCGGAGCCGGATTCTTGTCAGATGTGACAGGATTCCGGCTTCGGTCTGTTATTTAGCTGTATATTATATATCCAGTGCGGCATGATATCCATCATACACGGCATTGGTAATTGTAGACACTCTGGATACATCTCCGATAATGGCAACATAAGGAGCGCAGTCTCTTAAGCTGTCAGTAAGCTTGCTGCGGGAGCGCTGTCCAAGAGCGCAGATGACAGAAGTTCCGGGAACCAGTACCTGTTCATGATCCGCATTTTCACACAATACGCCTTCGGATCTTACTTCCAGATCACGGTAGCCGGTGTGACTTCTGTAGAAGTGCGGATAACTACACCTGCATTTGTAACGATGGATGGGAGCAGGGATGGCATGAAAGAAATGGCGGAAATCTGTCTTGACGTATGAAACCTCGCTTTATATTATCTGTTAATATGAAAAGTATAGTATCGAGAGAGAAAAATAACAAGTCATTGCCTGCCCTTTCTTTATGCCGTATAATAAATAATAACAGTGACAAGGAGGTGGACAAAGAAAATGGGAAATTATCTAAACCCGGATGTAATCAAATATACAGAAGCAGTAGATTCGGATATATATGTAGACAAAACAGGTCTTTTGGAATACACCAATTCTGTACTTCGTACGTCGCAAAAATATATCTGCATCAGCAGACCAAGACGTTTTGGAAAGTCCATTTTTTGAAAAATATATAAATCAGTATGACACTATTTTCTTAAATATGCAGGAATTTTTAAGTCAGACTCAAAATGTTGAGGAAATGCTTGTTCTGATTAAAAAAAGCGTATTATGGGATCTGACTGACAAATATCCGGATTTCAGATACTTCGATGATACGAATCTGATGAGAACGGTGCAGGATATTTACAGTAAAACAAAGCGGCAATTTGTTGTTATCATTGATGAGTGGGACTGTATTTTCAGAGAATATAAGATAAATAAAGAAGCGCAGGAAAAATATCTTGATTTTTTAAGAGGCAGGATAGGGAATTACTGGAATCAGGCAGGCGCATTTTGAGACATCTTATATACAGTATAATGATGAAAATGCATTGAGCTATACGATTTCGCTTGCATTATATTCAGCCAGAAATTTTTATACAATATATAGAGAAATGGCTGTGGGAAAAGGCATTGCAGACATTATATTTATTCCAAGGAAAAAATTTCAGGAAAAGCCGGCACTGGTCGTAGAGCTTAAATGGAATAAAAATGCCAAAGGAGCAATTGAACAGATAAAACAGAAAGAATATTGTCATAGCCTGGAAGAATATCATGGAAATCTGCTTCTGGTTGGTGTGAATTATGATCGGAAGACGAAAGAACATGAATGTATGATAGAAGAATATACAAAGATATAGTCTTTGTTACAGAAATAGAAGAAAAAAGGAACAGTATCATGATAGAACAATATTTAAAAGGCCTGAAAGTACCGAAAGATGAATTGACCGCAATTGAAAGAAATAAGCTGCTGAGTGAAGGAAAAGAAGCAGACCGGATCAGCTGTGCAGTTGATTCCGGAGAGACACTTGCGCCGCTCATAGGCTGTACATTAAAGGAATACTATTTTTCTTCCGAAAAAATGTGTCAGCTGGAAGAATATGTATATGAGAAGTTTCATTCCGATGGAGCCGGCGTGTCAACATCACTTCGTGGTATGGCCGAGGCGATGGGATCAAAAATTAAATATTCAGATTATAATATCTCGCAGTTGGAAAAGCCTGCAATTGACAGCTGGGATGAAGTGGATAAGCTGAGGCTGGTTAATGTAGACGAAGACGGGCGTCTTCCAATTATATTAGACGGACTTCGGAGGGTAAAAGAAAAGCTTGGAAAAGAAGTCCCGGTCAGTGGTACTGTGACCGGTCCGTTTACGGTAGCGGCTATGGTCGCCGGTACAGAGAATCTGTTGAAAGGGATGATAAAGCATCCGGACAAAGTATTGCAGCTGATGGAGATTATTACGGAAAATAATAACCGGTATATCCAGAGAATGCTGGATATGGAGATTGGGATTGGATTCGCAGATCCGGTAAGTTCAACATCACTGCTGCGTGTAAAACAGTATGAAAAATTTTCATTCCCATTTTTTCAGAAAAATGTAGATTTTATCAAGAAGCAGGGCGGAGGCTGCGGTTTACATATATGCGGCACAAGCAGAAAGCTGTGGGAAGATTTGAACCATACGGGAATTGGCTGCTTTGGACTTGATAATGTGGAGGATCTGGAAGAAGCAAAGAAGGTTCTTGGTCCGCATATGGCGATCCAGGGAAATGTGCCGCCGGTCGAAGTGATGAGACTCGGAACACCTTATGATGTATTGAGAGCAGGAAAAGAATGTATCCGGAAAGCGTACGATGCGCCGAACGGATTCACATTGACATCCGGCTGTCAGACTCCGATGGATACGCCGGAAGAAAACCTGACGGCACTGATGGATGCGGCCAGAATATTTGGCAGATATCCGATAGATGAAGAATTATTAATGATGGAAGATTAGAAGTAAAGAATGAGAGATATATAAAATCAGCCAGAGTATATATACGGCTGATTTTTTTTGTCATGCATAAGGCAGTGACAGGTTATACAGATAACAGCGGGTATAGATGAAAATATATATCAAGACCGCATACATCTCTTGACATATATAGTAATAAGACATATAATACATATACCCCGTAAGGGTATAAAAGGCGGAAGGAGAAAGTATATGGCAGACAAAAATGAAGATAATAATGAGAATAAAATAGAAAAAGAATGCTGTTGCCACGCATCCAAGCATCGTTCGGATAAAGAGTACAAAGATCTGATGAACCGCTTAAGCCGGATCGAAGGTCAGGTACGCGGCATCAAAGGAATGCTGGAAAAGGATGCCTATTGTCCGGAGATTCTGGTACAGGTATCGGCGGTGAATGCGGCACTGAACAGCTTTAATAAAGTATTACTGGCGAATCATATCCGTACCTGCGTGGCAGATGACATCCGGGATGGGAAAGATGAGACGATTGATGAGCTGGTAAAAGTGTTGCAGAAGCTTATGCGGTAATCAGGATGCTGTGACAGTATCGGAAAAAAGTATGTAAAATTTACAGATGTATAGTTTGATCAGAGCATATTTTATGATATTTACTATAGAAAAATAAGAAAAAAAGAAATGACAGGAGGGAACAGACAACAATGGAACAATATATAGTAACCGGCATGAGCTGCGCAGCCTGCAGCAGCAGAGTTGAAAAAGCCGTTTCGAAAGTGCCGGGTGTCACATCCTGCTCGGTAAGTCTTCTTACCAACTCCATGGGGGTAGAAGGAACTGCAAGTGAACAGGAGATCATAAAGGCAGTCACAGATGCAGGATACGGCGCGTCGAAAAAAGGTGAAGGAGCGGCAAAGACACAGTCACAAGCAGCGTCCGCCGGAGAAGATATGTTAAAAGACAGAGAGACACCAGTACTAAAGAGACGTCTGATCGCATCGGTGGGATTCCTGATCGTCCTCATGTATTTCTCTATGGGACATATGATGTGGGGATGGCCGGTCCCGGGATTTATGAAAGACAATCATGTGATGATGGGGCTATTGCAGATGCTTCTGACAATCGCAGTCATGGTAATCAACCAGAAGTTTTTCATCAGTGGATTCAAAGGACTGATCCACCGGGCACCGAATATGGATACCCTGGTGGCACTTGGATCCGGAGCGTCTTTTGTATACAGTACGTATGCACTGTTTGCAATGACAGATGCGCAGATGCGTGGGGATATGGATGCAGTAATGTCTTATATGCATGATTTTTATTTTGAATCAGCAGCTATGATTCTTGCACTGATCACGGTCGGAAAGATGCTGGAGGCAAGATCCAAAGGAAAGACGACCGACGCATTAAAAGGACTGATGAAGCTTGCGCCAAAGACAGCGGTTGTGATCCGTGATGGAAAAGAAGTTCAGGTATCGATCGAACAGGTGCAAAAGGGAGATTGCTTTATTGTAAAACCGGGAGAGAATATTCCGGTTGACGGAGAAGTCATAGAAGGAAACAGTGCAGTTAATGAATCTGCTCTTACAGGTGAAAGTATTCCGGTAGATAAGGCTGTCGGTGATAAGGTATCAGCCGCAACCGTAAATCAGTCCGGATATCTGAAGTGCCGTGCGACCAGAGTCGGCGAGGATACGACACTTTCACAGATCATTCAGATGGTAAGTGACGCGGCTGCAACGAAAGCACCGATTGCAAAGATTGCGGACCGTGTATCCGGAGTATTTGTGCCAACGGTTATTACGATTGCAGTGATCACAATGATTGTATGGCTGATCGCAGGACAGAGTATTGGTTTTACATTATCCAGAGGAATTGCGGTGCTGGTGATCAGCTGTCCGTGTGCGCTCGGACTTGCAACACCGGTAGCAATTATGGTCGGAAATGGAATGGGCGCCAGAAATGGTATTATGTTCAAGACAGCAGTTTCACTGGAAGAGACTGGAAAGATGCAGATTGTTGCGCTGGATAAGACCGGTACGATCACAAGCGGAGAACCGAAAGTAACAGATATCATTCCGGCAGCGGGAGTGACAGAAGATACCTTATTGAAATGTGCGTATGCACTGGAGAATAAGAGTGAACATCCACTGGCAAGAGCAATCCTTGAAAAGGCAAAGGAGGAAAATGCCGGCATCGAAGAAGTTACCGGATTCCAGGCCCTTCCGGGTAACGGATTGACAGCCATACTGGATGGTCATACATTATATGGAGGAAATCATACATTTATCAGCAGTAAGGTATCCGTTGATGGAGATATCCAGAAGGAGGCAGAGCAACTTGCCGAAGCAGGAAAAACACCATTATTCTTTGGAAATGAAGACCGTTTATTAGGTGTAATTGCAGTGGCGGATGTTATCAAAGAAGACAGCCCGCAGGCGATCAAAGAATTACAGAACATGGGAATCCATGTAGTCATGCTGACCGGAGATAACGAACGTACTGCAAAAGCCATCGGGCAGCAGGCCGGAGTTGATGAAGTGATTGCAGGCGTACTTCCGGAAGGAAAAGAGCAGGTGATCCGTAAGCTGAAAGAAAAAGGAAAAGTTGCGATGGTTGGTGACGGTATCAACGATGCACCGGCACTTACAAGAGCTGATATGGGTATCGCGATCGGAGCCGGAACGGATGTTGCGATCGATGCGGCAGATGTTGTGCTGATGAAGAGCCGGTTAAGTGATGTGCCGGCAGCAATCCGCATGAGCCGTGCGACACTCCGTAATATTCATGAGAATCTGTTCTGGGCATTCTTTTATAATATTATCGGAATCCCGCTTGCGGCCGGCGTGTGGTATCCACTGTTCGGATGGAAATTAAATCCGATGTTCGGTGCGGCAGCCATGAGCTTATCAAGCTTCTGTGTGGTATCGAACGCATTGAGACTGAATCTTTTTAAGATGTATGATGCATCAAAAGATAAAAAATTAAAAGAAAAAAAGAGATCCAAGAAGGAGGACAAGACAATGAAAAAAGTAATGCATATTGAAGGAATGATGTGTGGACATTGTGAGGCAGCCGTAAAGAAAGCACTGGAGGCACTTCCACAGGTAGACGAAGCAGTTGTAAGCCATGAGGCAGGAACAGCAGAACTGACATTAAATGCAGAGATTGCAGAGGATGTGCTGAAGAAGACAATAGAAGACAAGGATTATACGGTGACATCTGTGGAATAATCTATGATTTCTTATATAGAGAGTATACTTTTTATTTGAAGCATCCAAAGAACACTGCTATACTTAATTATAAGTATCATAACGAGGAAGGAACGAAAGTTAATGAGAAAGAGTGGAATGCTAATGCCGGTCTCAGCACTTCCGGGGGCATATGGAATCGGGTGCTTTTCAAAAGAGGCATATGAATTTGTAGATATATTAAAAGAAGCAGAACAGAAATTGTGGCAGATCCTGCCGCTTGGACAGACGGGATATGGCGATTCACCGTATCAGTCTTTTTCAACATTTGCGGGAAACCCGTATTTTATCGATCTGGAGACGCTGATCGAGGATGAACTTCTGACGAAAGAAGAGTGTGACCAGGCAGATTTCGGAGAGAATGAAGAAGAAATCGATTATGAAAAAATATATAATGCAAGATTTAAAGTATTAAAACTTGCATATAAAAGAGCCAAAAAGAGCGGACTGACAGAAAGTAAGGCTTATCAGACCTATCTGGAAGAAGAAAAAGCATGGCTTGCAGATTATGCATTGTACATGGCGGTAAAAGATTCGTTTGATGGAAAAAGCTGGGATCAGTGGGACGAAGATATCCGGCTGCGTAAGCCGGATGCGATTGTAGCATATCAGAAGAAGTTAAGTTCAGAGATAGAATTTTATGAATTCCTTCAGTATCTGTTTGCCGGACAGTGGGCAGGTCTGAAAAAATATGCCAATGAACAGGGAATCGAGATTATCGGAGATATTCCAATCTATGTAGCATTTGATAGTGCGGATACCTGGGCGAATCCAAAGTTATTCCAGTTAGATGAGGAGAATCTCCCGGTGGCAGTGGCAGGATGTCCGCCGGATGCATTCTCAGCAACCGGACAGCTGTGGGGCAATCCATTGTATGCATGGGAGTATCATAAGAAGACCGGATATGACTGGTGGATGAAGCGTGTAGCGCAATGCTTCAAACTTTATGACATCATCCGCATCGATCATTTCCGTGGATTCGACGAATACTATGCAATCCCATACGGAGATAAGACTGCAGAGAACGGAGAATGGATGCCGGGACCGGGTATGGATCTGTTCCGTACGATGAAAGAAAAACTGGGTGATCTTCCGATCATTGCAGAAGATCTGGGATTTCTTACGGATACCGTCAGAAAATTATTGAAAGACAGCGGCTATCCGGGAATGAAAGTATTGGAATTCGCATTTGTGGCAGGACAGGACAGCGATTATCTTCCACATAATTATGACAAAAACTGTGTGGTCTATACAGGAACTCACGATAACGATACCCTTCAGGGATGGTATCAGACACTTTCCGAAGAAGATAAAGAGATGACAAAGGAATATCTGAATAATCCATACACTCCGGATGAAGAAGTACACTGGGATTTCATAAGTCTGGCAATGAGAAGTGTGGCAGATACGTGCATCATTCCGGTACAGGATTTTCTGGGACTTGGTAATAAGGCAAGAATTAATATGCCATCTACACTCGGCGGTAACTGGATGTGGAGAATGAAAAAAGGCGCATTTACAGATGAACTGATCAAGAAAATCAGAAAAATGACAGACGTCTGCGCAAGATAAACATAACAGGAAACAAAATGAAAACACAATATTCAAACGAAGGATTCACTGAGAAGGGAATGGAAACGTTTTGGATATTGTGTTTTTCTTTTTGTTTTGTATATGCCAAAACCTCTGATTTTTCATAAAAGTATAATTTTTGACATAAAATGTATGATTTTTTGTATAACAGATATGATTTTTGGTAAAGAAAAAGTATAAAAAATTATAAAATGAGACTGTAATATGTTAAGATGGTATTAATAAAAGGTATGAGGTGTACTATGGGGTTGTTAAAACTGGTGATCGTAGATGATGAGCCGATTCTGCTGGAAGGTCTGGTAAAGACGTATGACTGGAACGGTATGGGATATGAAGTGGTTGGTTTTGCACAGAGCGGAGAGCAGGCGTTGAAGGTAATACGCGAAAAAAAACCACACGTAGTGCTGACAGACATCAGGATGAAACAGATTTCCGGACTTATGGTAATGGAAGAAATCAAGAAAGAGAACCCGGAATGTCAGTTCGTGGTATTAAGTGCATACAGGGATTTTGAATATGCGAAGAAGGCATGTGACCTGGGGGCATTCGCATATCTTCTGAAGCCGATTGAAGATGAAAAATTACAGGCGACGATGACAGATGTCGGTAAAATCTGTGAAGATCAGATCAGAAATGAGGAGAAGTATGACAGTTGGGAGAAACTTCTGAAAAAGGACGGAGATGGATTTTTGCAGGTTGTCGTGCAAAAATATGTCCAGAACCGGCTGCCGGAAGAAAAAGTAGATGAAGTCTTCCATACGCTGCAGGATGTCATGAAGGAAGGAGACCGGTTTATTACAGTATATGCAGATCTTGATCTGGCCTATAAGATTACCAATGAACTGGAATATGAAGCCTCGAGATTTTCCATGGTCAGAATGATTGAAGAAAAGATCGCAGAGAGATTCACATACTGGAAATTCGAGAGTGAAGAAGGACATCGTACATTTATTATAAAGACGCAGGAGAACACAGCGGTACATGAATTGAAAGAACTGCTGGAAGAGGTAAAAAAAGAAGAGAACAGCCCGGTTATTGCAGCAATATCCAAACCATATAAAGGAATCCGCGGAATCAAAAGAAGTTTCGAAGAAGCGCAGAGATTGTACGCTGTTACAAATGCATCCGGAGCGGGAGTATTTACAATCCCTGAGACTGTTGAAGAAAAAGAGGATAGTCCATATCCGGCGGAGGCAGAGATGATGGTGGTCAACAGCGTGCGGAAGAACGATGCCGCACAGTTAAAGCAGGCATTTGTACATTTTATTTATCAGCTGCCACACAGAGAAGAACTACAATGCCAGTATATGCACAAGATCATGGTAAAGACAGAATTCATGTTAAAAGACAGTTACGGGATGGATGAATCACTGAATCAGCAATTTGAAAATTATTATTCGAATATGAGGAACTTAAAGGCAGCGAAAGCGGTGGATGTCTGTTACAAGATTCTGGGAACGGCTATTGAAAAAAGACTGGAAAATGCAGAGAAGAAAGAGAATAAGGGATCGAAAGAATACATTGCAGCGGCTGTGGCATATATAGATGAACATCTGGATAATGAAGATCTTTCGATTGTATCAGTGGCGACACATGTATATCTGAATCCGGTATATTTTGGACGGGTATTCAAGAATACCTTTCATATGACATTCAAACAATATCTGTTGCAGCGTAGAATGGAGCTGGCAAAGAGACTGCTGGAAGACGGAAGAATCAGCATCGGTAATATCTGCGAGCAGGTCGGAATCAGTAATCCATCCTATTTTTCACATTTGTTTAAAGAATATACAGGACAGCTTCCGAGAGATTACAAAAGGGAATATGAGGTATGAAAAAAAGTAAAATGTCAGGAATCCAGAAAAAGTATCTGAAGTATATGTGTACGCTTCTGATACTGGCACTGGTTCTTTCGAGCATCTGTGTATGGACTTATGTCAGACGGAATATGACAGATGTGATTGTGGATAAGTATGAATTCATGAATGAGAAGATGGGGATAGCCCTGGATAATCTCTACCGGAAGACGGATGCCGTGACAGCAGAGATCATCCTGGAAAATGATGTGCAGAAGAGTCTGAAGAATAAAGAACTACAGGAAGTAGAGAAGAATGCACTGAGCAAATATTTTGCATATATAGATCTGAATCATGTTGCCGATTATTGCTACATTGATAATAAAAGAAATGTTTATGCAAAATCATATTCCCAGATTGGTTATTCGGATTTTCAAAGCAGCGGTCTGCGTGAGAAAATGGGGGATGAGTATGCGAAGACGCAGTGGATCTGGACCCGGGATTACCTGTTTGGTACGGGGGACGAGGCATTGTTTATCGGAAGATATGTGAACAGTATGGATTATGCACATGAGCTTGGAATCGTGTATCTGAAGATGAATCAACAGTTTCTGGAAAGTGTTATGGATAAAGACAGGAAGATTGCAAAAGATGTTGCAGTGGGAATCATAAGCCCGGAAGGAAAGACTTGCATCCGGCAGGATCCGGAAGATTTCGATATCGGGAAAAAGACAATGAAGAAGATTACGGAACTGACCAGAACGAAAAAATCCGGTGTGATCGTGCGGGGAAAAAAGATAGAAGGCGGGATTTTACAGGCATACCGGCAGGAAGAGACCGGAATGGTGATCTTTACACTGGTGCCGGATGCAATATTGAATCAGGGACTGACGCAGATATTGATCGTATTACTCACTATCTATGCGGTGATCGCGGTGCTGGCGTTTGTATTAAGCCTTTATGCATCACAGACATTTACCCGGCCGATCAGACAGATCAGTGATGCCATGACAAGTTTTGATGGAAATGATTTTACACATGTCATACAGATCCATACGGACACGGAACTGGATAAGATCGGGCATGCCTATAATGAGATGTTGAAGAATATCGAAGAGTTCCAGAACGAGATTAAGAATCAGCAGAAAGAACTAAGAATCAGTGAGATGAATACGCTGATCAGCCAGATCAATCCGCATTTTCTCTATAATACGCTGGATACCATCTATATGCTGGCGCGGATCAACGGCGAAGAGAAGACGATGAAGATGATACAGGCACTGTCAAAGTATCTGCGTCTGTCACTGAGCAAAGGCCGTGAGATCGTGACAGTAGAAGATGAGCTGGAAAATGTAAAAAGTTATATGGAGATTCAGCAGATCCGCAATGAGAATCTGTTCCGTTATGAGATCGAATGTGCAGAAGAGCTGAAAACAAGGTGGATATTAAAGCTGATCTTACAGCCAATTGTGGAAAATGCAGTCAAATATGGATTTTGTGATATCTTCGAAGGCGGTCTGATAAGGATCAGTGTCACTGAACAGGCCGGACAGCTTACATTCAGTGTCTATAATAACGGAACTCCGATGGAAGAGCAGATGGCGGAGAAGTTAAACGGACTATCAGAGATACCGGTATCAAAAATGAAAGACAGCTTTGAAGACAAAAAACATGGTTACGGTGTGATAAATATTATTACGCGACTGCGGTTAAAGTATGGGGAGGATGTGAGATTTTTCTATGAATCTGATACAAATGGAACCGTCTGTGTTATCCAGATCCCGGATGACGGGAAAGAAAACAGTGAACAGTAGACGGATTATGGCAGCAGTGATGGTGATCGTCATGCTGACAGCACTGACCGGCTGTGCGGGAAAAGAGAATACACAGACCAGAAAAAAGAATAAAGTAGTAGAGATTCCAATGATCCTTACCGTAGATTCCAGTACCGGTAATAAGAATGAAGAGGAAGTGGTGGAGCGGTTCAACAGGGCATACAAAGGGAAGTATCATGTAAATGTGGACTGGGTGATGGAGACGGAGGAAGAATACCGGAAGAATCTGAAACGTATGAATGTGACAGATGAATTACCGGCTATTATCACTGATCTGCGTATGCTTCCGTCTTTCTATCAGATGATGATCAAGAAAGGCAGGATTGAGGACCTGACACCGTACATTAACGAAGATCAGGAATGGAAAGACATGATCGAACCGTCAGTAATGGAATCGGTCCGGGAAGAGGATGGA
Source organism: uncultured Dorea sp. (assembly GCA_934309195.1). Classification (GTDB taxonomy): domain Bacteria; phylum Bacillota; class Clostridia; order Lachnospirales; family Lachnospiraceae; genus Dorea_A. The sequence goes on from CAKRCY010000022.1 coordinate 20,649, forward strand.
AAGATTTATCTGGGCCCGATCAGTACGGCGGCATTCGCCTGTTCAGGGGTTTTCTGGAACCGGGAGTTATTTGAACAGGCAGGAATCAGCAGATTCCCTGAGACATGGGAAGAATTCTGGAGATGCTGTGAGAAACTGAAAGCAGCAGGAATCACACCGCTTGCCCTGCATACGGAAGGAACAGCGTGGGCTGCAATGCTGCTTGCAACAGCAGAAGTAGCAGGAAGTGAAGAAGGTGCGGCATTCATGAAGCAATTATACCCGGATACCTATCAGAATGAACCGGGGCTGGAGATAGCCGGTACATTAAAAAAATTATTCCAATATACGACCCAGGATGCATTACATAATGATTTTGACGTAGCTTATGATAATTTCGTGGCAGGAAATGCAGCGATGATACCTAATGGTTACTGGATGATTGATCAGATTCCGGATGAAATGCAGAAAAAAGTATGTTTTTCTACATTTCCTGAAAATAAACTGATAGGATCACCGGAGACATTCGGCTGGGCAGTTGTATCAACTTACAGTGAAAAGGTGAAAAAAGGAGCAGTTGAGTTCCTCAAATTCAGAACGAAACTGAATAAAGAACAGAAAGAAGAGCTGCTGAACAGCAGGACAAGACAGGAAGGAACGCTGTTGGACGATTATCTGAAGGCTTATACGGGAAATCCACAGATTGTACCGAATTATCAGGTGAAGTGGAATTCACTGCTGCAGGAGGATGTACTGGGAGAATGTCTGGCGGAACTGGCACAGGGAAAGATAACGGAGCAGGAATTCACGCAGGCAGAAGACGAAAGCATCCGGCAGTTTGAAGAAGAACAATAGATATGTTTTTTTGTATATCAGGTTGTTTTATTGATACAAGATCTGAGCGCATTTCTGTTAATATAATGACAACAAGAGAAACGAAGGTTTCAAAAAAGAAAGGCGAGGGAAATGAATTATGAAAATGCGTAAAGTTGTATCAGCAATGCTGGTAGCAGCCATGGCAACAGGAATGGTTGCAGGATGTGGAAGCTCTTCTGACAGCAAGTCAGACAAGAAAGACGCAAAAGGAAAAGTATACTACTTGAACTTCAAGCCAGAACAGGATGAGCAGTGGCAGGATCTGGCAAAAGAGTATACAAAAGAAACAGGAGTAGATGTAACAGTACTTACAGCAGCATCCGGAGAATATGAAAAGACATTAAAATCTGAGATGGCTAAGAGCAATGCTCCGACACTGTTCCAGGTAAACGGACCGGTTGGACTTGCAAGCTGGAAAGATTACTGCTACGATTTGAAAGATTCTGATGTTGCAAAACAGCTGACAAGTGATGATTTTGCACTGATGGACGGCGACAAGATGTCAGGAATCGCATATGTAGTAGAAAGCTACGGAATCATTTACAACAAAGAACTGTTAAAGAAGGCAGGATACTCAGCTGATGATATCACTAACTTTGACAGCTTCAAGAAAGTTGTAGAAGACATCACAAAGAATAAGGACAAACTTGGATTCTCAGCATTTACATCCGCTGGTATGGACGGATCATCTGACTGGAGATTCAAAACTCATCTGGCAAACCTTCCAATCTACTATGAATACAAAGATGAAGGAATCAATAACACAGATGCAATCAAAGGAACATACCTTGATAACTACCGTCAGATCTGGGATCTCTACATCAACAACGCTACCTGCAAACCAACAGAGCTTTCTACAAAGACAGCTGACGATGCAACAGCAGATTTCGTAACAGGTGATGCAGTATTCTACCAGAATGGTACATGGGAATACAACAACATCAAAGACGTCGGAGATGACAATCTTGGAATCCTTCCAATCTACATCGGTGTAGAAGGCGAAGAAGATCAGGGAATCTGTACAGGTACAGAGAACTACTGGTGTGTAAACTCCAAAGCATCTGAAGACGACATTCAGGCAACACTTGATTTCATGAACTGGTGTGTAACATCTGATGATGGTGTAAAGGCAATGTGCAAAGACATGGGATTCACAATTCCATTTAAGAAGAACCTGAAATCAGACAATGTACTTGTTAACGAAGCAAACAAATATACAGAAGACGGAAAGACTCCTGTATCTTGGAACTTCTCAACAATGCCATCAGAAGAGTGGAAGAACGGAGTAGGTTCTGCACTGACAAGTTACGCAGCAGATCCGACAGATGCAAACTGGGCAAAAGTTACAACAGCATTCGTTGACGGATGGGCAAAAGAAGCTGCAGCAGCAAAATAAAAAATAAAAATGTAACAATCAAAATAGTTATATGAAGTGAGTAGTGGCGGGCGGTTGCAAGAAACACCCGCCGCTTTTACGAAAAAGTGCAGGGAAATGAAGCGGAGATTCTCTGCATGGAAGGAGGAATTTATTATGGAAAAATCCATCAAACGTTATATGCCGATTTTCGTGCTTCCAACGTTTTTTGCATTTATTCTTGGCTTTATCGTTCCTTTTATTATGGGAATCTGGCTTTCATTTTGTAAATTTACAACCGTAACAGACGCGAAATTCGTAGGATTTTCAAATTACATAGAAGCACTGAAAGATACGGCATTCCGTCATTCATTCTGGTATACCGTACTGTTCGCGATTGCATCTCTTCTGATCATTAACATCATAGCATTTGCACTTGCAATGGCACTGACAAAAGAAATGCACGGAACAAATGTCTTCCGTACGATCTTCTTCATGCCGAACCTGATCGGTGGTATCGTACTTGGATATATCTGGCAGCTGATCTTTAACGGAGTCCTTTCCAGATATGGTACCGCACTTGCTCTGAATGAGTGGTATGGCTTCTGGGGATTGATCATTCTGGTCAGCTGGCAGCAGATCGGTTATATGATGATCATCTATATTGCTGGTCTTCAGTCTATTCCTGGTGATGTCATTGAAGCAGCAGAGATTGACGGAGCAAATAAGATCCAGACATTATTCAAGGTAACGATCCCGATGATGATGCCATCGATCACGATCTGTATGTTCCTGTCAATTACAAACGGATTCAAGTTATTCGATCAGAACCTGTCCCTGACAGCCGGTGAACCGTCTAAGATGTCTGAGATGATGGCACTTAATATCTTCAATACGTTCTACGGACGTACCGGATGGGAAGGAGTCGGACAGGCGAAGGCAGTCATCTTCTTTGCAATCGTAGTTGTGATCGGTATGATCCAGTTACGTGCAACACGTTCTAAGGAGGTACAGCAGTAATGAAGAAAAAAACAAGTAAATTAAGCTGGTTTGGAACAGGTGCATTTACGATCATCGGTATTGTATATATCATGCCGATCCTGATCGTGCTGATCAACTCATTTAAAAATAAAGTATTTATCAACAAAGAACCATTCAAACTCCCGACAAAGCAGACATGGGTAGGAATCGATAACTTCCTGTCCGCAATTGACAAATATGAACTGCTGAGTGCAGTCGGCTGGACTGTATTTATCACAGTTGGTTCCGTACTTGTGATCCTTGTATGTACTTCTATGTGTGCATGGTATATTACAAGAGTAAACAGTAAGTTTACAAAACTGTTATATTTACTCTGCGTATTTTCCATGGTTGTTCCGTTCCAGATGGTTATGTTCACCTTATCGCTGGTAGCTGACCGTACCGGTCTTCGTACACCTTGGGGAATCATCATCATTTACCTCGGATTTGGTGCAGGTCTTGCAGTATTCATGTTCTGCGGATTTGTAAAATCCATTCCACTGGAAATTGAAGAAGCAGCAATGATCGACGGATGTACACCACTTCGAACCTTTTTCTCCGTTGTACTTCCGATCATGAAGCCGACATACATTTCCGTAGGAATCCTAGAGACAATGTGGATCTGGAACGACTTCCTGCTTCCATATCTGGTACTGGATCTGAATAAGTATAAGACAATCTCAATTGCGATCCAGTATATGAAGGGAAGTTATGGACGTGTAGATATGGGTGCTGTTATGGCAGCCCTGATCCTTGCGGTAATTCCGGTAGTTATCTTCTATCTGGCTTGCCAGAAGCACATTATTAAGGGTGTTGCTGCTGGAGCGGTAAAAGGATAGCTGGACCTGAATAAAAATAAATAATAAATAAAGTCTTCTTGTGCTGACTACGAATGCACTGGAAGACTTTATTTATTTTTATTTTGTGTGTATCGAAGGGGAAGAGGTGATGACAATAAATAGATATTTATTACAAATATGTGATACAATATTCAAGGAATACAAAAGGCAGCAGAAGGGAGCAGACAGAAGATGAATTCTAATTTCGAATATTACAAAATATTTTATTACGTAGCAAAGTATGAGAATCTTACCAAGGCAGCGACGGCGTTGAAGACCAGCCAGCCGGCGGTGACACGTACGATCCACAAGCTGGAAGGTGAACTGGGATGCCGGTTATTTACCAGAAGTAAAACCGGTATGAAGCTGACACCGGAGGGACGGACATTCTATGGTTACGTGGCGGCCGGATGCGCCCAGTTTTTCAAAGGGGAGAATGACCTTAGCAATCTCATTTCCCTGGAAAATGGTACGATCTACATCAGTGCGACGGAGACGGCACTTCACTGTTATCTCTTTCAGGCGATGGAGGAATTCAACAGTCTGTATCCGAATGTAAGATTCAAGATCTTGAATAACAGTACGACAGAATCTGTCAATGCGGTAAAGGAAGGAAAAGTAGATCTGGCGTTTGTATCGGCTAATCTTCAGGTGGCGAAGCCGCTTCGGATGAAGATATTGAGAAAATACAGGGATATACTGATCGCCGGAAAGCGATTTGAAGAATTGAAAGCGGGGAAAGAGGAGTTATCGCTTAAGGAACTGGTGTCGTATCCATGGATCAGTCTGACGGCAGAGACGATCACGCGCCGCTTTTTAAATGAATATTTTGAAAAGAATGGTCTGACATTTATGCCGGATATGGAGCTTGCGACGACGGATATGATACTTCCGGCAGTAAGACATAATCTGGGACTGGGATTCATCCCGGCGGAATTTGCGGATGCGGAACTTGAGTCTGGACAGGTATTTGAAATCAAGGTAAAAGAAAAACTGCCGGAACGTAATATCATATTGATTTACGATATGGAATATCCGCAGAGTATCGCAGCAAAGGAGTTCCAGAAATTCCTGAAAGAGAAGGACAATGAATCTGCCAATTATAAGAAATGAGAAATATAATAAAAACCCGGAAGCTTACACAAATTCGGATGATCAATCATGATCTGACAAAGATAAAAGGTATCGAATTGGAGTAAAATATTGTAAGCTTCCGGGCTTTTTTATTAAAACAAACTAATTAGTAGAAATTTTTATTTGTGCCACTCCCAGTTACGGATCTCTTCAAGATCCTGTCCGTATTCGGCAATGTACTGTTTGTGCTCAACCAGCTTGTCGTTCATCTTCTGGATCAGGAAGGATCCTTTATTGCCAAGCTGTGGCAGGTGCATGATCGCATCTTTTACCAGGTTGAAACGGTCGATCTGGTTCTGCACACGCATATCGAATGGTGTAGTGATTGTTCCCTCTTCCTGGTATCCATGAACGGAAATGTTATGGTTGTTACGTTCATATGTAAGTTCATGGATCAGTGTCGGATATCCGTGGAATGCGAAGATTACCGGTTTATCCTTTGTAAAGATTGCATCGTATTCTGCGTCGCTCAATCCGTGAGGATGTTTGTGGTCTGATTCAAGCTTGAACAGGTCGACTACGTTAACAACACGGATCTTAAGGTCTGGCATCTCATCACGAAGGATGGTAACTGCAGCCATTGTTTCCAGTGTAGGTGTATCGCCGCAGCAAGCCATAACAACATCCGGCTCTTCACCGCAGTCATTGCTAGCCCACTCCCAGATACCGATACCCTGTGTACAGTGCTTAACAGCCTGTTCCATAGATAACCACTGGCAGCTTGGGTGCTTAGATGCTACGATTGCATTTACATAGTTCTTGCTCTTGATACAGTGATCGAAGCAGGAAAGTAAGCAGTTTGTATCCGGTGGGAGATACATGCGGACAACATCTGCTTTCTTATTAGCAATGTGATCCAGGAATCCCGGATCCTGATGTGTGAATCCGTTGTGATCCTGCTGCCATACATTGGATGTCAGGATGAAGTTAAGAGAAGCAATCGGCTGTCTCCATGAAAGCTGGTTGCATACTTTTAACCATTTTGCATGCTGGGCTGCCATAGAGTCAACGATACGGATGAATGCTTCGTAACTTGCGAAGAATCCATGACGTCCGGTTAACAGATAACCTTCCAGCCATCCTTCACACATATGTTCACTTAACATACCGTCCATGATACGTCCGTTTCTTGCAAGACAGTCATCTGTGTCAAGCAGTCCTGCATTCCAGTCACGGTTCTGTGTCTCGAATACTTTGTATAAACGGTTAGACATACTCTCGTCAGGTCCGAAGATACGGAAGTTCTTATTTTCTTCATTCAATTCGAAGATGTCACGGATATATCCGCCAAGTTCGATCATATCCTGAGCTTTTGTCTTACCTGGTTCCACTTCGATTCCGTAAGAACGGAAATCAGGAAGTCTTAAGTCTTTGAGTAACAGTCCACCATTTGCATGAGGGTTAGCTCCAAGACGGGCATCTCCCTTAGGTGCAAGTTCTGCAAGTTCCGGGATCAGGCGTCCGTTTTCATCGAAGAGTTCCTCCGGATGATAGCTTTCCAGCCACTCTTTTAAGAGTTCCAGATGTTCCGGACTTTCCATTGTAAGTGGTACCTGGTGTGCGCGGAAAGATCCTTCAATCTGCTGACCGTCTACAACCTTTGGTCCGGTCCATCCCTTTGGTGTGCGAAGAACGATCATTGGCCACATCGGACGTTCCGGATCATTGTTCTCACGTGCATTTTTCTGGATTGCCTTGATCTCTTCGATAACAGTATCCATTGTCTCTGCCATCTTCTTGTGCATGGTCATCGGATCGTCACCTTCTACGAAGTAAGGTTTCCATCCGCATCCTTTGAAGAAGTTTTCCACTTCCTCGTGTGAAATACGTGAGAAGATCGTAGGGTTACTGATCTTATATCCATTTAAATGAAGAATTGGAAGTACAGCACCGTCTGTAACCGGGTTCAGGAATTTGTTAGACTGCCATGAAGTAGCTAACGGTCCGGTCTCAGCTTCACCGTCACCGACAACAACTGTTGCGATCAGATCCGGGTTGTCGAATACAGCACCGAATGCATGGGCGATTGAGTAACCAAGCTCTCCACCTTCATTGATGGATCCCGGTGTCTCCGGTGCACAGTGACTCGGAACTCCACATGGGAATGAGAACTGTTTGAACATCTTCTTCATACCTTCCTCATCCTGGCTGATGTTCGGATATACTTCGCTGTAAGAACCTTCCAGATAGGTATTGGCAATTAAGAAGTTACCGCCATGTCCGGGACCTGATAATAAGATCATATCCAGATCATAACGTTTGATCTCACGGTTACAGTGTACATAGACAAAGTTCTGTCCGGGAACTGTTCCCCAGTGTCCAACGATCTTTTTCTTGATCTGATCCATTGTAAGTGGTTCTTTTAATAATGGATTGTCAAGAAGATATAACTGACCGGCTGACAGATAGTTGGCAGCACGCCAGTATGCATTCATCTTTTCAAGCATTTCCTGGGATAACGGCTGTTTCTCAAGACATGTTTTTGTGTCTTCCATATTCATACCTCTTTCATAAAAATAATTTCTTCTGTGTTAATTTTTTAACCATCTGTAGAATAACACAATGAAAAGTATACGTAAAATAGCAATTATGCATTGCAAATATAAGTTTTTGATATGGATGGAGGGAAATACACGAGAATGTGAAGCGAAGAAAGGCAATTCTTGAAGAAAGCGGAAAAACAAGGTATACTTTCACTTATAAAAAAGAAATAGAAAAATGCAGGAAACAGGGGGATGAAGATGGCGCTGATACAGGACATGAAAAAACACAAGAATCTGACAGAACGCGAACAGGATATCCGGCAGTATATTCTGGAGCATCCGGAAAAAATTGAAGAGATGTCATCCAGGGAACTGGGGCATGCCACATTTACCAGTGCAGCATCAGTGACAAGGTTCTGTCAGAAACTGGGTACCAAGGGATTTCCGGAATTCAAACTGCAGCTGGTCAGGGAATTACAATATGGGACAATGGAGGAAGAAGAAGTCGTGACGATGTCTGAGCGTGAGAATGTAGTCACGATGGTAAGGAAAGCGGCACAGATTCAGAAGCAGGCAATTGAGGAGACGAAAAAGGAACTGTCGTACAGTCAGCTGGTAAAGATTGGACGCATGATTGCAGATGCATCGTGCGTGGACTTTTATGTATATGATATGAATGTGTATCTGGCAGATTATGGATGTTCACTTTTCTTCCATGCAGGAAAAGTGGCGAATGTCCATTCCGCAACGAATATTCAGGGATTGCATGCAGCGATGCCGGCGGACGGACATGTGGCGATCCTGATCAGTCATACGGGGAGAAATGAAAGACTGGCAGAGATTGCGGAAATGCTGCGAAAGGGCGGGACAAAAGTAATCGTTATTTCAGCGGTACGTGACGGTATCGTGTCAAAGCAGGCGGATGAATTTCTGTATGCAGCAGGTTCCGTGAAAGTAGAAGAGTTCTGGGGTTCGATGTTCTTCGCTTCGGGAAAATATCTGCTGGATATCTTGTATGGAATGGAATTCAGCAGGAAATACGATGAGAACCTTGCGCTGAATAATAAGTATGAGAAGTCGGGCGAAAAGTTGTTGTGGTAAATATTCAGGCTTAATGCAGAGAGCAGTACCGGAAATGTGAATTTTGATATGGGCAGATTTCACAAAGACATGTTGTGCAATATATACAAAAACAGCATGTCTTTTTTTACGTCTGAAACATTGTTTCGAAAAAGATGAAAAATAAAAAGAAAAATATGAAACGTTTCAACAGAATAAAGCAAAAGAATTGTAAAAAAACGATAGATTATTTATAGTAACAGAAATCGAAAAAAGGAAAAGGAGAGTTTCATATGGCAAAGGTAAGAGATTATCATAAGCTTGCCCTGGATATCATCGATGTCGTGGGCGGACAGAAGAATATTGTAAATGCCACAAGATGTGCGACAAGACTCCGTCTGGTATTAAAAGAGACGCCGGAAGGAGCAAAAGAAAAAGTATCTGCGCTGGCAGGAGTTATTACGGTTGTGGAAAATAACGGACAGTTCCAGGTTGTAATCGGAACGCATGTCGGAGAAGTCTATGATTCGGTTGCAGAAGCCCTGCATCTGGATGCATCCACACAGGAAAGCGAACAGCCTAAGCAGAGCATTGTTAACCGTATTATCGCAACGATGTCTGCAGTATTTGCACCATTTGTATATATACTCGCGGCAGCCGGACTGTTGCAGGGAGCGCTGATCCTGATCACGATGGCGGCACCGACATTTGCAGAGACGGGAACTTATGAAGTATTGAATTTCATGTCATGGACACCATTTACATTTTTACCAATCTTCATTGCGATCACTGCATCAAAGCATTTTAAATGTAATACATACATTGCAATCTTATGCTGCTGTGCACTGGTGAACCAGTCATGGGCAGATATCGCAGCAAGAATCGCAGACGGTGATGTGGTAAGATTCTTAGGTGTGAAGTTATCAGAGACAACTTATACATCTACCGTACTTCCACCACTGCTTCTGGTATGGGTACTTTCTTATCTGGAGCATTTTATCGAAAAGAAACTTCCGGATGCAGCCAAGCCGCTTTTGACACCACTGATCTGCTTTGTGATCATGGTTCCGGCAACGATCATGGTAATCGGACCTGCATCTGCGATTACAGCAAATGCAATTGCAAATGGTTACAATGCATTAGTAGCTTTCGCACCGGCACTGGCAGGAGCGATCATCGGTGGATTATGGCAGGTAGTCGTTATCTTTGGCGTGCATTGGGGAATTACACCGGTCGTACTTGCCAACTTTGACATGAATGGCTGTGATACATTCCAGGCATTCCAGACGATCGCTGTTGTAGCACAGGTAGCTGCAGCATTCGGAGTATTTATCAAATCCAGAAATAAAGAGTTTAAAGGTGTGGCACTTTCGGCCGGAGTAACAGGAATCTTCGGTATTACAGAGCCTACGATCTATGGTGTGACATTAAGACTTAAGAAGCCATTTATCTGCGGATGTGCAGGCGGGGCAATCGGAGCAGTTGTACTGAGTTTCTTCCATTCTGCATATTATGCATACGCCGGACTTCCGGGACTTCTGACAATCGTAAATGCAATCAGCAAAGATGCACCGATGTCTTTTATCGGGGAGGCATTGGCATGCGTGATTGCCTCTGTAATCACGATCGTGGCAATTCAGATTGTTGGATTTGACGATCCGGTGGATGAAGCAGAAGAAAAAGAAGAAAAAGAAATCGAAAGCCCGCTGGCAGGAACAGTGATTCCGTTAAGCGAAGTACATGATGAGGTATTCGCAAGTGCGATGATGGGAAAAGGATGTGCGGTCATTCCGGAAGAGGGAAAGGTTTACGCACCGTTTGATGGTAAAGTTGTCGGATTATTAGACAGCCATCATGCAGTTGGAATGGAAAGTACAGACGGAGTAGAAGTTCTGATCCATGTTGGTATGGATACTGTAAAACTGAATGGAAGATGCTTTACCATTCATGTAGAAGAAGGTGAGCAGGTGAAAAAAGGACAGCTCCTTCTGGAATTTGACATTCCGGGAATCAAAGAAGCCGGATATGAAGTGACTACACCGATTATTATTACAAACAGTGACGAATTCAATGATGTAGAGACGAAGGCAGAAGGAAAGGTAACTGTCGGAACGAAGCTTCTTGAATTATCTTAAAAATATAGAAAAAAGAGTGCGGAAATCTTTTGAAAGATTTCCGCATAAAGTGCAGGAGGAAGAATTATGGCATTAGCAGATACATTTTTATGGGGCGGTGCGGTAGCTGCCAACCAGTTAGAAGGTGGATGGAACGAAGGTGGAAAAGGTCCGAGTGTCATCGATGTTATGACTGGCGGAAGCGCAACAAAGATGCGTGAGATTACGGACGGAGTAGTAGAAGGAAAATATTATCCGAACCATGAGGCGGTGGATTTCTACCATGAATACAAAGGAGACATTGCCCTGATGGCAGAGATGGGATTCAAGTGTTTCAGAACGAGTATTGCGTGGACGCGTATTTTCCCAAACGGTGACGAGACTGAGCCAAATGAAGAAGGTCTTAAATTTTATGATGATATGTTCAATGAATTATTAAAATATGGTATCGAACCGGTCATCACATTAAGCCACTTTGAGATGCCGTATCATCTGGCAAAGGAATATGGCGGATGGATCAACCGTAAGGTGATAGATTTCTTTGTACGTTATGCAGTAACGGTTATGGAACGTTATAAAGATAAGGTAAAATACTGGATGACATTCAACGAGATCAACAACCAGAGCAATACATCGGCAGACATCTTTGGATGGACTGATTCAGGAGTGCGTTTCTCGGAATATGATAATAAGAAGAAAGCCATGTATCAGGCAGCACATCACGAACTGGTGGCAAGTGCACTGGTGGTGAAGAAAGGCCATGAGATCAATCCGGATTTCCAGATCGGATGTATGTGTTCCTTTGTACCGTTTTATCCTTATTCCTGCAACCCGGATGATGTTATGATCGCAACAGAGTGTATGCATGAGAGATATTATTTCTCAGATGTCCATATCCGCGGTCATTATTCCGCATTTGCAAAGAAAGAATGGGAAAGAGAAGATACAAAACCGGTGATGGAGCCGGGAGATGAAGAGATTCTGGCAGAAGGTAAATGTGATTACCTTGGATTCAGTTACTATATGACCAATGCAGTGAAAGCAGATGTTCAGAAAGATACTGCGGAATCGTTGGACGGAAGCTCTCCGAATTCAATTGCTAATCCATATGTAAAGGCAAGTGACTGGGGCTGGCAGATCGATCCGGTGGGGCTGCGTTATGCACTGGTTACCTTATATGAACGTTATGAAGTACCTTTATTTATAGTAGAAAATGGCTTCGGAGCAATTGATATCCTGAAAGAAGATCATACTTGTGATGACGATTACCGTATTGCATACCTGAAAGAACATATTACAGAGATGAAAAAAGCGGTAGAGATTGATGGTGTGGACCTGATGGGATATACCCCATGGGGATGTATCGATCTGGTATCATTTACAACAGGTGAATTAAAGAAGCGTTATGGGTTCATCTATGTTGATAAGAATGATGACGGAACCGGAAGTGGAAAGAGATATAAGAAGAAATCCTTTGGCTGGTATCAGAATGTGATCCGGACGAATGGAGAGGAACTGTAATTGCTTTTGATTTAATAGTGCAGGAATCCCAAACAGGCTGATATTTTATATTAACATATATAAAATATCAGCCTGTTTGCTATTTATAAGATTAAATACAACTTAGTTTGCTGTTTAGTAAAAACGATACAAGTAAGTGCGAAATAAAAAGTTGTATTGTATTATAAAGAAAGTATGAAAGAAATGAAGAAAAGTGCACAAATAGTTCATCGTTTGTTCATAATTATTGTAAGAGAGACCGTCAAAACGCACAAAAAGTAGTGCGATTGAAGAATAACGCCATGAAAAGTGCTGTGAGACAATACAACTTTGTTAAAGAAAATGGTTGTATTTTATTGCAAAACGATGCCAGTTAAGTATATAATCTAATCATCAAATAAATACAGAAAACGGAGGAAACATTATGAAGAGAGTTCTCAAAAAAGTAACAGCAGCTCTTTTGGCAGCAACAATGGTAGTCGGACTTGCTGCATGCGGAAGCAGCGGTGGAAGTTCAGATGACAAGAGCAGCAAGAGCAGCAAATCAGGAAAGGTTAAAATCGGAGTTTCCATTTGGTCTTCAACAGACGTACTTGGATCACAGTGTAAGAAGATGTTGGATGCAGCAGCTAAAGCACTGGATGTAGAAGTACAGTATGTTGACCAGGGACATGTATCTGAGAAAGTTACAGCTTCTGTAGAGCAGTTAGCAGCAGCAGGATGCCAGGGAATCATCATCTGTAACTCATCTGATACAGAGATGACATCAGCAATCAAGACATGTAATGACAATAAGGTATA
>CAKRCY010000023.1:0-33106 GCA_934309195.1 uncultured Dorea sp.
GAACTGCAGGTACAGGAAGCATTCGATAAGCTGATGAAAGGAAGGACAAGCTTTATCGTGGCACACAGACTTTCGACAATACGGAATGCTTCGTTGATCTTAGTTATGAAAGACGGTAAGATCATCGAACAGGGGAATCATGAAGAACTGTTGGGAAAAGGTGGATTTTACCATAAGTTGTATCATAGTCAGTTTGAAAGTTAATATATCAATGTAACATAAACAGGCCGAGGGTTTTTTGAAATCTCCGGCCTCACTTATAATGCACAGTATGAATTTTTGAGGTATAATACAATTACAGTATGATAAAACAGGGAGAATAAGCATGAGTTTTAGAGAAGATTTTGTATGGGGTGCAGCAACAAGTGCCTATCAGATAGAGGGAGCGGTAAAAGAAGACGGAAAAGGCGAACATATCTGGGATGTGTATACAAAGGAACCGGGGAAGATATTTGAAGGACATACCGGAGAAGTTGCATGTGACCATTATCACAGATACAAAGAAGATGTTCAGATCATGAAGCAGATCGGACTGAAAGGTTATCGTTTCTCGGTGGACTGGTCCAGGGTTCTGCCGGAGGGAACCGGAAGGGTGAATGAAGCAGGGATTGCATTTTATGATCATCTGATCGATGAACTGCTGGCAAATGGAATAGAGCCTTATATCACAATGTATCACTGGGAGCTTCCGTATGAATTATACAAACGCGGTGGATGGATGAATCCGCAGATCGTGGAGTGGTTCGGAGAATATGCAAAGCTTCTGGCGGAACGTTTCAGTGACAGAGTCACACATTTCTTTACGTTGAATGAACCACAGTGCTTTGTCGGACTTGGTTTTGTAAATGGCGAACATGCGCCGGGGATAAAAGCACCGATCCGGGATACTTTTGAGATGGCACATAACGTTATGAAAGCGCATGGAAGAGCTGTGCAGATGTTAAGAACACATGGAAAGCAGCCGCTTGTGATCGGATATGCACCGACAGCTTCTGTATGTTATCCGGCAACGGAAAAAGCAGAAGATATCGAAGTGGCAAAGAAGAGTTTCTTTGCTCTGCCGGATGAGTTCTCAAACTGGCACTGGAATGTGTCCTGGTGGTCAGACCCGGTTCTTCTTGGAAAATATCCGGAAGAAGGTCTGGCGAAGTATGAGCCATATCTTCCTAAGATCACAGAAGAAGATATGCGCCTGATCTCACAGCCGATCGATGTATATGGACAGAATATATATAATGGATATTGTGTGCGGATGGGAGAAGACGGAAGAACGGAAACGGTAAGCCGTTATGAAGGATTCCCAAAAACAGCGATTGACTGGCCGGTAACACCAGAGTGTCTGTACTGGGGACCGAAATTCCTTTATGAACGTTATCAGAAGCCAATCTATATTACAGAGAATGGTCTGTCGTGCCATGATGTGATCTCGCTGGATGGAAAAGTACATGATCCGAACAGAATTGATTTTCTGGCGAGATACCTGCATGAATTAAAAAAGGCAGCAGGAGAGATTGATCTGAGAGGGTACTTCCAGTGGTCACTGATGGATAACTTTGAATGGGCAAAAGGTTATTCTGAAAGATTCGGACTGGTATATGTAGACTATCCGACACAGAAGAGGATTCTGAAAGATTCTGCTTATTGGTATCAGAAAATAATTAAAGAGAATGGAAGTACATTATAACAGGGGGAGTAAATGTCAGATGACGATCAAAGAAATTGCCAAACTGGCAGGGGTATCCAGCGCAGCAGTATCAAGATATCTGAACGGTGGATATGTAAGTGACGAGAAGAAAGAACAGATTAAAAAAGTGATCGAAGAGACAGGATATCAGCCGTCGGCGCAGGCACGTATGCTCCGGACAAAGAAAGCCTGCCTGATCGGAGTGGTCGTGCCGAAGATTAATTCCGAATCCATCAGCCGGGTTACAGCCGGGATAGAAAAAGTTCTTTCAGAGAGAAATTATCAGATGCTGCTTGCAGGAACGGATAATACACCGACAAAGGAAATAGAATATATGCGTTTATTTGAGAATTATCCGGTAGACGGAATTATTCTTGTAGGAACGATGATTACGGCAGAACACAGGAGATTTCTGAAAGAATCAAAAGTTCCGGTTGTTGTGATCGGACAGCATACAAAATATGCGAACTGCATTTATCATGATGATTTCGGTGCCGGAGAAGCAATAGGACGTGCGGTTGCGGCAAAGAGCCGGAAAGAGATTGCTTATATCGGAGTATCCAGAGAAGACAAGGCAGCCGGGGCAGCCAGAGAAGATGGATTCCGCGAAGGACTGAAAAGGTCGGGACGGGAATTAAAAGATGGATATTATAAGGTGGCAGAGTTCACCACAGAGTCCGGATACGAGAAAGTTCTGGAATTGTTGAATGAAAAACATGACATCGATATCATATCGTGTGCCACAGATACGATTGCGGCCGGAGCAATTGAAGCGATTCACACTTATGTAGGAAACCGGATCCCGAAGAATGTGGAAGATACAGGTTCCAGATTCCGATACATATTGGAAAATACAGCAATCCAGGTTACGGGATTTGGTGATAATCAGCTTTTAAAGGCAGTGACCGGTGGAATTCCAACTGTACATTTCGGTTTTAAAACCAGTGGTATCAGAGGGGCAGAACTCTTGCTGGATGTGATAGAACGGGGCGAAAATATTCCGGTAGAGATCAAGCTTGGATTTCGGCTTGCTGAAATTGATGATCCGGAAGGAAATATAGAAGAATAAGAGCTGCCGGAGTAGAAAATCAGTGTATCATACGTGTAAATAGATTTAAAATCAATCAAAAACAACAGAATTCGTGCAAACCGCACAAAAATGAATAGTAAATATCAGTAAAAATGCCATCTTTACAAATGGCATTTTTTTTCTTATTATAAAATCACAAGATGTGAAAACGATTACATACTAAATAAGGAAGGAGAGTTATTATGGATTACAGAAAGACCGCACAGGACATCCTGGATCATGTCGGTGGAAGTAAGAACATTGCATCTGCAGCACATTGTGCAACGAGACTTCGTCTTGTTATTGCAGATAATAAGAAAGTAAGTAAAGAAGCACTTGAAAATGTAGATGGGGTAAAAGGAGTCTTCGAGGCATCGGGACAGCTTCAGATTATCCTTGGAACAGGTACAGTAAATAAAGTATTTGCCGAGTTTATCGACATCGCAGGTATCACAGCAAGCTCGAAGGCAGAGGCGAAAGAGGCGGCCGCAGAGAAGCAGAACTGGTTCATGCGTGCGATCAAGCTTCTTGGTGATATCTTTGTACCGATCATTCCGGCCATCGTAGCCAGCGGTTTCTTAATGGGAATCATGAACTCACTTGATTTTATGAACAGCAACGGATTCCTGAACATCAATACACACAGTTCCATTTATGTATTTGCGAATCTGTTCAGTAACATTGCATATACATTCCTGCAGATCCTGATCGCATTCTCGGCAGCGAAAGCATTTGGTGCTAACCAGTATCTTGGCGCAGTTATCGGTATGATCATGATCCATCCGTCACTGCAGAACGCTTATACGGTAGCAACCGAAGGTGTACAGCAGACACAGAGTGTATTCTTCGGACTGTTCAAGATCGACATGGTCGGATATCAGGGACATGTCATCCCGGTTATCATCGCTGTATGGATCCTGGCAGTGATCGAGAAGAAGCTGCATAAGATCGTTCCGGAAGTTCTCGACTTATTCGTGACACCTCTGGTCAGCGTATTTGTAACAGGTTACCTTACATTATCGATCGTAGGACCAATCTTCGTATGGGCTGAAAATGCAATCCTCGGAGCAATCCAGTGGATGTTAACACTGCCTCTCGGAATCGGAAGTCTGATCATGGGAAGCTTGTACGCACCAACCGTAGTAACTGGTATCCACCAGATGTATACAGCAATCGACATCGGACAGTTGGCAAAATACGGTGTTACATACTGGCTTCCGCTTGCAAGTGCAGCAAACGTAGCACAGGGAGCTGCAGCATTAGCAGTAGGTATCAAATCCAAAGATAAGAAGATCAAATCTCTGGCACTTCCGTCATCGCTCAGTGCATTTATGGGAATCACAGAGCCGGCAATCTTCGGTGTAAACTTAAGATTCTTCAAGCCGTTCATCGCCGGATGTATCGGTGGAGGATGTGGAGCATTATATGCATCTCTGGTACATCTCGGAGCGAAAGGAACCGGTGTGACGGGTATCTTCGGTATCCTGCTCTGCCTGAATCAGCCGCTTCAGTATCTGATCGAGATGGTAATTGCAGTTGGTGTTGCATTCGCAATCTCATTCGTAATCTATAAGGATGCAGAACCAAAGGCAGTAACGGCAGATGTGGCAGAGACAACTGGAACAACAGAGACAGTAGAAAATATCGAAATAGCAGACAACAATAAAGCAGAAGAGACATTGACAAGTCCGGTAAATGGAACACAGATTTCATTATCTGAGGTTGCGGATGAGACATTTGCATCCGAAATGCTGGGAACAACCGTTGCGGTAGAGCCTGCAGATGGCAAGATTGTAGCTCCATGTGACGGAGAAGTTTCCAATATCTTCGAAACAGGCCATGCTGTATGTATCACAACAGAGTCCGGAGGTGAGCTCCTGATCCATATCGGTATCGATACCGTGAAGATGGATGGAAAAGGATTTACGAAGAAAGTTTCTGATGGCGACAAAGTACATGCAGGGGATATTCTGGTAGAAGCAAATCTTGAGGAAATCAAGAATGCAGGATATCAGACGACAACCATGATGATTCTGACAAATACAGATGAATTTGGAAATGTAACAAAGGCAGAACCTGCTGAAGTTAAAATAACAAGTAAAGTTATGATACTTACAAAATAATGCTTATAGATGGAGAAGAGTGATTTATGAACGCATTAACAAGAGATCTTGCGAAATTAGTAGAGACAGCAGAACAAAGCCAGAAAACCAGAGAAGAGTTATCCGTATCAGATAGAAAATTTCGTGAAAAACTACATCTGATGCCGCCGGCCGGCTGGCTGAATGATCCAAACGGATTGTGTCAGTTTCAGGGGATTTATCACGCATTTTTCCAGTATTCACCATTTGATGCGGAAGGCGGCGTGAAGATGTGGGGACACTACACCAGCACGAACATGATCGACTGGGAATATCAGGGAACAGCACTTTATCCGGATCAGCCGTTTGACTGTCACGGAGTATATTCCGGATCAGCATTTACCGAAGATGGGAAAATGTATCTGTATTATACCGGAAATGTCAAATTAGAAGACGGAGATTATGATTATATCCGTACCGGACGTGAGGGCAATACGATTCTGGTTGTGACAGAAGATGGAAAGACATTTGGAAAGAAAAAAGAACTGATGCGTAATTCCGATTATCCGGACGATCTGACCTGTCATGTGAGAGACCCCAAGGTATGGAAAGAAAATGATACCTATTATATGGTACAGGGGGCAAGAACCAATGAAGACATTGGACAGGTGCTGGTATTCGAATCAGAAGACAAGATAAACTGGAAATTCAGAAACCGGATAGAATCGGAAAATCCATTCGGTTATATGTGGGAGTGTCCGGATTACTTTGAGATTGGTACGAAGAAGCTTCTTTCTACATCGGTCCAGGGGCTGGAAGGCGGTATCTGGGATGACTGCAATGTATATCAGTCCGGATATTTTGAGATAGAAGGAGATATTCTTGGAGAATATAAGCTGTCAGAATATCACTTATGGGATTATGGATTTGATTATTATGCACCGCAGAGCTTTGAGACAGAAGACGGACGAAGAATTCACATCAGCTGGATGGGAATGCCGGACTGTGAAGAGTATACAAATCCGACGATTCAGACGGGATGGCAGCACTGCTTTACATTTCCGAGAGAAATCTTCGAGAAAAATGGAAAGATCTGTCAGCGCCCGATTCGCGAACTGGATGAGAAGAAACATTTGGTAAGTGATGTAAAAGGTATGCTGTCCAGTGACGGTTATCCGGTGTATGAACTGGAGATTTTGAATATTGCAGAAAACCATTTTAAAGTCATCCTGTCGAATGAACTGATCCTGGATTATGCAGACGGAAGATTCCGGATGCATTTTATAAGTCAGGACAAGACTTCTGTATCTGCAGGACGAAGCATGCGTTATGTGGAAGTGGATGAAGTGAAGGATCTGAGGATTCTGGCTGATAGATCATCGGTAGAAGTATTTGTGAATGATGGAGAGTATGTATTTTCGACAAGATATTATCCGGAAAATCATAAATTACTGGCAGAAGCTGTGGAAGCACAGATTAGATTGTCAGAAATTATGTAACGAAATATGAATTTAAGATACGAATCATTATAGAAAGAAAATCACCATATATCAAAAGGAAAAATTTCAGTAGAGAAATTTTATCGGGATATATGGTGATTTTTCTTAATGTAAGAGATATAAATACTTTTCAAAGTTAACTCCTTCGTTTACAGGGACCTGTTCTTTTACGGAATCGGCTAATGCTTTTTCGAGAAAAGATCCGGCAGTATGCATCATTTCTGTAAGGGAAGTTCCGCGGGCAAGTCCACCTGTGATACAGGAGGCAAAGAGATCGCCGGTACCGGAATAGCTTCCATCGCAGCAGGGAAATGCCGACAGAAAATGCGAAGAGCCGTCTAACAATAGATTCCCAATCTTAGGGATTCCATCATCTGTAGTAAAGCGAATTCCTGTGATAAGGATCTTTTTCGCACGTTCTGCTGTTAATGTATGGCTTGCATCTTTGAGGCATGAAATGAGCTGATGCAGGGACAAAGAGGAGTTCTGCAGGGTATTGTAATCCATATCTGTCAGCAGACAGAACTCTGTAATATTTGGAGTGATAACATCTGCACGTGCGGTCAGTTCCTTCATGGCAGACAGGAATTCGGAAGTATACATATCATAGGTCATGCCGTCATCGCCCATTACAGGATCAACCAGAAGAAAAGTATCTGGTGTCTGGAACGTATCCAGAAAATGAAAAATCTCTTCAATCTGAGGTACACTGGCAATGTAACCGGTGTAGATCCCGGAAAAGCAAGTGCCGAGTTTCTTCCATTCCTGACGGAAATAATCCATCTTATCGGTAAAATCATAGCAGTAGTAGCTTGGATATTCTGTTTGAGAACTTAAGATGGCTGTCGGGAGCGGACAGGTCTGGATGCCCATCGCAGATAATACAGAGATGGCGGCAGTCAGGGAGCATCGTCCAAGACCGGACAGATCGTTGATTACAGCAACTTTTTTTGTCATTGTCATAAAGAAATCCTCGTTTCCTGATATATTTACAAACATGTATTGATTATATCATAGTTGGGGTTTTTTGCCTTAACATCATTATAAAAAGAGGAAAGAAATCTCCCGGGTAAAAAATAATAAAAAAAGTTTAAAAAAGATGTTGACAGATGGAATACATTGCGCTATACTTAATTTCGTTGCTGAGGTACACAAGCTTCTGAAGCAATAAATTGAATATGTGCGCGTAGCTCAGCTGGATAGAGCGTCTGGCTACGGACCAGAAGGTCGGGAGTTCGAATCTTCTCGCGCACGTAGGAGAAACCCTTGTTTGATGTAAAGTCAGACGAGGGTTTTTTTGTTGTTATATGTCCGGTGAGTCATATTTTTTATATTTGGTTTCGTACACGGTAGACCGGGCAGTATTGACACAGATTGAGCAACTGTGGTAAGGTTACAAGGTAAATTAAATCATGATTGTGTGAGGTGTCAGTCAGGATATCAAGGATAATTTATGGGAATTATTTTATAGAAAGAATGATCTGACTGGTGAAAAGGGAAACAGGTGAGAATCCTGTACGAACTCGTCACCGTATTTTGTGAGCGGAAGCTGCATACCCACTGGGATGACCGGGAAGGGAGCTGAAGCGCCAGAGCAATAAGCCGGGAGACCTGCCTTTCGCAGTACAGGAACGTAAAAGTTCAGGCCACGAGGAATTGGCAGTACGAAATAAGTCACAGAACTGTATGTGATATGTAGATATTATGTAATACAGTTTTATTTTCGTTGTCTTCGTTTCCTGGCGGAGGCTTTTTTTGATATTATGTGTCCAGAAGGAACCGCCGGTGGCAGAGATCTTGTATCTCATGTATTGACAATCAAAAAACAGGAGGTAGAAAGAAATGAAAAAGAAACTGGTAGTAGTATTATTATCAGCAGCTATGTGTGTAGCGGCATTTGGCGGATGTGGAGCAAAATCAGACAGCTCAGACAGCAGCAGTAACAAGAAGACAGAGACTTCTTCAAAAAAGGAAGATCAGAAAGCAGCGGATGCAGTTGCAAAAAAGATTGATGCGATCTACGTTCAGGAAAGAACAGACAAGACGGATGAACAGTGTAAAGCAGCAAAAGAAGCGTGGGATAAATTGACAGATGCGCAGAAAGAACTGGTAGAAGGAGACAATGCAGATCCGGATTACTTCGGAAGAGATACAGGAGATGCTTCCCAGGATGACCCGTTAAATGGAGATGATATCGGAGAAAAGGAACTTCTGGTAGTAAGCTTCGGTACTTCTTTTAATGCGAGCCGTGCAGCCGATATCGGTGGAGTAGAGAAAGCACTCCAGGCAGCAAATCCGGACTGGTCTGTAAGAAGAGCATTTACAGCTCAGATCATCATTAACCATGTACAGGCAAGAGATGGCGAGAAGATTGATAATGTGGATCAGGCTTTAGAGCGTGCCGTAAAAAACGGTGTCAAGCAACTGGTTATACAGCCAACACACTTAATGCATGGTGCAGAATATAAAGAGTTGACAGAAGCAGTAGAGAATTACAAAGACAAATTCGAATCAGTTAAGATTGCAGAACCGCTTCTCGGAGAAGTCGGATCAGATGCAACAGTGATCAATGCAGATAAAGCTGCAGTAGCAGAAGCAATTACAGCAGAAGCTGTTAAGACAGCAGAATATGACAGCCTTGATGCAGTCGCAGCAGACAGTACAGCATTTGTATTCATGGGACATGGAACATCAGACGAAGCTAAGATCAGCTATTCTCAGATGCAGACACAGATGGAACAGCTGGGATATAAGAATGTATTTATCGGAACGGTAGAAGGTGAGCCGGAAGAGACTTCATGTGAGAATGTAATCAAAAAAGTAAAAGATGCCGGATATAAGAATGTCATTCTTCGTCCGCTTATGGTTGTAGCAGGAGATCATGCGAACAACGATATGGCAGGAGATGACGATGATTCATGGCTGAGCCAGTTCGAGGCATCTAAGAACTTTGACAGTGTGAAGACACAGATCGCAGGTCTTGGAGAAATCGATGCAATCCAGCAGTTATATGCAGCTCATACAAAAGCAGCTATGGATGCACAGTAAGAATCAGCGAAGGCTTAGAAAAGATATTAAAGGGAGAAAACAATGTTAAGAAAAAGACTGATGACGCTTGCATTAGCGGTAGCGATGACCGTGTCTGTATTTACAGGATGCGGCAGTAAAGATGACAGTAAGACATCCGGGTCAGAGAGCACAAAGACAGAACAGCAGAAGTCTGATGCGAAAAAAGAGAAAGCAGCAGAAAAGGAAGAGACAAAAGCTCCGATTGAAGATGGAACCTATACAGCAGAGTTTAAAACGGACAGTTCCATGTTTCATGTAAATGATGCATATGATGATAAGGGGACATTGACGGTAAAAGACGGAAAGATGACGATCCATATCAGTCTTGTATCAAAAAATATTGTAAATCTGTTTCCTGGTACAATAAAAGATGCCAAGAAAAAAGGAGCGAAACTTTTACAGCCAACGACGGATACCATAACAGATGAAAATGGCAATGTTGTAATAGATATAGATGGTAAGCCAAAAGAAGTATATGGTTTCGATGTTCCGGTGCCGGCACTGGATAAAGAATTTGATCTGGCACTGATCGGAACAAAAGGAAAGTGGTACAATCATAAAGTAAGTGTTTCCAATCCTGTAAAAGCTGAATAAACATTAATTGATCATAAAATCTCTTGTCTTTCATATTATTATACAAAGTATATATGTGAAGGATAAGAGATTTTTTTATTCATTTGTGATGG
Organism: uncultured Dorea sp.; assembly: GCA_934309195.1. GTDB lineage: Bacteria > Bacillota > Clostridia > Lachnospirales > Lachnospiraceae > Dorea_A. Next base: position 10,089 of record CAKRCY010000023.1, read on the forward strand.
TGAAAATGCATAAAAAATATAATATTTACTAGACTTTTATGTTAAAATATACTAATATTAAATCAACAGCAAAATGTAATAAAAACAGGAAGGAAACAAGCGAATGAAAGGAAATGTAATAGTAGGACAATCTGGGGGACCAACTGCAGCGATCAACGCGAGTCTTGCCGGTGTATACCGGACAGCAAAAGACCGTGGAGCGAATAAAGTGTACGGAATGCTTCATGGAATTCAGGGATTATTAAAGGAAAAATATATTGATCTGTCAGATCACATCAAGACAGAGCTGGATGCAGAGTTATTAAAGAGAACACCGGCGGCATTCTTAGGTTCCTGCCGGTATAAACTTCCGGAGATACATGAGAACCGGGAAGTGTATGATAAGATTTTTGAAATTTTGGATAAACTGGATATTGAAGCATTTATTTATATCGGCGGAAATGATTCTATGGACACGATTAAAAAGTTATCGGATTATGCAATTGTGTTTGGACATTCCATCCGGTTCATAGGATGCCCGAAGACGATTGACAATGATCTTGCATTGACGGATCATACACCGGGATATGGAAGTGCAGCAAAATATATCGGAACATCGATGAAAGAGATTATCCGTGACAGCTTCTGCCTGGAATATGAAAAAGGCGTGGTATCTATTGTAGAGATCATGGGAAGAAATGCAGGATGGCTGACAGGTTCTGCAGCACTGTCACAGGGAGAGGATTGTGAAGGTCCGGATCTTATATATCTGCCGGAGCTGCCATTTGATCTGCAGTTATTCGGGGAAAAGATCAGGCAGTTATTACAGGAAAAGACATCCATCGTAGTTGCGGTATCGGAAGGGATCCGTACGGCAGATGGTACATATGTATGTGAACTTGGCAACAGTATTGATTTTGTAGATGCATTCGGACACAAACAGTTGTCAGGAACGGCATCCTATTTGGCGAGCTATATTGCAGGTGAGATTGGATGTAAGACGCGTGCGATCGAATTAAGTACATTGCAGAGAGCTGCATCGCATGCGGCTTCAAGAGTAGATATTCTGGAGGCGTATCAGGTCGGAGGAGCTGCAGTAAAAGCAGCAGACGAAGGAGATACCGGAAAGATGGTTGTCTTAAAACGTCTGTCCGATGATCCATATCAGTGCGGAACGGAAGTGAAAGATGTACATAAGATTGCCAATGATGAGAAGCTGGTTCCAAGGAGCTGGGTAAACAAAGAAGGCACTTATGTAACAAATGAGTTTATTTCATATGTGCGTCCGTTGATCCAGGGAGATGTATCACCGGTTATGGTAGATGGAATTCCAAGACATCTGTATACACCGAAAGAACTCAGTCACAGATAATCCATTTAAAATTCAGAGAGAAGATAAAAGAACGTTTTGCCATGAGGATATCTCATGGCAGGGCGTTTTTTTATCGGGACATCTGATCTTCTGCGATAAAAAAGTGTATGAAAAGTAAAAAAAGTCTTGAAATTTTGAAAATAATCGGGTAGTATATGCTTAATCTATATTTTCAAGATAGATTCGGTTAATCAATCTATAAAGATTCTATAACCTGTGTGAGGGTTCAAAAAAATTACCATTTGTAAAAAACTGAAGAATAGAATTGAGGTGGTATGCATTGCAGCAAAAGGAAAGCTATGATGTACTGCGTCTGATCGAACATGGACAGATCTGTTATATCAGTTCTGAAAATGTGCAGGGAAGAACACTTGCCAGATATTTGAAGTATCATCCGGTAATGGAGAAGAAGGAACTGTTCCTGTTGTTAAAGGCAATCGCAGAACAGCTGGAACTGATCCACAGATGCAGAGGAAACCCATGCTATCAGTATGTGAATCCATACAGTATTATTCTGGCGGAGGACGGCAGGGTTTATTTTCTGGATATGAAAGCCGAGACAAACAGGAAACAGATAGTATTTATGCAAAGGAGGGATGTGCGGGAATATTTTCTCCCTCCGGAAGAGAATTATTATCAAAATGCCAGTAAAGAGCTGGATATATATGGATTGGGAAAGACATTTCAATATATTCTCGCTTCATCAGAAACAGAACCGCATCTGAACCGGTGGGAAGAGCACAGACTTCAGAACATGATTTCAAAAACAATGGGAACAAAAGGATCTTATTATCAAAGCGTATCAGAACTTCAAAAACAAATCCCAAAATGGAAAGAAAAAGTAAATAAAGAAAGTTCGAAAGACAAAGGAAAATACAGGTGGAAAATAGGTATCACATTATTTTTCGCAGTGGTGGCGGCAGGGTACATGTTGATACAGCAAAGAAAAAATGTACCTGACGGAATCATAAAGGAACAACAGAAAGCAACCAGTAATGCCAATACAGAATTACGCACAGACAGTCAAGAGAATGAGAAACGGGATGAAGAATATCTGGAACTGGCACTTGCGTATTTCTTAAATGTCGGAAATGTGGAGAAAAGCCGTATTTGTCTGAATGAACTGACCAATAAAGAACTTGCGGAGAATCTGAAAATGTTGATCGGCGCATATGAAAAACAGGAATGTCCGGAAGATGTAAGAAAATATAAAGAGAGTCTTGCATATCTGGAAAAGGTATGGAAAAAAAGGAGCAAGATATCCGAGGAGAAGCAAAAACAGGAAATCCAGTGCCTGATCAGAGGATATGGACTTCTGGATGACGAGGACAGTGTAGAAAAGGTATTAGAACTGGTAAAGAGGGGGATGCAGACGGATTATCTGAATGATCCGGTAAAAAAAGAAATGTTAGAATACCAGGCGGCCGCCTGTGAAAAAAAGAAGACGGAGGAGGAAGCGGCAAAGATATATACAGAGCTATTGGAGATGGAGCAGGAGGACGGAAACAGAGAAATGTTGTATAAAAAAATTGCACAATTATATGAAGCAGCAGGCAGGTGCGATATGGCAATGGATATCTGTATTCAGGGAATCGGAGAATTGAAGGAATCTCAGGAGTTAAAACTGATGCATATCCGATTCATGTGTGCAGATCCGTCCGTCAGCAGGGAAGAATGTTCCATGAAGATCAAAGAGTATGTAAGAGATGACGGACAACTGCCGGATCAGGAGGAATTTAAAAAGCTGCAGAAAGAATATGCGATCAAGATGGAAGGAGAAGAGGTATGGGTAGGAAGATAAAAAAAGCAATCACGGTTGTAATAGCAGGAATGATCATAGGCTCACAGTTTGCAGATATGTCAGCAGTTGGAAGCATTGTACAGGCAGAGGCTGGAGATCACAGAGAAGCAGAAAAAGAAACAGATCCGGAAGAAGACAAGAATCCGGAAGAAGACAAGGATCCGGAAGAAGACAAGGATGAGAATAAGGATCCGGAAGAAGACAAGAATCCGGAAGAAGACAAGGATCCGGAAGAAGACAAGGATGAGAATAAGGATCCGGATAAAGACTCTGAAAAAGAGGATAAAGATCCGGAAGAAGACTCTGAAAAAGAAGCGATAAAACCTTATCAGATTATATATAACGAACCAGATGGGGAAAACGGATACTATATTCATCGTCCGGATGGAAGAATTACACATATGAGCAAAAGAGGGACAACAAGATATCTCTTCAAAAATGGAAATAATGAACAGCAGGAAGGAATATTGGACAGACAAAATGAAAGCTTCCTGTTGAAACAATTGAATTTTACAGACGGCGGAAATGAATTGAAGATATGGATGGAAGATGAAAAAGGATACCGGGTAGAAAATTCAGAAAGTCAAAAAGAATTCTGGCTAGATAGCAGTAAACCTGTAGTACATTATGAAATAACAGGAGGTTCGGAGATATGGCACAAAGATATTGCGGAAGTCCGGGTAGAATCTTCCGATGGGCTAAATGGAAGTCAGATTGCGGAAATTATCTGTAAAACAGGAGAAAAAGTAATTGGAAAAAGCAATAAAGAAACAGAAATATTTCGAATGGAAGAAGAATCGAAGAATGGTGAAGGAATTCCAGTAACTTTTATTGTAAAAGATGTTGCAGGAAATAAGACGATAGTGACAGATAAGGTCTATATTGACAGGAATGTTCCGGAGGCAGCTATACAAGGAGTACAGGATTATATGATCACCAGTAAACCGGTTAAAGTGAACTATCTGGCAGAAGAGGAAAATATATTTCAGGTTGTGCAGGCACATATTTCGAAGGAAGATATCACCGGAAGAAAAGAAGAAACAGAGATCACAGAGTGGCGGATAGGAAAGTCGGATGAGTCAGGAAAGATGAGAAAAGAAAGCAGTCAGACACTTACAGAAGACGGAATATATAAACTGAGAATGAATGCAGCTGATATGGCAGGACATGAAAATCAGGTGGAGCGACAGGTGATTATTGACAAAGAAAATCCGGTGATTGTTCATGTGGATGAACTAGATGGAAAATATTTAAAATACTTCCGATGGGATTATTCGGCCGGAGAATCGGTCAAAGATTTTACCAGTTATACGTACACCATGAAATTAGATGATACAGTATACCGTTCGGGAGAGAAGATCGAGAAAGAAGGCATGCATACACTGGTTGTGGAAGCGGTAGATTCTGCAGGCAATAAGAGTGATGCAAAGGCAAGGTTTACAATTGATCATACCCCGCCGGTGATCAGATTTGAAAATATCAGAGAAGGAGAAAGCTATGAAAAGGAAAGAAAATTTTATATCCGAACGGAAAATCCGGAAGATCAGATTGAATACATTAAGATTAATGGAGCGAAGCAAAAGAGTGAAAAGCAAAAGGGACTTTATGAATGTAAAGTAGATGAAGCAAAAGCATATGAAGTTGAAGTAAAGGCAAAAGATCTTGCGGGCAATGAACAGATCTCACGGATTGGATTTCAGATAGAGCAGGAAAAAACATTATTACAGAAGATAACAGAGCCTGTAAAGAAATATATTTTTTATGGAAATGAGAAAGCGGTAAAAAAAGAAGAGCAGTTAAAAGAAGAACAGATGAACAAAAGAAATGGTAAAAGTATATTATGTTCAGGTATTATGCTCACGGGTATGTTAACGGGAATTGGCTTCTGGAAAAGAGAAAGATTGGGGAATATATTGAAAAAAATGCAGCCAGACAACAAAAACAAGTAGAATCTTTCCATAAAAGGGAGGATGCCGGGTAACCGCTTTCGCGATTCCCGGCATGTATTATGAAAAAGTTTATTCCAAATAGTATTTACATACTAGATAATGTCTTGTGTATTTCTTTGATGATTATAGTATAAAAAAGACCTATGAAGAAAGAATGTTAAAGTAGTGAAAGAATTTTGAAAGATAAATGAACAAATTGTGAACACGGGATTTTATGTAAAAGTCAATAGGAAATTAGAAAATAGTATACAAATAAAACATAATCAGCAAAGTGCATAAAATGAAAACTTCAGATTCTTCAACTGATTGTGTAAAATGACGAAAAGAACACACTGAAGCAAGCACGGGAGAATGTTTCTATTTTTCCGTGCTTTTCCGCGCCTATATAGAGTTCAGACGTATGAACTTTAGATAGAATATAGCTTTCTATATTGATTTGATGATAAACCATTGAATATTTTACGAGGGTAATTATTCAACCAATCTTGAACTTGTTTTATGTATTCATCTGAATACTGTGATATATCCGAACCTTTCGGAATCCACCGCCGTATCAATCTATTTGCATTTTCATTGCTTCCACGCTCAGAACTGCAATAAGGGTGACAATAATACAAATCCGTTCGTTTTTCATTAGAATTAATAGAAGAAACAATACCGACAGAATCTAAGAACTCTGTACCATTATCACAAGTTATTGTTTTATAATATTTCTTGAAATCTTCCGAACCAATATTATTTTCTATCAGATTCAAGCAATTAACAACATCTTCTTGAGACTTAGAATTAATTTTATGTATCTGTTCTTGTCTTGTCATACGCTCAGTTAATACCAGTAGAACACCTTTGCCCTTTCGCCCCGATACTACGGTATCCATTTCCCAATGACCGTATTCATCACGTTTTAATATAGATTCATCCCGTTCTTCTATAGAACGACAAAACGTATTATTGAGTGCTACTTTTCTACGTGTTACATATTCCATTTTTTTCTTTCGTGGACATGGTAAAGACTGCATTGACACACCGTCAAATAATCCCATACGGATATAATTATATAATGTATTCTTGCAAACGCTTGTTTGAAAATTTAAACCAGTTTCTTTTATCTTCTGTAATACCGCATAAGGACTGTATTTCTGATTCAACAACATATCTTTAATATATTCAACAAAAGCGTAATCATTTCCAATTTTTAATTGCCGTCCTTTTGCAGTGGCATTATAAACAGCTTTCTGTTGCGCTACATCTGCACAATATGTCGAATATTCTTTCAAATGCGTATCAATTAAAGTAGTCATACCACGCTTTAATTCATTATAAATCGTTGCTTTACATCTTCCCAAACTCACAGCAATTTCTTTTGCTGCATGCCCTTTTCTATAAAGTGCTTCTATCTGATATCTTTCAATCTCTGTTAAATATTTATTCTTCATAGTAAGCTTTCCCCCTTTTGCGGATTTTAGCATATAAAAAATAGCTGTCAATGACAAGCGTTGTTGCAGTGCAATCATTGACAGCTATTTTTTATATGCTTTATTTAATTTGTTAAATAATAAAATACAGGAATTAATTCATAAAAAATATAAATTAACAATGCCAAGATAATTCCAATCAAAATACATTTCAAAAAGTTTTCAAAATAAATAGTTTTCTTTTGATTTTCCGGCATCTCTTTTTTGTAAACCTTTCCATATTCATCCATATAAACTATATGAGATTGAATATTCTTGTTGAAAAGTTCTTTCTTTTTTTCTTTTTCAATTTTTCGTTCTTTACAAATTTCATCAAAACGTGTATCGAAAGATTCTTTTTTCATATTTTCCCCCACCGATATAATATATATAAATTATATCATAGGACAAATTCTAGTCAAGAAAAGACATTTGTTGCTATTAAATATTCTTCATCCGTTAAATGTCTAAACGGTTGTTCATTGTTATCCAATCGCAAATTTATATCCTGTAATATACGAGTGCAATTTACATCACCGTATACTTTCGCTATATTAACATCATGCTTTTTCAAATATGCCAGTGTTTCCACTTCACTTTTTAACCTTTGTAATTTCACCACATTCATCTTTTTCACCTTTCGCCATTTCTATGTATGTTACCTCTAAGCCACAAGAATCTACAGATATACTAGAAGTATGTCTCAATAATTCTATATTTTCATCTAAAAACTCAGATATCTTTTCATATGATATGTTATATGTACGGACTTTTGCTCTATCACAATTCCTACTACACCAAAAGCGTTTTTTATTCTTACTGACGGCACATAAATCTTTTGTAATATATTTAGTAATATACGATGATATCCGACCGCTATCTAATACTTTAGACGCTGTAGTGAATCCAAACTTCCAGTTGTCAAGATTATAAATAATATGACCTTTCTTTTTTACACCGCTATCAACAAAACGTATATTCCCAACGTTCGCTATAACCGCATGAAAATGATAATGTATACCGTCTTTATGTAGTTCCGGTACTATTAAATATTTGAGATCGGGAGCATAACGCTTTTTTAAATTATTCAACCAAATACTAACTTTACTAGATAGCAAATCATAATCAGAAGAATCAATCAAATTTCGATTAAATGTAAATGTAACAAAATAATCCCAAGTATTCGCCCTTGATATTTCATAAATAGATGAAACAGTACGAGACATACTACTTAAAGCACTTTTTTCTTTGCGTTCTTCTGAAAGTTCAGACGTGTGAACTTTTTTCATTGGTTCAACTGGTTCAATCAATGGAGCAGACGAAACTTTTTCATCATATGTTAAAGATTGGTTATACAAGCGCAACTGCACACTATCCGTATACTCATAAACTTTTAAGTTATAACTACCCATTTTTTGCTTTCCCCGTTAGTTAGTGACTGTTAAGTGTTGTTATTGTCAAGTACGCAAGCGTTATTATCCGGCTGAACCGCTAACAAGTCCGGCTCTGTCACGGGTGGAGACCCCGTACCCCCACCCGTTCCAGAACCGAACATACTAAACGTATCATACAGACTATAATACTTTTTACGTGCATGAAAAAAGTTAGAACCAGTTTTTTCTTTCAAAGGATACCAAACCTTTACAGAAACAAATACATTACCGCCCATTATAAGAGAAAGAATCTTTCCCTTTATGCCAAAATTACTTACTTTTCTATGAACCTGTTCATATTCGATCAATGCACGTATCTGCCTATCTATCATACGGTCAAATTGTGCGACAAGAATAATATCATAACCAAATTTACGATGCTGTGTAAAAAATGAAAGCCATTCTGCACGCCCTTTTACATTCCATTCACGAGCATTAAACATCAACTGACATTCGTCAATCACAAGCAACAAACTGCCCTCTTTAATTCGCTTGCCATTCGCATAATTCAATGCATAATTTATCAAATAGTCCGGCGAAAGTTCATCATTTGATTTTTCAATAAAATCCGCTTTTTTCCCTTTTATCTTTTCTGTATTAATTGCAAAATTAGCAATGACGGGTGTACCTCTTTTTAAAGACCAATAAACCACACTTGCAGTATGCAACGACTTGCCCGAGCCGGGAGTACCACTGTATAAATAAATCATATATCTTACCCCTTTCTTCACTTTCCCAATCTACATATTTTTCGCCCGTCAAAGAATACGTCAACAGGCAGTTGCTACATTTTCTATATTCAATCTCTTTATCACCGTATTTACAATTCGAACAAGAATGAATACACTCATCATCAAACCACATAGACACCAACCTTTCTATTCAATCGCACGAATCCAACGAAGTACTATAGAATACAAATAAAACAACCCGATAGCAACAAGCCAAGCCTCACAAATTGCAATAATCTGTCCAATAGGAATAAACCAGTTAAGCCAACCAAGAGCAGGCAAATCACTGCACGCTTTAATAAAAGACTGAAAAGGACTATGCGGCAATAAAGCCAATACCCAATCTAAAAATTTTGTCAATAATTCAGACATAAAACTTAACATAATAAACCTCCTTTTTATGAATCAATAAATAGATAAAGCAAAGGAATATAAACAAGAAATCCCACAAAACCTAAATAAGGCACATTTAATAAAACCACAAATAAAAAAATAAAAACCATAGCAAATAATATTCCTTGGATAAATCTTGGATTCAATACAATCCCCCCTTTTTTACCATTTAATAACTTTAGAAGTAGCAAACCCCAAACCAACTATAAACAAAATAAGAAAAGAAGTACGACACACCCCCGCAACATCATTAAAATCTTTCAAATCTATATCAAATGTATAATTCTTATCAACAATTCCGAAATGTATCGGGAACTTAACCCGTGGAGTTTCCGGATCTGCATTAAAAAGCCTAAAACAATCAACTATATCAAAAGGAATACAGAAAGGAAAAAGTTCTTTCAAATCAGCCGTAAACGTATTGTTATCGGTATCTTTTCCAGTATCGGGGTTCGGGTCGGGATTCGGGTTCGGGTCGGGATTCGGGTTCGGGTCGGGATTCGGGTTCGGGTCGGGATTCGGGTTCGGGTCGGGGTCGGGATTTTTATCGGGATCTTTTCCCGTGTCGGGGTCGGGTTTATTGCCTAAATTATTGATAAAATCAAGCAATGTTTGTTTTTGTTGTTCCGGCAAAAGATTAGGATTATTAAGATTATTTAATAAATCTTGTAACGCCTGTTGCGTTGGAATATTATAGGATGATACATCAGTTAAATGCGGAGGGGGTAAAAGTTCTAAATTTCCTTTCGTATCAAAACCATCCCCAATATCAGGGTTTACCCAATCAACGTGGGAAAAATCACCACTTTCATATAATTTTTCGTCTGTTAAATTATCAAAAAAAGGACCATTCCATAAAAAATAATCAGCAAAAGAATCACGATTTCTCGCACCAGTAGAACTAGAAGAGCGTTCATATACTTTAGAATAATCGTACCTAGTGCCACCACCCAACGTACGCCTAATAAAAATATGTAAAGAATTTTTATCAATTAAATTAAAGAAAAAAGAGTCAGTTTCACAAACATAACCATTATTAGTAGCATAAAGGTCAAACTCATAATAATCTTCACAAAAATAAAATTTTTTCATAAGATATTTATATGATGATAAATCAATATTTTGTTTATCAAGATATTCTTGCATTTGCAAAGATGCATCATTTAAACATTCGACATTAGAAGTATCACCGTTGGCATAACGAGACATTATAAATTCAGAAACAATAGGCGCAAGTAACTTTCCCGCGTTTGCAGTAATTAAAAATGTTGCACCAGCCGCCGCCGCACCCGAAGTTGGATTATACAATTGATTAAATTTTGGAATGTCTTTTTCAGTGATTTTTCCATCACCGTCAGTATCTTCCCAATCATCGTCATTATCATCGTCATTGTTATCACCCGAACCGCCACCATTTAATACCTGAAAACGTGCTTGGTCATAGGATTCTTCCCAATCATCAGCAAGTGCGCTTGAACCGTCAGTATTGTTATAATAATCTAAAGTCACATAACCGTAAGACATCAATATAGCTGTAACTAATCCGGCTAAAGCCACATCATCAACTCCAACCATTGCGTGTACTTCATTTCCTTTATCATAACTGAATAAGACAGCCGTACTAGAAAGAACCGCTATTAATATATATGGAACGATTTTTTTAAATCTTTGCTTTATCTTATCTTTCACATTTACCCACTTCCTTTCTAAAAAAAAAGTGGTCAGAGATATTCTCCAACCACTTCCCCTACATTGCGACATTAATGACTCTTAACAACTGTCCTGAAAATTCTAATGCCGAGAGTGACAACGATCATAGCACCAACCACAGGAAGAGCAATTGGGATAATATCACCAATCACATCAATAAGCGAAGTTGCTACAGTTGAAAAACTCGTTGTTAAAGCTGTTGTAATTGCTTCCATAACACTTTTTCTCCTTTCCTAAACTTTCTTAAATATATTTATCAACCCGTGAATGGTTACACCTATCAGCATCGGAAAACACCCTAAGATGAACCCCACAGGGATTGAACCACAAAACAACTGACCACAGTCAGATAACGACAATTGAAAAATATCTATATTCATATATACAACCCCTAACTTCTGAAATATCTTGAAAAGATATCGCAAGCAATAATCCCAACAACCATACCAAGAGCAATCATTGTAACTATTAAAACATTTGTCATAGTATCTAAACGTTGATTGATATATTGAACCTGTTCAACAAGTTCCGTATAATCTTGCATCTGCGCTTGCTGTTCGGGTTCAGATGTCTGAACTTCTTGCGTCTGTTCTTCTTTTTTTCCCTCTACGTCAGAAACTTTAGAAGATGATATATCTTCATTGTTATCTTTTGAAGTTTCCACAATATCTTTCTCATCCATCTGCATACTCCTTTTATTATTGATAAATCGGGATGTCCGGAATCGAACCGGAATCTTCTGTACATAGTTAATGCGCGCGCTCAGTGCTCTCCCTATAAGCTACATCCCGTTATTAACCTGTCCGTTACCTAGGATTGGACAGGACAACAGTTGGTTAAGGTTTTATGAGTTTTTAACAAAAGCCTAGGACTTCACAAGGATGACGCTTGCCACAGCAACCCTCCGCCCTGTTAGGTACACCGTTGCCTGTGGCATTGCTACGCAACCGCTGACCTCGAAGAGAACAAACAGGGAGATAGTAGATAGTTCATCACATCATCCCCCACGCTTTACGCACCGACAGCGCGGGGGATTGTATGTTCAAGCTAAATAGTTCACACGTATGAACTATTTAGCAGAAGAACCTTTATCTTCATTGGCAAAAGTGACTTCAAACCGCCCGTTCTTTACATCCACATCACCATCAAAGAAATAACGTGTCATTGGCTTTAATGCATTGTAGACATTTTCTGTGATACGGATTTCATCGACCTGTACTTCGTCACCATCTTTATGATGACAGATAGCTTTATAAGCCGTTCCCTTGCGTCCGTTCATTTCCCAGTCTTTTTTTGACTTATCGATAACTAATACTGATTCTTTTGTTTTAACTGCAATTTTCATAATATTTTTCTCCTTTTCATCAACCCAGTATTTCGGGCGTTAATAAATTTACTTGTAACTTTATGTGAATGTTTTGTTACCTTGAGGGGAAAGCCCTAAAAAGGGCTTTCAGTAATTAATAAACAATGTTTACTCTGATTTTAGCCTGTGGATGTTCTTTTAAAATATCCTTAAATGTATCTTCCACAACTTCTTGAAGACCAAGCAACTCATTCATCGTAGACGCTTGACACACAAATGTGCTTTTATTCATAACTTCTACATCCGTAGAATCCGGCTCGTTCATTGCAGATTCTTCTGTATCACCGATAACTGTATCAATCATTTTTTTATTCTCAGTTTCAATAGCTTGTCTTTGGTCAGATAAACTATTCTGATAATCTTCCGCAAGTTGCTTTAATGCCCGAACAGACATTGACGGCTCAACCTGTTCCAACAAATTATCCGGAAAGCAAAGCATAACGCCAAGCTGTGACACGCCATATTCTGCATACTTATCTTGCAGTCCAACAACTGTACCCGTTTCACCAGTAACACCGAAGCGTTCACAAATGTTTATGTACTTGTTGCAAGTGCCACGTGAATAATTATATTTTTCTTTCACAAAATCATAGATGTTTTTGAAGTTCTCAACTTTATAAAGTTCTTTCTTGTAGATAGAATGAATAGCAATAGCAATATCAAGATATGCTTTTTCTGCTTTTCCATATGCCGTATCTATCTGCTTAAGAAACTTGTTATAAAGTCTCTTGTCATTTGCTAACTGTGCTTTTGTTTTCTTTTCTTCCACATCTTGTAATTTTTCTGTAATTGATTTTGCGGTAATTTCTTTCTTTTCTGTTTTTGCCATTTCTCAAAACCTCTTTTCTTGTAAAGTTCATACGTGTGAACTCTGTTCAACTGTTGTTTTATTTTCTAATTACATTTTAAACTTTACAGAACACGGGATTTTACAAAGATTTTGTTGGAAAACAGAGGAAAATAGATTATACTAATAGAAGTCAATTTTGAAGAAAGAGGAGAAAAGAAGAATGAAATATATTTCTTTTGCCATTCCGTGTTACAATTCACAGGACTATATGGCTCATGCGATAGAAAGTATTCTTCCGGGTGGAGAAGACGTTGAAATTATTATCGTAAATGACGGATCAAAAGACAGAACATCAGAGATTGCTCACGACTATATGGAAAAATATCCTACAATTGTTAAAGTAGTAGACAAGGAAAATGGTGGACATGGAGATGCTGTAAACTCCGGACTGACATATGCCACCGGCAAATATTTTAAGGTTGTAGACAGTGATGACTGGGTGGATGAAGATGCACTTCATAAAATTCTGGAAGTGTTACGCCATATGGAAGAAGATGCAATGGAATTGGATATGCTGATTGCCAACTATGTATACGAGAAAGTTGGAGCAGCGCACAAGAAAGTAATCCATTACCGCAATGTATTGCCGCAGGATGAGATTTTCCGTTGGGATGATATGGGACATTTTCATCTGGATCAGTATATTCTGATGCATTCAGTTATCTATCGCACCGATATGTTGAAATTAATCCAGCTTCATCTGCCGAAGCATACATTCTATGTGGACAATATTTATGTATATTATCCACTTCCACATGTGCGAAAGATTTACTATATGGATGTAGATTTTTACAGATATTTTATCGGACGCGAGGATCAGTCGGTTAATGAGAAAGTAATGATCAAAAGGCTGGATCAGCAGATATTTGTCACAAAGACAATGATTGATATGTATCAGTTGAAAAACATCGGAAGTAAGAAATTAAGACAGTATATGTTGAATTATCTGGCAATCATGATGACAGTTTCTTCTATTCTTTGTATCCGTTCCAAGAATAAAGAAAATCTGGAGAAGAAAAAGGAATTATGGCAGTATCTGAAGAAGAAAGATCTGCGCAGTTTTATAAAGATCCGCTATGGAATCCTCGGACAGACTATGAATATTCCGGGAAAATCAGGACGTAAGATATCATCGCTGGCGTATACAGTTGCAAGACGTCTGATCGGGTTTAATTAAGTAGAAATCTCCCCTAAAATAATTCTCAACAGTACTTTATTCAACATAATCGTCCGGTTCCAAGGATTAAGGATGATACCCTGAATGTTATCGGTTGTAATGGCAGAACTAAATAACTGTTTCATATCAGTAAGAAATGTAGACATTACGCTTCCGGAACCTTTGAGTTCTTCATCGAAGCTAGTAAATGCCGCCCACCATTTGCGGCCATCATCGGTTTGGATCGCCTGTACCTGGAGGCCGGAAGCAGCGGAAGAAGGATCAATTGCGATAATCAGTTCGCCGTGTTCATTCATACGCCGGCGGATGACAGTTAGAGTATGAGCAAGCATTTCCTGAGATGGTTCCTGTTGAAGAGCTGCAATGGCAGATTCAATCTTGTTATTGCCCTGTAAAGTTTTATCGGTATGTGTATGGTCATTCATAATTGTGCAAAATCCTTTCTAGATAGATAATGGATACAGAGAACCTGTCAATGACAGCCTCGCTTGCATATTTTTGTATAAAAATATACGGACAGCAGGAGAGCCATCCGTATATTAATATAAAGTATTTCAGTTGGAAGAGCAAGCTAATTGAACTCCCATGGAGAAATATATTTATTTGGAGATGAAGCATATCCATTGTTATATTTCACTGTGACATATAAAGAGTCATCACCATCAACCAGTTTCACATAGCAGATATTATCTTTGTTGAATTTGTGTGTGATATCGATGGACTGATTTTTGTAATACAGGATGACGGAACCATCTTTTTCATATTCTATATCCGGAGCATTTAGTTCTTCCATAATTTCTTCTTCTGTAAGGCTGCGCTCGGATCCATCCGGGTTAAATGCAACGCCGCCTCCGCCAAATTCTTTTTGTTTGCCATCTTTATCGGCATAAGTTCCATTATAAGAACCATCAGAATTGATTGTTAAAGTAGCAGTTGTCTGATCTCCGTGGATCCAGAGCTGGACTTTACGTTGAATTCCGCCAAGATTGGATGCGTAGGCTGTTCCGGTTCCGGCTGTTACGATCAGGCATGCGGCAACTGCGGCTGCTATTGTTTTTAATTTGTGCTTCCTATTTAAGATACTCATTTTGTCTACCTCCAGGGAAAAATTGACGGAGGCGGAAAGTGTATCAAAAGTCTGCTTGTATTTTTCTTTATTCGTCATCGTTCCATTCCTCCTTTAAGGTTTCTTTGAGAAGAGCACGTCCGCGGGAAAGCCGGGTCTTTACATTGCTGACAGAAAGATGCAGGATATCACTGATCTCTTGTGTTGTATAATCTTCATAGTAAAAGAGATGCAGGACAATTCGGTATTTTTCAGGAAGTTTCATTACTGTGTCAAACAGAGTTTCTGATTCCGGTGTTTCGAAGGTTAATGTTTCCATATATTCTTCTAAGTTGCATTTATTTCTGTGCCAGAATGAGCGGGTGATATTCTTTGCTTTATTGATCGCAACCCGGATCAGCCAGGCACGGATATGTTCTTCTGTATCAAACTCTTTTTTATATGTGTGATACTGAATAAATGTATCCTGAACGACATCTTCTGCATCTTGTTGGTTCCTGCATATATTAAATGCAATCGCATACAGATGCTTTTGATATCGTTCGATTAAAACTTGTGTTGCTGGTTTCATGAGTACTCCTTTTTGGTGTTAGTGGGAAAACAGATGTTCATTTCTTAAGGCCTTTCACTTATAATACAAATGAAAATATGGAAAGGTTACAAATGGAGGTAAGAATATATGTTTTAACTATATCTTACTATCGAGCATAAGCATTTTACATTTTAAAATATACGTTGTAAACTATATTATGAAAAAATAACTTCGAAATAAGAGGTGAAAGATAAAATGTATCTGGTATCGGTGTATTTTGATGATAAAAGTAATAAAATAATTTCTGATTATATCAATAAGATTGCACAAAAGACAGGAAATACTTTTATGACGGACAATCACGTTCCACCTCATCTGACAATTATGTTTGTAGAGGCAAGAGAGGAAGAAAAATTGACAGAGGTGATGGAACAGCTGGAGAGGTCCCTGACCAAAGGGCAGATCCAATTGGTCTCTGTCGGAGTGTTATTGCCATATGTACTGTATGTGACACCGGTTCTGAATCTGTATCTGGAAGATATGGTTGAACAGGTACATGATATGGTAAAGAATATTCCGGAAGTCAGAATGAGCCGGTATTATCAGCCAATGCAGTGGTTTCCTCATATCACACTGGGAAAGAAGCTTTCAAAAGAGCAGATGCAGGAAGCATTTGCAGTTATGCAGGAACAATTCGTACCGATGGAAGTTACGGTATCGGAGATCGGGCTGGCGAAGACCAATCCACATCAGGATCTTGTAAGAATAGAATTAAATGATTAATTGCGGTGGAAAATAAAATGATTAACAGAGAAGATATGCTGGCACTGACCAGAAGAATGACAGTAAAGCGAACATCCATGACAAGAATTGCCGGAGGATATCTGGACCGGGATGGATATATAGACGGAACATTTAATACCGGATTTTTGAAATTGAGTCCGGATGAGAAAGAAAAAAATTTACAGATAGCAAAATTCATTCCATTTGCAGATACGAATAAAAATCTGAAAGAATATGCATTTTCCGATGAGAAGACGAAAGGCGACAGTATGTGGAAACTGTTAATGGGAATGCGTGCGTGCGGTCTGAAAAATGATGCACTGATGGAGACTTTTTATGAAATTGTTGGTGAACGATATCAGTCAGAGGGAGACTATGCCATTTTCGTATTTCATGACCGATACGATATTCCGGCAAAAGGGAAAGATCATGTCCGTCAGGGTGAATCTGAAGAAATGTTTGAATACTTAATCTGTGCCATCTGTCCGGTAAGTGGAGATTACGAACCGGGAGAACCGGAATGTGGATTCTTATTTCCGGCATATATGGACGGCGGGGCGGCCATGAATTATGTGGATGTATATCAGAAGAATCAGGAATATCCGCATACAGAGCTTTTGAAATTACTTGGAGTATATGAGATAGAGAAAATTTCTTATAAAGGTGTTTAATGGTTTCAAATTCATCTGGGATATCTTATAATATAAAGGATTGAGTTTAGAGGAAAAGGTAGGAATATACAATGCATACAATGAAAAAATTCATTCGGTATTATGCCCCGTATAAGGCGGTATTCTTTCTGGATCTGATCTGTGCGGCAGTCATAAGTCTGGTGGATCTCGCATTTCCACAGATTTTACGTACGCTTACGAAGACGTTGTTTACAGAATCAGCAGATCACATACTGCATGCCTTGCTTCCGATTGGGGCAGGATTGCTTGCAATTTATATATTACAGGCGCTTTGTAAATATTATGTAAGCTATCAGGGACATATGATGGGAGCCAATATGGAACGCGATATGAGGCAGCAGCTTTTTGAGCACTATGAAAAACTGTCATTTTCATATTATGACCAGAATAATTCCGGGCAGATGATGAGTAAGCTGGTATCAGATCTTTTCGATATCTCGGAGTTTGCACATCATGGACCGGAGAACTTATTTATTTCACTGATTAAGATTGTCGGATCGTTTGTATTTTTGTTCCTGATCAACTGGAGACTTGCGATTCTGCTTTTAGTTCTTGTAGTGTTCATGTTGGTTTTCTCCTATGGACAGAACAAGAGAATGCAGGCGACATTCATGGATAACCGGCGGAAGATCGGGGATGTCAATTCCAGTCTTCAGGATACACTGGCAGGAATCCGTGTCGTACAGTCTTTTGCAAATGAAGAGATTGAGCGGGAGAAGTTTAAAAAGAGTAATCAGGGATTCCTGATTTCCAAGGATGCAAACTATAAGTGCATGGGAAGTTTTATGAGCGGCAACTTATTCTTTCAGGGGATGATGTATCTGATCACGCTGGTATTCGGCGGCTGGCTGATCGCACAGGGGAAGATGGAAGCAGTGGATCTTGCGATGTATGCGCTTTATATCGGTATCTTTATCAGTCCGATACAGATTCTGGTAGAGCTTACCGAGATGATGCAGAAAGGACTGTCCGGATTCCGGAGATTTCTGGATGTGATAGAGACAGAACCGGAGATTGTAAATGCACCAGATGCAGAACCAATAGAAGAAGTAAACGGACATGTTTCTTATGAAAATGTATCATTTCACTATAGCGATGATGATACGCCGGTTCTTTCAAATGTTACATTTGATATTCCTGCGGGAAAATCGGTAGCGCTGGTCGGACCTTCCGGCAGCGGTAAGACGACGATCTGTTCACTGCTTCCGAGATTCTATGATGTCACGGGAGGCCGTGTCACGATTGATGGAAAAGATGTCAGAGATCTGACACTGGAAAGCCTGCGTAATCAGATCGGACTGGTGCAGCAGGATGTATATCTGTTCTGTGGAAGTATTAAAGAAAATATTGCTTATGGTAAGCCGGGGGCATCAATGAAAGAGATCGAAGAAGCGGCAAGAAAAGCGAATATCCATGATTTCATCATGGAGCTTCCAGATGGATATGATACATTTGTCGGAGAACGAGGCACGAGACTTTCCGGAGGACAAAAGCAGAGAATTTCGATTGCCAGAGTATTTCTGAAGAATCCGTCGATTCTCATTCTGGATGAGGCGACAAGTGCGCTGGATAATGAGAGTGAACGCTGGATACAGAAGAGTCTGGAAGAGCTTGCAAAGAACCGGACAACGATCACGATCGCACACAGATTATCTACGATCCGTAACGCAGATGAGATTCTTGTGGTGGCAGATAATGGAATTGCAGAGAGGGGAACGCATGAAGAACTGTTAAAGCAGGGCGGAATCTATGCACATTATAATGAGATGGGATAAATTTGCAAAAGAAAAGGATTGTTGTGAAAAGAATCTATGATATAATTTACAAAGATATGAATCAAAGAAGAGAGGTAGAAACATGGATAAAATCAGAATTGGTATCGTAGGATATGGTAACATCGGACGCGGAGTAGAGCAGTCTATTAAGCGTAATGCGGATATGGAATTAAAAGCAGTATTTACAAGAAGAGATCCTGCAAGTGTCAAGATCCAGACAGAAGGAGCAGAAGTAAAGCACTTTGACGACATGGAAGCTATGAAAGATGAGATCGATGTTATGATTCTCTGCGGTGGATCAGCAACAGACCTTCCGGTGATCGGACCTAAGGTAGCTGCATCTTTCAACACGATCGACAGCTTTGACACACACGCAAAGATTCCGGAGTATTTTGCAAATGTAGACAAAGCAGCAAAAGAAGGAAAGAATGTCAGCATCATCTCAGTAGGCTGGGATCCTGGAATGTTCTCACTGAACCGCCTGTATGCAGAGTCTATTCTGGTACAGGGAAGCACTTATACGTTCTGGGGCAAAGGTGTCAGCCAGGGACATTCTGATGCAATCCGCCGTATCGAAGGTGTAAAGAACGGTATCCAGTATACGGTACCGATCGAAGCAGCTGTTGATCAGGTAAGAAGCGGAAGCGAACCGGAACTGACAACAAGACAGAAACATTTAAGAGAGTGTTATGTAGTTGCAGAAGAAGGCGCAGACAAAGCAGCAATCGAAGAAGCGATCAAGACAATGCCAAACTACTTCGATGAATATGATACAACCGTAACATTTATCACAGAAGAAGAATTAAAAGAAAACCACAGCAAGATGCCTCACGGTGGATTCGTGATCCGTACAGGAGAGACTGGATGTGAAGGCAACAAGCATGTGATCGAATATTCTCTGAAACTGGATTCCAATCCGGAATTCACAGGAAGTGTTCTGGTGGCTTATGCACGTGCGGCACACAGACTTTCACAGAAAGGTGAATCAGGAGCAAGAAGCGTATTCGATATCGCACCGGCTATGCTGTCTCAGATGACACCGGAAGAGTTAAGAGCACATATGCTGTAATCAATGGGGACGGGAAAAATGGCTTTTTCCTGTCCCTGTTGGATTTAAGGAGAGAGTAAAGAAATTCTATAAATATAGAAAGAATTTATGTACAATACCGGAATGTATGATCCGTCAAAATTCTCGCAAATATAAGTCCGAGCGGCAACATCACAATAATCATGATCGCAGAAGTAAACCACGAAACCGCATCCGTCAGAGACATGATCCCGAAATTATAAATCGCACGGTACAGATAAAGCCCCGGAACCATGATTACAATGGAAGGCACAGTAAGTGAGATTCGCGGATAACCGTTACTCTTCTTAATAAAAGAGGCAAGCAATCCAGCGGTCAGGGCGCCAATGAATGCAGCGGCAGCCGGTGGAATATGAGTGAAATCAACAAGTTCAAGCCGGAAGGTATTAGCAATAGCACCGATAAAAGCGGCTGTTGCGGCCATAGAGTAAGAACTGTTGAACATGATCGAGAAACCGAATACTCCGCAAAAGCTTGTAATTACACGGAAGATAAGACGGGCAGCAGCACTCAGATGCAGTGCCGTAAAATCGGCCGGTTCCAGATGCAGAAGTAAAGCCATGATCCAGGCAAATAAAGTCGCTACCATGACAATAATAATCGCATAAGTAAGCCGTTCCAGTCCCGAACGGAGATCCAGCTTGGCGAGGTCAATCCCGCTTGTAATGAATGGAAATCCGGGGATGATGAATAGCATGGAGCAGATATAACCGGCTTCGTGAAGTTCCGGAATGTGAAAGATCAGTTCTGCAAGCTTCAGAAAGACCGCATAAGTAAAACATGCCGCAGACACAGATACTGCAATATTCAGGAATAATGTATAATGATGTTTGATCAATTTGGTACGGATGAAGTTGCCAATGCCGGCGGCGATGAATGCAAGCATCATCTCAATCGGTCCGCCGCCAAGCAAAAATGTAAAACCGCAACAGGCAAGAGCTGCAGCGAGCCCCAGTTTTGCAGGAGAATAAAGAGCATGGATTTCTTCGATTTCATCCAATCGTTTATGGATATCTTCACCGGTCATATGGGCTTCTTCTTCCGGAAAATGATCTACGAATTGTTCCATGCGGTAAAGCTTGGATGTATTCACACCTGTATTCGCAATACTTAATGACTGAGAAACACAATCGTTTCCATCGAAACAGTTAAATGCAATGGACATTAGCCCAACGTCAACGGTACAGGTTACACCAAGCTCTTTGGAAAGCCTGTTCATAGAAGTTCGTACACGCCATGCACCTGTTCCGCAGGAGAGCATGATTAAGCCTACACGACCGATAACAGAAGCTTTCTCTATCAATCCGGCTTCTGCGATCAGCACATTACTATCGTCATTGGCATAGTCGTGCCATGGAATCTCCATATGATTTTTTTCCATAATGTCAACATAGTTAGTTGTCTGCATAAATAATCGCCTCTGCTTTGGAAACGTGGCGTTCCAGGTTTTTTAAGAAATGTGAATTCGGAAGGAAGACTCCGAGTTCATCATATCGGGTATTATCTTCAACGAGAGAATCCTGTCCGTAGAACACATAGGACATCGGAAGTTCTTTCTGAAGCTTTATGACAATATCCAGAATAGCAGAATAAGCTTCTGCTTCGGTTTCTTTTAATTTCACGGTATCCGGTAATTCACGGATCAGCAGCACACCGTTATTTTTTCCCAGAATATTTTGTTCCGGTTCCATGTTATCGGATGTATAGGAATGGCTGTAGCGGTATGCCTGTGCCAGGAAAATATTCTTTGGAAATCCGAGTGCTGTATAAACTTCATGAAAATGACGGTACTCTCGTTCGTGAATCGATTTCTTGTATTCAGGAAGTAAAACTCCTTTTTCATCTGTCATAATTATAGGATTCGGTCTACCGTCGGCATTGAACCGATAGGGAACCAGGAATGCATTTCTCAAAAGATCAAAGACTGTATTCTGACAGATAGCCATCAGAAATGCCGACAAATCCCTGTTGCGGTAGGAATTAAAAAGAGCCCGTGCAAATTCTGTAGAAGATGGCGAGTCGGGAAGATCGACACCATCATTGCTGAACAGATAACTGCAGAATGTTTCCATCAGTTTTTCGCATGCCCATTTATCTTCGGATATTTTTTTGAATAATATTTCTGATTTTTCTTCTCTGGGAAAAAGTGTTTTTTCCTTCATAGTAAAGCGCTTCCTTTCATATTTTCGTTCGAATAAATTATACAACTGTGATAAAAATAAGTGAAAACTATAATTGATATAATGGATATATGATTATGGTATGCCATTAGGGACACAAAAAAAGCCAGAAACTCCGTCCCCCATGTTGACATTTCGTGCAAGAGTTTCTATAATTAAATATGTAGATAAAACACGGGGAGCTTGTGTACTAGGCTGAGAGGAAGTTAAGAACTTCGACCCATATACCTGATTTGGATAATGCCAACGTAGGAATGTATAACGTAGATTTTAGGAGAGATGCATTTAGTTGGTATCTCTCTTTTTTGTTGCTATGTGACGTAAATCAGGAACAATAGAATATCGGATAAGTTGAGAGTGAACGAGAGTTCACGAAGGGGTGCACCACCACGGGTGTATTTACTTCGTGAACTCTTTTTTTATCTGACAAGTACTTTCGAAAGGTTTTGATATATGATTTAACAGTGGATTTTTTGAAAGTATGATCCGGGAAAGGAGAACACATGATTATCGTAAATGGAAAAGAAATCAATCTGACAAAGGATACTACTGTTGCAGAATATCTGGAACAGAATCAGTATCAGGTAAAAAGAATCGCTGTAGAGTTAAACGGAGATATTCTTCCGAAATACAGCTATTCCGATACCATGTTAAAAGACGGCGACCGTCTGGAAGTTGTGACATTCGT
>CAKRCY010000024.1:0-32515 GCA_934309195.1 uncultured Dorea sp.
ACAGCCGGTGCTGCCTGTGCCGCATTGTTTGCTTCGTTCTTGGAAGCGCCCTGTGACTTCATTGTCGGGAATAATAACACATCACGAATAGCCTGAGCATCTGTCAGCAGCATTACCAGTCTGTCGATTCCGTATCCGATTCCACCTGTTGGCGGCATACCGATCTCCAGTGCATTCAGGAAATCTTCATCTGTATGGTTCGCTTCTTCATCACCGGCTGCAAATGCTTCTTCCTGTGCTGCAAAACGTTCTCTCTGATCAATCGGGTCATTTAACTCTGAGTATGCATTACACATCTCACGTCCGTATACATATAACTCAAAACGCTCTACATAATTCGGGTCTTCTGGATTCTTCTTTGTCAGTGGTGAAATCTCGATTGGATGATCTGTTACAAATGTTGGCTGGATCATCTTTTCTTCACAGAACTCATCAAAGAAGAGGTTCAGGATGTCACCCTTCTTGTGACGTTCTTCATATTCTACATGATGCTCATCTGCTAATGCTTTGGCTTCTTCGTCTGTCTTAACTTCTGCAAAATCAACACCCGCATACTTCTTAACAGCATCGATCATAGAAATTCTTTCGAATGGTTTTGCCATATCGATGACTGTTCCGTTGTAGCTGATAACTGCGCTTCCACACACTTTTTCTGCAAGGTAACGGAACATACTCTCAGTCAGTTCCATCATTCCCTCATAGTCTGTATATGCCTGGTATAATTCCATCAGTGTGAATTCCGGGTTGTGACGTGTATCTACACCTTCATTACGGAATACTCGTCCGATCTCATATACTCTCTCAAGTCCTCCGACGATCAGTCTCTTCAAGTATAATTCCAGAGAAATACGGAGTTTAACATCTTCATTCAGCGCATTGTAATGTGTCTCGAATGGTCTTGCAGCTGCTCCACCTGCATTGCTTACCAGCATTGGAGTCTCTACTTCCATGAATCCACGTCCATCTAAGAAGTTACGGATCTCTTTGATGATCTTAGAACGTTTGATAAATGTCTCTTTTGACTCCGGATTCATGATCAGGTCTACGTATCTCTGACGGTAACGTGTATCTGTATCTGTTAATCCGTGGAACTTCTCCGGAAGGATCTGTAAACTCTTAGAAAGAAGTGTCATCTTCTCTGCATGGATAGAAATCTCTCCTGTTCTTGTTCTGAAAGCAAATCCTTCTAATCCGAAAATGTCACCGATATCAGAACGTTTGAAATCTGCATAAGAGTCTGTTCCGATCGCATCTCTTGCAACATATACCTGGATGCTTCCCTGCAGATCCTGAATATTGCAGAAAGAAGCCTTACCCATAACTCTCTTGAACATCATACGTCCTGCGATAGATACATGAATCGGATTGGCATCCATAATGCTTCTTCTCTCTTCATAATCTTTCTTCAGAACCTCTTTCGCCTGCTCTTCATCCATTCCCTCTACGTCTGGTGTCTGGTGGTCTTTTAAAAGTTCTGCTTCATGTGCTTCATACAGACTCTTCACTTCCAATGAGTGATGTGTCTGATCGAATTTTGTAATCTGAAATGGATCTTTTCCATTCTGCTGAAGGTCTGCTAATTTCTCACGTCGAACCTTTCTTAACTGGTTCACGTCCTGTTCCTGTCCGTTGTTCTGCTGCTTAGCCACTTTTTTATTCTCCTTCCTTATCCGAATTCAGACCTCCCGTGTAAGAGAGGCCTGAGTCATGTATTCTGGTTATTCTTCGACGGATGCCCGTCTGTCTCTTAATTTTATAATGTTATAATGAACGGCTGATCTCCAGTACCTTGTACTCCATTACTCCAGCCTGTGTCTCTACAGTTACGACATCTCCGATCTGTTTTCCCATCAATGCCTGGCCAACCGGTGATTCATTGGAAATCTTTCCTTCCAGACTGTTCGCTTCTGTAGAACCAACCAGTTTGAATTCCATCTCTTCATCAAATGTGATGTCGAATACTTTTACCGTACATCCGATATTAATCTTATCAAAATCAACTTCGTCTTCTACTACAACTTCTGCATTCTTAAGAATTGCTTCCAGTTCTTCGATACGTGCTTCAATGTCTCTCTGTTCATCTTTTGCTGCATCGTACTCTGCATTCTCTGATAAGTCTCCCTGTTCTCTTGCTTCTTTGATCTTCTGGGCAATCTCTCTACGTTTTACAACCTTGAGGTTCTCAAGTTCATCTTCCAGTGCTTTTAAACCAGCATAAGTAAGTAATTTTTTCTTTGCTTCCATCTGTCTCCTGCTCCTTTTTCTGTTCCATATTACTCTGACATTTTTATGCCTGAATCATCTATCTGAATAATTAATCTGTCATAGAATAATGATACTTTCACAATTTCATTATTATACATAAATGCATGTTTTATGTCAATCTTTTTATCGCTTGCAAGTACCCGTTTTTCCTTTATTTTCAGCATTTTTGTACATTATACGATTGCTTTGTCCAGAAGTACTTCCAGTTCCTCATAAGATTCCACCTGATTGATCGCATCCCTGAGTTTTGCAGAACCTTTCATTCCCTTTGTATACCAGGCAACATGCTTCCGCATCTCCCGGATTCCGATGAAGTCTCCTTTGAATTCAATCTGCAGTTTTGCATGTCTTAGCATCGTCTCTTTGATCTTCTCCGGAGTCGGTCTCGGCGGAACAACACCGGTCCTTTCGTATTCCTGAAGTTCATGGAATATCCATGGATTTCCCTGTGCACCTCTTCCGATCATCACACCGTCACAGCCTGTTTCTCTTCTCATCTGAAGTGCCATCTCTCCGGAAATCACATCACCATTTCCGATTACCGGAATGGATACAGCCTCCTTGACCTGACGGATGATATCCCAGTCTGCTTTTCCGGAATAGTATTGTTCTCTTGTCCGTCCGTGCACTGCAACCGCTGCACCTCCTGCATCTTCGATAATCTTTGCAATCTCCACAGCATTGATATTATCATCGTCGAATCCTTTTCTGATCTTCACCGTTACCGGCTTTTTAATCGCCTTTGATACTGCCGATACGATCTCATGTACCAGCTCTGGGTTCTTCATAAGTGCGGATCCCTCTCCATTCCGTACTACTTTTGGCACCGGACATCCCATATTAATATCCAGAATCTGAAATGGCAGTTCTTCTATCATCTTTGCCATCTCGCTCATAATCTTCGGATCAGATCCAAAAAGCTGCAATGACACCGGATACTCATCCGGATGGATCGCCAGTAATGCTTTTGTATTTTTATTCTTATATTGCAAAGCTTTTGCACTGATCATTTCCATGCAGAGAAGCCCTGCTCCTTGTTCTTTACATAAAAGTCTGAAAGGCAGATCCGTTACTCCCGCCATCGGTGCGAGTATATATGGATTTGCCAGATTAACATTCCCGATTTTCATTTTTCTACTCCTGTTATCACACTCGGATTACAATTATCTGTAATTTTTCAAGAAACACACAGCACTATATATCAGATAAGACCGCCCCGAACATTCATACACGAAGCTTTCTTGATATATAGTGCTGCATATTTCTTTGCAAGTCTACACTATCAACACTGTAGATTATTTATTTTTTTTATTCTTTTCGTAAATGAAGCGAAGTCCCTTTAACGTAAGTTGTGAATCATACACATCGATCATATCGGTCTCATTTGCAATTATCTTGCCAAGTCCGCCGGTTGCCACTACTTTCGCATCCGGATATCCGGATTCTTCTTTCATTCGTTTGATAATATATTCCGTCTGACCGATTTGTCCGTATACAAGACCGGCCTGCATTGCCGTAATTGTCTCTTTTGCAAGAATTGATTTCGGTTTGCGGATTTCTATTGCCGGAAGCATATCTGCCTCTCCCCAAAGAGACTGTGCCGAAGTCCGGATTCCCGGTGCGATCACACCTGCCTCAAATGTTCCGTCTGGACCGATCACGTCAAATGTTGTTGCTGTTCCAAAATCCACAACAATTGTTGGCCCTCCGTATAAAGTATATGCACCGACTGCATCTACAATACGATCCGGACCGACCTGTCTCGGATTCTCTGTAACAATACGGATTCCGGTCTTAATTCCCGCAGATACAACCACCGGCTTTACGTCAAAGTATTTGATGATCGCACTGCCAAGTGAATGCATCACATCCGGCACTACGGATGCAATGATCACTGCATTGATCTTAGAACTTTCAATCCCATGTCTTTCTACGAGTTCCTGTAAAGTAATTCCATATTCATCCGATGTTCTCGGCTGCTTTGTCTTCATACGGAATGTACCAAATAATTCTTCTTTGTCAAACACACCAAGTGTAATATTGGTGTTTCCTACATCGATTACAAGAAGCATCTTTCTCCTCCTGTTTTGTCTGCTGCCTTCTGGTTACTCTTCGCTGTTTATCTCTTCACCCAGGAAGAATACTTTATAATATAACTGCAATGCCTGCAGAAGATCCTGTTTTTCTCTCTGCAGCTGCTTGATCTTAAGCTGGCTTCCGATCTCATCGAACATCGGATCGAATTCCTCAGTCGATACCTCAAAGCATAATTCTCCATCTTCTTCGAACACCAGCGTAAGGATTCCCCCTACGTCATGCACATACAATACGCACATAATCTTCAGTTCATTCTTCACATCATCCGGAAGCTGTTCAAAATCCGGATTCAGATAATACTTTTCTTCATATGAATTAGCACCGCAAAGCACTACTTTTCCATCATACATATCCATATACTCCTCTAACTGATACCTCTCCGGCATAGATTTCTTTCTCTTTTCCATCCGGCGTTCTTACAATCAGTTCTCCGGTCTGATTAATGCCGACAGCATACGCTTTATATTCATTTCCCGGTTCCAGGACCTTGACCTCCCGGTCCTTATTCACCAGCATGGAATTATAAAGTTCCTGTAAGCCTGACAGATCTTCTGTCTCCTGAAAGATCTCATAATATTTTTCAAAGTTTTTCATTACTGCTGCGATCAGCCCGGAACGCTTTATGCGCTTTCCGAGTTCCATCTTAAGTGATGAGGCAGTTTCCTTAATATCATCGGGAAATGTATCCTGATTCACATTGATTCCCACTCCGATCACTACATGATTGATGTAATCGATCTCTGTACTCATCTCTGTCAGGATACCGCAGATTTTCTTTCCATTCACAACGATGTCATTCGGCCACTTAATCTTTGTCTCAAGACCGGTAATTTCCTGGATTCCTTCTGCCACGGCAAGCGCCATGATCAGTGTAAGCTGTGGCGCTTTTACAGGCGGAATATCCGGATACAACAATATCGTCATATAGATACTGCTCCCGGATGGCGATTTCCAGACGCGGCCCCTTCGCCCTTTCCCTGCCATCTGCATATCTGCAACAAATAATGTCCCATGAGGTTCCTTATTATTTCCGGCTTCTTTTGCCCTGTTATTTGTGGAATCAGTCTCATCATAATATATGACGTTCTTTCCTGCCCACTTTGTATCTACCAGACTGTCGATCTCTGCTTTTGACATAACATCCGGACTTTCGATAAGGCGGTAGCCTTTGTTACGCACCGCCTCTATCTGATAGCCTTCCTTCTTAAGCTGATCGATCACCTTCCAGATGGCTGTTCTGGACACCTGGAACTGTTCGCACAGCTGTTGTCCGGAAATATATGTATCATTCTCTTTTAACAAACGTAATATTTCTGATTTCATACTCTGTCTGCTCTTGCCTACTCTCTTTCACCAAGTGTTGCCACCATGACAGCCTTGATCGTATGCATACGGTTCTCAGCCTCGTCAAATACCTTTGACTGCGGAGACTCGAATACTTCATCTGTAACTTCCATATCGTCCAGTCCAAATTTGTCATGGATCTGTTTGCCAATCTTCGTCTTCAGATCATGGAATGCCGGCAGGCAGTGTAAGAAGATAGCCTGTTCTCCTGCATTTTCCATTACTTTCTTTGTCACCTTGTATGGGGACAGTTCACGGATACGTTCTTCCCATACTTCGTCCGGCTCACCCATGGATACCCATACATCCGTACAGATAACGTCTGCATCTTTGGTTCCGCTTTCGATATCTTCTGTCAATGTGATGGTTGCTCCTGTCTCTTTTGCATATCCTTTGCAAGTCTCTACCAGTTTCTCATTCGGGAAATAGTTCTTAGACGTACATGCCACGAAATGCATACCTAATTTGGCACATGCGATCATCAGGGAATTGCCCATATTGTATCTTGCATCACCCATGTATACCAGTTTGATACCTTTCAGATGTCCGAAATGTTCACGGATCGTCAGCATATCCGCCAGCATCTGTGTCGGATGATACTCATTCGTCAGTCCGTTCCATACCGGAACGCCTGCATATTTGGCCAGTTCCTCCACAATCTCCTGTCCAAATCCACGATACTCGATTCCATCAAACATTCTTCCGAGAACTCTTGCTGTATCTTCGATACTTTCTTTCTTCCCGATCTGTGAACCTGAAGGATCAAGGTAAGTCGTTCCCATACCCATATCGTGAGCAGCTACTTCGAAAGAACAGCGGGTTCTGGTACTGGTCTTTTCAAAGATCAATGCCACATTCATTCCTCTGTATTTATCAACCGGAATTCCTTTTTTCTTTTTTTCTTTTAATTCTGCGGAAAGATCAAGCAGATATGTGATCTCTTCCGGTGTGAAATCTTTCAGTGTCAGGAAATTTCTGCCTTTTAAATCCATTGTTTTGTACCTCGTTTTTATTCTTTGACTTTTATCTTATGTCTTTTGTCTATTTTTCTTCTTTTTTATCATCTGCGCCAATCTCTGTAACAGATTTTACCAGACCTGCAATGCTCTGGATCTCTGACGGGATGATGATCTTCGTTGCTTTTCCATCAGCAGCTTTTGCAAATGCTTCCAGACTTTTCATGGTAAGAACAGCCTCATCGGCTCCTGCTTCTTTCAGGAAACGAATTCCATCGGCATTTGCCTGCTGTACTTTCATGATGGCTTCTGCCTTACCTTCAGCCTCACGGATCGTGGCTTCTTTCTGTGCTTCTGCTTTCAGGATAGCCGCCTGCTTCTCAGCTTCCGCATCCAGAATTGCAGACTCTTTGTGGCCTTCTGCCACAAGGATTGTAGATTTCTTCTCACCTTCTGCACGTAAGATTGCTTCACGGCGTTCACGTTCTGCCTTCATCTGCTTCTCCATTGCATCCTGGATGGCTGCCGGTGGGATAATGTTCTTAAGTTCCACGCGGTTTACCTTGATTCCCCAAGGATCGGTTGCCACATCAAGAGATGCTCTCATCTTCGTGTTGATCGTCTCTCTGGATGTCAGTGTCTGATCTAATTCCAGATCACCGATGATATTACGAAGTGTTGTCGCTGTCAGGTTCTCGATCGCCATGATCGGATTCGCCACACCATAACAGAACATCTTCGGATCCGTGATCTGATAAAATACAACGGTATCAATTCTCATCGTTACGTTATCTTTTGTGATAACCGGCTGCGGTGCAAAATCCACTACCTGCTCTTTCAGATCCACTCTTCTTGCCACACGGTCAAAAATCGGAATCTTAAAGTGAAGTCCAGTTCCCCATGTTGCCTGATATGCCCCCAGTCTTTCAATAACCAATGCCTGCGCCTGTCTGACTACCTTTACACAGGAAATCACCACACAGATAATAATCGCTAATAAAATCAATCCAAAAATCATACTCTACTCCTCTCTGGCGCGCACGATCAGTTTCACGCCCTGAATACCATTTACTACAACAACTGTGTTCTTTGGAATCTTTCCGTCCGGCTCATCCGTCTTAGCCGACCATATCTGACCGCAGATCTCTACCTGCCCTTTTGCCTTTATCGTATCAATATCTTCTGTCACCAGTGCATGCTGTCCGATCAGACTCTCTGCGTTCGTCTTCTGTCTCTCCTGATTGAAGAACTTCACCGCGATCGGTCTTGTCAGAATCAGAAGCAGAATGGAAACTATAACAAATACTCCGATCTGCACTCCCAGCCCAAAACCGACAAGTCCTGCACAGAATGCGATCAGTGCTCCTCCTGCGAACCAGATCGTGGTAAGTCCCATTGTCGCGATTTCAATGATCAACAGTACAATGAATATTGCCAGCCAATAGATCACTCTCATAAGCCGTCCCCTCTTTTCCGTATATATTATTTCTTGTTCACTATATTACTATACTCTGATAAAGAAAGCAATTTTCTTCTGTAAAATGAGTGGATTGTATCTCATTTAATTACACTTTCCTTCTCTGTCTTGCGGCTTCGAACATCAACACCGAAGAAGCGATTGCCGCATTCAATGACTCTACCTGTCCAAGCATCGGAATCTTGACATAGCAGTCTGCCATGTCTGCGATCTCGCGTCTCAGGCCATTCCCCTCGTTCCCAATCAGGAATGCACATGGATTCGTCAGGTCTTCCTCATCATAGGAATTCGTTCCTTCCAGATGTGCAGCATAAGTGGTAATACCTTTGTCTTTTAAATCCTGTATTCCTTTGCCAAGATCTTCCACATATACGAACGGCATGCGGTATATCGATCCCATCGTTGAGCGGATTGTCTTCGGATTATAGACATCGACGCATTCTCTGTCCATGAGGATGCCGGTCACGCCGGCTCCTTCTGCTGTACGCAGGATAGTTCCAAGATTGCCCGGATCCTGCAGATGGTCTAATACCATGATCAGCGGGCATTTTGCCGAAGTCAGTTCGTTGATTTCATGGTTCATCTGTTCCACCACGCACAGGATTCCCTGAGGGGTCTTGGTATCTGATGCATGGGCGAATACAGTATCTGTCAGTTCTTCCACTCTTACTTTAGAGTCTTTCAGGACTTCTTTTACGGTATCTTTTTCTTTTTTGTAAAAAGATTCGGATACATAGACTTCTTTTAACTTGTCGAGCGGCACTTCCCTGAACATACGGATTCCTTCTACCAGGAAGACGCTTTCTTCGTCTCTTAATTTTCTCTTCTTCTTTAAATTCACCAGACGTTTGATTCTGGCGTTGGATGTGCTTGTGATCATATATGTTGTTCCTCGTGTTTCTTATTATTTTCTCATTATTAACTCTTTTTAGGTTGATACTTATTATATATCATATATGTTCTTTTGTCCTTATTTTTAAAGCAAAACCCCCGAAAGTCATACACTTTCAGGGGCCTCCTCCTATACATATGGATGCCTGCTATCTTTTACCATCCACATTCTAATACAAATTTCATTGTTTTACAATACGATTATATATTTATCTGTATATTTTCGTTATAATACCGCTTCCTTTCCACATACAAATCTAAGCATTTTTCTCAGATCCTGAATGTCTACACTCTGATCCTCATTCACATCTGCAATTATGATCTGTTTCGCCATGAACTCTTGTTTTCCACATACATAACGAAGAATTAACCTAAGATCCTGAATATCCACGTTCTCATCTTCATTTACATCTCCTTTGATATATTCCGCTTCCGAAGCAAACTGCTGGATATTTATTTTGATCTCTTTCTGAATGGACTGTCCCTTTATTCCAAGCGTCAGGGTTGCTGTTCCAGGAAGTTTGGTTTTTACATGAACGATTGCATTTCCTTCTTTATCCGGATTTTCAATTCTGGTAATTTCCATAAAATCTTCAATGGATGAAGTACCTATTATCTCATAATTTTCCGCAGTTCCTGCTGTAATGATCTTTACAGGAATTTTTATATCATCCTGGTTCATTACAATATTCTTTGGAACATCTGCTGTAATATCCTCTACTTCCTGCTGTATTGTCATCTTATTACTGTAATTTTCTGCAAGATTTGTATCCGCATAACTCTTCACATTTTTATCGATTCCAATCTCATAATTTCCATCTCGCAGTTTTTCGTCAAATGTAATTCTGAATTCTTTTGCAAGAGCAGTTCCTGTTGTGTTGTCCTCATCAATTGCTTCGACTTTTCCTTTTACAACAGTTCCATCTGTCTTCTTCACTGTAAATGTATCCGCTGACAATGTATCAACTTTCATATATTTATCAAAGGATACTTTTGCATAATCTTCATACAGTTCACATTCTGTAACTTTCGGATTGGCAGTAGAAATCATAGCAATGTTAATGCCCGTCTGGATTGGCGGCACCGGCATCCAGTCACTATATACCGTCTGGTATCCATCTTTTTCAAATTTCACACGCCACATACCTTCCGGTACATCCCATGCGTACTCTCCGTCTGAATTCGTGCTCAATGGATTATTCTGCTCATATTCTTCTGCATCCCATTCTACTTCTTGTCCATCCTCTCCCTGATAGTATATCGTTGCCTTTACTCCCTGCAGTCTGTTGCTCTCTACTGCTTCGTATACATAACCGGATGGGTCTACTGCCCATCTTAAGTCACAGTCTAAGATCATTCTAAGCTGTTCGTCATACCAGTCATCCAGATATGAATAGAAATATGACGTTGCAAATCCAAGAGCAAAATTAACAATCGGGCCAACCAGCGGGAACTGAATTGATGTATAAATCTGTGCACCTTTTATAATGGATCTTCCAACCATATACATCCAGTATGAACTTTCCAATGCCATTAATGCATTATATCTTTTATCAAATTCATCTGCCGGTAATTTCATCTTTAACAGCCTGTTCTTCGCATCATCAAGATTATATAAACGTCCTCCTATGGCAATTACATTCTTAGATGTATTCCATATTTTTGATGCAAGTCCAATTCCCGGTAATGCACCTTCTGATTCTTTTATCAGCGAACTTTTAACATGAGATACCAGCTTTGATTTTGCAACTTCCCCAAACGTCTTTCCAAGTTTCGGATCATCATAATATTTCTTCTCAAACTGAATGGTCTCAGTAACATATTCCCCATCTTTGTTGCAATAAGATTTTGTGTAATATGTTGATGAATCATCGTCTGTTTCAACTTTCAGGTATCCATCCTTTTTTAATGTATCAACTTTATAATCATCCGGATTTACCTGTTCTTTTGATACGTTAAATTCTATTTCGGTTTTATCTTCATCTGCAAGAGTAACCTCTCCGCCGTAGGATCCCGTATCCGTCTGTTTATCATAGGTATTTTCCGTAATGTTATACGAACCATTCTTGATTTTGTCCGGAAGTTCTTCTAGTGTTTCTTCACTTTCTTGATTAAACTGAACTACATAATTGTTTTTCTTTCCTTTAAATTCAACAGACAGCACTCCCGGCACATACGAATGATTATCGTCAAAATATCCTGTTGCGATCCAGTTCCCGGAATTTGCATCATAAGATGCTTTCATCGACTTTTGTGTACCATTCTTGGTACTTACAATATATACATAATCCACATCTTCGTTGTTCGATAATCTGACCGAAAATGTAAATGGATATGCCGGATTGAATGATATGACTGGTTTTGCCTTATATGCAATATCCGTCAGATCCACTTTACTCGAATTGTTATAATACATAATAAATCGTTCGATTGAGATTGCTTTTGGCGAATATGCTACGGATACTACCTCAGATTTCTGTTCCTTTGCTGTGCCAATATATATCTTTGCCTGTATATTATGCACAGAGTCCTCTGAAGTTCCGTATAATGTTACATTCTTGTTCCATTTTCCGGATTTACTGCTTACTGCCGTTCCTATTCTGTGGTCTCCGTCATATATTCCAACTGTCGTATTTGGAACCGCCAATCCACTTACCGTGATGTTCTTCTCAGATGTTGCCGACGGTGCACTTAATGTTACATAAGGAATTTCCACATCTGCCGCACCGATCTGCTCTTTTCTGTATTCTCCCGAAGCTGTAAAATTAATCTTGGTACTTGTACTGATTGTTCCATATTCAATTGGCTTAATATTATAAGTGAATACACCTTTTTTCTTATCAATCGGCACACGGACTAATTTATTCTCTTCACTCACATTGGCAACTCTTTTTCCATCGATCCGTAAACTGTCCGAAATATAGTTGCATCCATCCGGAATCTCTATCTCAAGATGATCTACATTAACTTCATTCTTCCTGTAGTCTTTAAATTCATACGATCCTCTTACCGTAATCAGACCGCCAGAACTGATTGCATTTACATTCGTGTCAAACGAGCATTTCGAAGAATCCAAATATCGCAACTGTTCAATATCTATATCCGGAACAGATACCATTCCTGTATCCGTAATCTGTCCATCCGTAACAGTGACTGTCTTCAACAGATAATCTCTGCCTTCTTTCAGCATACTGTTCTCTTTGAATTCTTTGATACTCTGGAACTTCCACATGGAACGCTTTCCCTGGATATATATAATGTTATAGATTCCTTTCTCAAGATATTTACTTGTGCACTCTTTTCCTGATGATTCCATTGTATCGCATAACTGTCCTTGTGAATCATATACGAGAACAGTCGTGTCTGTTGATGTCTGCGGTGTTGTAAACACACAGCCTTTTTGTTGTACCAGAATACTAATCTTTGCACTACATTTATCATCAAGAATGATATCTGACTTGTATTCGATTGTTTCATCCTTTTTAGAGGTCAGTGTCAGAGTAAGCGTATCATTCTCATTCACCGTTCCTGTATTCAATACAATATTCCCACCATTGATATGATAGTTTTCCAGTTCTTTTTTCGTTGTTTTGTTATAAAGTCTTACCTGATAATTTTGTATGACATCCTGTTCGATTACTTTTTCATAGCCGTTTAATACTGAACAGCTTTTTTGAAGGTCGTAGGTGATGCAGTGTGTTGAGGTTATATAAGGGATATTCTGGTTCTCTGCATAGGCAGCAATTTTAGAATTCGCATTACAGTAAATAGTCAGATTATCACGATAACTGAACGCATTTAACTCTATATTCCTTAATGAATCCGGCAATTGCAATTTTGTCAAATCACTACAATAACTAAATGCATATTTCCCTATACTTTCCAACCCATCTGTAATTCTTACTTCTGCTAAATTCCTACAATAAAAGAATGCATATTCCTCTATATCTTTTAAGCTTTCCGGTAATTTTACTTTCGTAATACACTGATTATAATAAAACGCAGAGTTTCCTATACTTTCTACACCTTCGGGAACCTCATATTCAGTAATGTCCGTTTTGCTTTCCGGATACCGGATTAATTTTGTTTTGCCCTTATTATACAATACTCCATCTTCACTTATATAATTTTTGTTCCCTTTTTCTACCGTTATCCGCTCTAAGCTACTTATCCCGTAGAAGTCTTCTTTTACTAGCGTTACTTCTTTTCCAATCTGTAATTCTTTCACCTTTGTATAATCAAAGCTAGAACTTCCGATTGTATCTATGTTTCCTTCTACTATTATTTTGGACAGATTTCCACATCCACGGAACGCACAATAACCCATTGTTTTTAAATCTTTTCCGAGGGTTACTTCTGTTAGATTATCACAATAATAAAATACACTTTCTCCTATGCTTTTCACACTGTCCGACAGTTTGATTTGTTTTATTCCATTACAATAAGCAAACGCATATTTTCCTATCTCTTCCAAGCCTTCTGGCAGTTTGATTTCTTCCAGTCCTCCACAATAGATGAATGCATTATCTTTTATGCTCTGTACGCTTTTCGGTAATTCTACTTTCGTTATTGTTTTATTTTCTCTAAACGCATTCTCCCCTATTATTTTTACTCCATCCGGTACTTTATATTCTGTCTGGTCTGACTTGCTCTGGGGATACCGGATCACGGTTGTCTTTTCTTTGTTATATAACACTCCTTCTTCGCTTATATAACTTTCATTTCCTTCCTCTACTTCTATCTTTTCCAGTGCTCCCAGTCCATACAGCGTTTCTTTCAGACTGCTTACTCCTTTTCCCACCTGCAATTCTTTGATTGCTGTATCATAAAACGCAGAGCCGCCTATGCTTTCTATATTTCCTTTTACTGTTAACTTCGTCAGTTTTTCACAGTATCGGAATGCATAATCTCCCAGACTTTTCACTCCTTTTCCAAGTACTACTTCTTCCAGGCTTCCACAGGAATAAAATGCCTCTCTTCCTATCTCTTTTACACTGTCTGGAATCTCTGCTTTTTTTATTCCACTGCAGTATTCAAACGCTTCTCTTCCTATCTCTTCCAAGCCTTCTGACAGTTTGATTTCTTCCAGTCCTCCACAATAGATGAATGCATTATCTTTTATGCTCTGTACGCTTTTCGGTAATTCTACTTTCGTTATTGTTTTATTTTCTCTAAACGCATTCTCCCCTATTATTTTTACTCCATCCGGTACTTTATATTCTGTCTGGTCTGACTTGCTCTGGGGATACCGGATCACGGTTGTCTTTTCTTTGTTATATAACACTCCTTCTTCGCTTATATAACTTTCATTTCCTTCCTCTACTTCTATCTTTTCCAGTGCTCCCAGTCCATACAGCGTTTCTTTCAGACTGCTTACTCCTTTTCCCACCTGCAATTCTTTGATTGCTGTATCATAAAACGCAGAGCCGCCTATGCTTTCTATATTTCCTTTTACTGTTAACTTCGTCAGTTTTTCACAGTATCGGAATGCATAATCTCCCAGACTTTTCACTCCTTTTCCAAGTACTACTTCTTCCAGGCTTCCACAGGAATAAAATGCCTCTCTTCCTATCTCTTTTACACTGTCTGGAATCTCTGCTTTTTTTATTCCACTGCAGTATTCAAACGCTTCTCTTCCTATCTCTTCCAATCCTTCTAACAGTTTGATTTCTTCCAGTCCTCTACAATAAATAAAAGCATAATTTCCTATCCTTGTAATCCCACTCTCTATAACAACACTCTGTATCTCTTCTCGCCATCCATACCATGGCACTTCTGTACTGTTGTTATAATCACTCATCGCACCGCTTCCACTTATTCTCAGTTCTTTTGTCTCCTGATCATATGTCCACTGTGCATGTTCTCCACATTTCCCAGAAAACTCATTGCTTTTATCCACATTTTCATCTGCCGATTGTGGATTTACTGTTAATTGCTCTTCTACAGACTCACTTTTTTCCGGTTCCATTTCTTTCTCTTCGTTTTCGGTATCGTTTATAGTTTCCGCCGAAGCATCTTCCGATGTATCTTCATCTTGGGATTCCAAGGTGCTTTCTTGTTCCGTCCCGATATTCCCGCTGCTGCTTTTTGCCGCATAGACGAATTCTCCGTTTCCAACTACAATACTGACAGTCAGCAATAATGCCAATATTCTCTTTTTCATCCACTGTACTCCTTTCCCTCACGATCATCAGTCCAGTGTTTCCATCTTTCCGCATACAAATCTAAGCAGCTTTCTCAGATCCTGTATATCCACCTGATCATCTCCCGTTACATCCGCTGCCAGTTTCTGATCCTCCGTTAATTCTTCTTTTCCACACACACTTCTCAATACTGTCCGGAGGTCTTTAATATCTACCTCTTTGTCTCCTGTTACATCTCCCCGTACAAAACTTGGAACGTTATCTTCAATCTTTCCAATTTCAACCGGATTTTCCGTCACATCCCATACGCTTCCATCTGTTTTCAAAATAAACGCATGTTGTTTTTCATTTGGTTCATAGGATGTTGTCATACCTACTAATATGTGATCCATTATAATCTCGTTATCTTTTATCGCTGCATATCCTTCATTTTCTGCAATTACGGACAGTTCTGCCCAGGTACCTTGCAGTGTATTAAAATAACTTCTTCTCAATGGATTTTCCAATGATGGGACTAACTGTTTATCTTTTTTATATACATGTCCCTCTTTATCTACCCAGTCTATATCCGATTCCGATACTTCTGCCGGCATCATGTATTCTGCATTTTTCCCACAATATACAGCCGTATTATCTTCCGCCTCTACAGGAATTGCCCATACCGAATCATCCTCTGCAATGCCTAATTTATAGGAATCATAATCACCCTCTATACTGTATTTTATCGCTGATACTTCTTTCAGTTTGCAGTCCCCGATATTGATGTTATTCTCTGAATTTATGCATGACATTCCTTCATTCCATCCATAGGTGTAAAATCCTTCTCCTGGAATGGAATATCCGGCTTCACTTACATAATCTACTTTACCGGCTTCTAATGTACAGCCATCAAAATCCCATATACTTCCATCTTCTTTCTGGTATCCCCATCCAAACGTGCGTGTTACATTATCTGATACTAATGTTTTGTTTTCTTCATTTCCGTTTGTATCCACTTCACTGCTATACAGTTTCCCATCATCTTTCAAAACTATTGTTGGGGAATTCAATTCCTTTATATTTTCATCGACCTGTACCGCTTCCGATTCACCAATGTTCCATACCGTTCCATCATTTTTCAGAAACCATACTTTCGCCTTATTACTCATCGGCTCTTCTTCCCAGTTTCCATAAGAACGATAAAGTGCCTTTTGAACCTGATCCGTTATCTTCTCTACTTCAGGAAATATCTGCCATAGTTCTCCGTTTTTTAACAGTATATAATCATGTTCTTCATTTCCTTCATAACCTCTTAATACATCTGATTCCTCAGGCAGCTGCTCATTTATTTCTTCTGCTCTAACTTCTGTTCCATGTAATGCCAGGATTGCAAAACCAATTACAGAAATTGTTATCCATTGTTTTATTTTTCCTCTTCTCATATGTCTCTCCCTCTCTTCTGTTATATATCTGTCCTAATTCCAGTTATCAATCTTCCCACATACATACCGTAAAATCATACGCAGATCCTGTATATCTATCTTGCCATCTTCTGTCACATCCGCCGCCAGTTCTTTTGTTCCATTCAGTGTCTCCTTATCACATACTACTCTGAGAACTGTACGCAAATCTTGTATATCTATCCTGCCGTCTCCTGTCACATCTCCTTTGACTGTCTCTTCTTCCGTTCCACCAATCGTTCCTAATTCTGTCAGCGTATCCGTCATCACATATACTTTTCCATCCATCCGGATTGCTACTACAGATTTTTTATTTTGTGTTATATTTCCACTCATGGCCACAACATTGTCCAATATCTCTGTTCCGTCCTTCAGCATTGCATATCCCTGATTTTCTGCAATAGCCTGTAAATATATCGAAGTATCATAAGAATTTCTTCTATAACTCAAATATGTCAAAGTCAATGGATTTTCTCTCGATGCCGCCTGTCTGTCTGCTTTTTTATAAAAATAACCGTTTTGGCCTATCCAGTCTACATCTGATGTCATCCAGTTACTCGGATCTATATCTTTCGGATTACCGCCACAAAATGTGGCTTCCACATATGAATTGTCGTTATCCCATTGCTCCTCAAATGCATATACTTTTTGATCTTCCGTAACCCCCAGTCTATATGTATAATATTCTTTTGCTGATGATATTTCCTTTAATTTGTAATCCCCAACATTTACAAATGACGATCTGTCTGAAATGCATGAGCCGGCAGATACTGCTAATCGTGTATAAAAGCCCTCATTCTTAATATAAAATCCTGCGTCACTGACATATTCCACCTGCTCTGCCGGAATTATACAGCCATCATAGTAATCACCGATGCTTCCATCCGTTTTCACGAATCCCCAGGAATATATCTGGCTTGCATCATCCGCAATCACAGAGCATTTTATACCATCTTCTTTTTCTCTTTCGCATACGGTTCCATCTTCTTTCAGGTAAATCCTGCTGTTACTATCAATAATTTCCTTTACATTTTTATCGATTTCTGTTTCTCCCTGAACCGTTTCTTCCCACAGTGTTCCATCTGTTTTTAAAATCCAGACTCTTTGCTCCGAATTGGAAAACCATTCTGCCTCTGCAGCTTTTACTCCATCCATCATCTTTTCCACTTTAGGATATACCTGCCATAATTCTCCATTCTCCAAAAGCACTACATCTGTCTGATCTTCTGTATTATATTCTGACAATACCGTAATCTTTTCGTTTAAAAACCGATTCGATATTTTTTCATTACCATTATCTTCCGCATAAATTTTTGTATTTCCTGAAAATATACTTCCAAACCCTATTGCAGCCACTCCAATAAAAACCATACATTTCCTTTTTCTCATAATTTTTCCCGCTTTCCTCTGTTAATTTCATGTTTCAATCTTTTTACACCGTCTGTCCAAAAGTCACCCCCTGCCAACATCAGGAACTCTGTTCTTTTTCATTGCATTCGGGCTACTCCTCACCATTTTTCTTCTTTATCATAATTGCTGCTATTCCTGCAATTACGATCACTCCCACAATAACAATTGTTATCATTACATTCTTGTTATTATCCATTGTTTTCGTTTCTTTCTTCACAGCTTTCTTATCTTTTTCCTCTTTATCATCTGCCCCGGCATTTTTATTTTTCTCCGCCGTGTCTTTGGATTCTTCTTTCTTATCTTCCACAGAAGCTGTATCCTGAGTCCCATCTCCTTTGGCGTTGTCCGCATTATCCTCTTTTGCCACAGCTTGTTCTGTACCGGAAGATGAATCTGTCACTTCCGTCGTTGTTCCATTCTGGCTGTCTATCTGCTTTTGAAAATCCGCATTTACTCCAGACACCGATCCAGCAATCTCATTGCTCGAAGCACTGTTATCTACAACCTGACCAATCCCTATTCCGATAGGAAGTTCTTCTCCACAATCTTTCTTTAATTTGAATTTAATATTTACAATTACGCCGTCTGCTTTTATCGTATCCGCTACCACATATACAATCTTTATCGATGCATTGTCTGCTTTGTGGTTATAATCAAATAATCCATTACTCTCATCTGAAATGATTAAGTTTCCCTTGCTTATGCTTTCGAATTCCAGTGTGTCTTTATCATAATAGACCGTCAGTTCAAAGCCTCCGACATCTTCCCCACTGTGCATCTCAATCGGAACAGTTACCGTCTCTCCGGCTTTTCCATTCTGGCCTTTTACCTGGAAGACCGTTCCCTCCGCTGCATATACCGTACCATTCAACATTGTGATCATGCACAACATTGTGATTGCAATCATTCTTATGTTCTTTATAATCTTCTTCATTTCTTTATGCAAAAAGCTCCCTGCCGGTTCTTATCCGACAAGGAGCTCCCTTACGCCTTTCTATCTATTTACTCTCTTTTTTCTGTTCATCATTACTAAAACGATCATACCGAAAGAAAAAAGTAATGTCAGCGCTACAGGTAATACATGACTTGTATCCCCCGTTTTTACCGTTCCGGCTTTTGCTGTCTTATTTACTTTCGCGGTCTTGTTTCCACCATTGTTGTTTGCAGCAGCATTTCCTTTATTATTGTTCTTATTATTTACATTGCTGTTATTGTTGCTGCTTCCATTACCATTTCCACTGTTATTTCCATTATTGGAATTATCAATCTTTTTAGCTGTAACAGTTAATTCGTAAGAAACTTCTTTATCGCCTACTTTTGCAGTAATTGTTGTTTTTCCTGCTTTCACCGCTGTAAGTAAGCCATTCTGATCAATTGTTGCTACAGATTCATCCGAGCTGCTCCATGTTACATCCTTTGCATCTGTTGTATCGGCCGGATTATACAGGATAGAAAGATGCGCTGTCTGTCCTTCCTCTAGCGGTGTAACTTCTTCCTGGAATACAATCTTCTGAAGTGGAATCTCTTTTACAGTTACTTCGTATACTGTGCTGACTCTTCCATCTGCTGTCTTGATTGTAATCTGTGCAGTTCCTTCTTTTACTGCTGTAACAGTTCCATCGGCACTGACAGTTGCTACTGCATCGTCTGATGATTCATATATCAGTTCTACATCATCTGTTGTATATTCCGGCAGAACTTTCACATTCAGTTTGTGGCTCTGTCCTTTGTATAATGTTGATGGTGTATCTTCTGCGACTTTAAGTTCATTTACATGGATCTCTGATACAGTTACTTCACATGTTGCGGAGAATGTTCCAACCTGTACCTTGATTGTCGCTGTGCCTTCTTTTAATCCGGTAACAACACCCTGTGCATTCACTGTTGCTACAGATTCATCACTGGAGCTCCAGATTGTAGGAAGTTCGTCTGTTGTATTTACAGGATCATACACTACAGATAATGCTTCTGATGACTGTCCTTTTCTGAGGTTCAGGCTTGTCTTTTCTAATGAGATTCCATTCAGATGAATCGGAACTGTGATTTTACATATTGCGGATACTCCGTTTGCTGTGGTTGCTGTAATATCAGCCTGTCCACCTGCAACTGCTGTGATCACACCATTTTCATCAACGGTTGCTACATCTGTATTGGAACTCTTCCATGTAACCGCCTTTTCATCTGTTGTGTCAGCTGGCAGATATTCTACATTTACTGTCTGTATCTCTCCAGATTCAAGTTTCTTGGATGTCACATCTAATTTGATTGCTGTGATCGGTACTTCTTTAACTTCTACTTTACAGGTGCTTGTAAAACCATTTGCTGAAGTTGCTGTTACAACAACCGCTCCCTGCTTCTTACCTGTAATCGTTACTTCTGCTCCATTTGCAGCGATATCTGCAATCTTAGAATTGTCAATACTCCATGTAATTGTCTTATCATCCGTTGTGTCAGCTGGCAGATATTCTACAGATACTGTCTGGCTCTGATTCTTCAGCACAGTAACATCCGCAGGATTTACTTTAATGCCTTTTAACGGTGATGTAACTGTTATATCACATGTTGCTGTTTTATTTCCTACTGTTGCTGTAATCGTTGTTGTTCCTACGCCTACACCTGTTACAACACCATTTTCAACAGTTGCCACACCTGTGTTAGCACTCGTCCATGTTACAGTCTTATCGTCTGTTGTATCTACCGGATTGTAAGTAACCTCTAATGTCTCGTTCTCCGTTTTTACCAGTTCCATAGAAGTCTTATTCAGGCTGATGCTCTGTAATGGCTCTTCCTTTACAGTTACTGTACATGTTGCTGTCTTATCACCAACAGCTGCTGTGATCACTGTTGTTCCATCTTTCAGTGCATCTACTTTTCCATCTGTTACGGTTGCGACTGCCGGATTACTGCTTGTCCATGTTACATCTTTTTCGTCTGCATCTTCCGGATTATATGTTACAGAAAGTTTTTCTGTTTTTCCTTTACGGAGTGCAAGTTCTGTTTTATTTAAAGAAATAGATTTCAGTGGGTTATTTACAGTTACCTGTACGGAGGCTATTTTTCCTTCCACTGTTGCTGTAATTGTTGCAGTTCCTTTTCCGACTGCTTCAATGTTACCTGACTGATCTACTTTCACTACATCTTTGTTACTTGTAGACCATGCAACTGTCTTTCCTTCCAGGGAACCTGTCGGATTGGCAATTACATTTAATTTGTCTTTAGATCCTTTTGATAATGTGAAAGATTCGCTCTTGTCAAGGGAAATAGAATTTACTGGAATATCAAGTGTTACTTTTCCGTTCTTTACTGTATTTCCATTTTTATCCGTTACCTTCACATTTGCATTTGCATTCCCTGCAGGAATTGTAGTCGGATTATTTGCATCTTTTCCAACCTGTCCACCACGGAAATCAAATCCAAGTGCTCCTGTTGCTCCAGCTTCTGGAGTATCTTTCACTTTTAATGTAAGTGTATATACCAATCCTCCTGCATTATAAGGCTGGTCAAAACTTACTACAATTGAGATGCTTCCCGGATCCGCTGAAAAAGAAGGGTCTCCCTCTTCACATACCGGACCGATTTTTTTCTTTACCAGATCAAACATCTTCGTATCATATGTAAAATTTCCTACAAATGATACAACATCTCCACCTTCCGGTAGCCACAGTTCTGCTGTTATCGTATCGCCTGGTTTTACAGTTGCCGAACTTACTTTTACATTAAAGTTCATT
The DNA here is from genome assembly GCA_934309195.1 of uncultured Dorea sp. Classification (GTDB taxonomy): domain Bacteria; phylum Bacillota; class Clostridia; order Lachnospirales; family Lachnospiraceae; genus Dorea_A. The sequence continues at coordinate 21,751 of CAKRCY010000024.1, forward strand.
TTCTCAGCCGCCTGCACCGGCTGCACAGGACTGATACCTGCAATGATCATGATCGCAGCCAAAAATACAGCAACGATTTTGCTGATTTTCTTCTTCATTTTTCTCCTCCTCGTATTATTTGCTTTTTTATAATGTAACCGGAACTATATTAAATTTGTTCCAATGTAACATTTGAGATTTTATCCAGATAATTTTCTATACTCGTAACAAACTTTATCTCTGTTTATCGTATATCTTATACGCAAAAATCTTTTGAAGTCATACCATCCTGTATTTTTCAGTTTTCTTTTTGCAATAATACTAATGCTACTTTGTCGTTGTAATTATATTCCTTTTATGAACTATATGTCAACATTATATCCCTTAATAGTTCATATTTATTTAATTTTTCTCCACTTAGTATTCATAGTTGAGACATATATACACTAAAGTATTAAAAAGGGAGTGCATTATAACATGAAGAATACGAATTCTGTGCTGATCGGCGAACGCATCAAAAAACAACGTCTGTTAAATGGATATTCAAGAGAAAAACTGGCAGAAATGGCGGACATAACTCCCCGCTTCTGCTATGATCTGGAATTGGGACTAAAAAACATGTCTGTAAATACATTATTAAAAATCTCGGAAGCTCTTAACGTTCCCGTAGATTACCTGCTCTTCGGTCCCGATTCACGTTCTGATGATTATACTTCTATAATCAGTCTGATAGAAACCTGTCCTGTTACAAAATTAAATCATCTGGAACAGATTATTTCCCATTATATCCAGGCAATATCTGAGGAGAAAAAAGTTGATACAAATGAATAAAAAATAGAACCTTTGAAAAGCACTTTCTATGCTTTCAAAGGTTCTATTTTTTTGAATATTTTTACACCTTAAACCGATATCCAACGCCCCATATCGTCTCGATATACTGCGGGTTGGATGTATCCACTTCTACTTTCTCACGGATCTTCTTGATATGCACCGTTACCGTTGCGATATCCCCGATGGACTCCATATCCCAGATCTCACGGAATAACTCTTCTTTCGAATATACGTGGTTCGGATGGCTCGCAAGGAATGTCAGCAGATCGAATTCCTTCGTCGTAAATGTACGTTCTTCTCCGTTCACCCACACACGTCTTGCAGTTGTATCAATCTTCAGTCCTCTGATCTCGATCACTTTATTCTTCTCTGCCGCACTTCCGGTCAGACGGTCATATCTTGCCAGATGCGCTTTCACTCTCGCTACCAGCTCGCTCGGGCTGAACGGCTTCGTCATGTAATCATCGGCACCGAGTCCCAGTCCCCTGATCTTATCGATATCATCTTTCTTCGCAGATACCATCACGATCGGTGTATTCTTCACATCACGCACCTGACGGCAGATATCGAATCCGTCCGTTCCCGGCAGCATCAGATCCAGGATCAGAAGATCATAATCTTCGTTCAGTGCTTTCTGAAGTCCTGTATCTCCGTCATTTGCAACCTCTACGGTGAATCCGCTCAGTTCCAGATAATCCCGTTCCAGATCTGCAATTGCTTCTTCGTCTTCTACTATTAATATCTTACTCATTGACTGGTACCTCCTGATACTTTCTTAGTACAAAATACATTGTCGTTCCGGTCTCTTCTCTGCTTGTTGCCCAAATTTTACCGCCGTGTTCTTCTACAATCTTCTTTACTACAGACAAACCGATTCCACTTCCTCCGGTGGAAGAATTTCTCGACGCATCGGTCCGGTAAAACCGGTCAAAGATATTCGGCAGATCTTTTGCCGCAATTCCTTTTCCGTTGTCTTCCAGTTCAATCTGTACAAAATCTCCTACATCTTTGACACGCAGATTGATCATCCCCTTTGGTTTGTCCATATATTTCAACGAATTGTTGACAATATTGTGAATCACACGTTTTACCTGCTCCGGATCTGCAATGATCCGTACATTCTTCTCTACATAATTAAAATAACCAAAGCCTACATTCTGTGCCGACAGTTCAACCGACAGGTCATCCGCACAGTCATTGAAATATTCATTCGCCGACACGATATTAAAATTGTAAGGGATCTTATTCGTATCGATCTTAGAATATAATGTCAGCTCATTGATCAGCGTATTCATCTCTGTCGCCTTATTGTAGATTGTTCTGACATACCGGTCTATCTTCTCCGGTGTATCTGCAACACCATCTATAATTCCTTCGGCATAACCTTTGATCGTTGTCACAGGTGTCTTCAGATCATGTGAAATATTACTGATCAGCTCTTTGCTTTCTTTGTCATATTTCAATTTTTCTTCGGCACTATCCTTCAGGCGTCCTCTCATCTCTTCCAGACTCTGACAGAGTTTTCCAAGTTCATCGTCAGCCTCCGGTTTCAACTCAAAATCAAGATTCCCCTCCTTGATATTCTGCGCCGCTGTCTGCATCTTGCCGATCGGCCCCATAACCGCACGGTAAATCCATATAATAAGCGCTGCCGAAGTAAGTATCAGTATCACTACAATTCCAATCAGGATTTCCCAGAAAAACTGTCCAACCTCCGGAATTACATTGGATACATCTGACACAATGAACGCACTTCCCTTATTGCCGTCATCATATCTGAAATCTACCTGTTTTACCAATGCTTCTGCATCTCCGCCAAGATAAATTCCGTTCTCCGATGTTGTATCTGTATCTCCATATCCCGGCAATTGTTCGATCACCGCTTTTACACGATCATCGTCGCTGCCCGTATATACGATTGTTCCGTCTTTTCTCACCAGCAGGTATGCATTCTTATTCTCCAGTTTTTTATTAAACTGATCCAGTTCTGTCGCATCTTCCATCTCAGATGCATGCTCTGACATCTCCTTCAGTTCATGATACGGCTTCTCCGTAACACGTGCAAGTACCTGCATGGAATTCGTAAAATCAGAAATCGTTGTTCCTGTAATCCCATAATTCTTCTCCACCACTCCGATCTGATAGCGGCATACCATTGAAACCATCATGGCTGCCATAAGGACCGGTATGATGATAATCGTAAAAAATGCTATAACTAATCGCGTTTTCAGCTTCATGTATCTGTCCTCCACTAAAAAAAATTATAGCATGAAAAATGGGTGCTTCACACCAAAGCACCCATAAACTTTTATAAAATTTCTATAAATATTTTTTCAGATCTTCTACTTTGTCCAGTTTCTCCCATGGAAGATCAATATCTGTACGTCCGAAATGTCCGTAAGCCGCTGTCTGTTTGTAGATTGGTCTTCTAAGATCAAGCATCTGAATGATTCCTGCCGGGCGGAGATCAAAATTCTCACGAACGATCTCTACCAGTTTATCATCTTCTACTGCACCTGTTCCGAATGTATCTACCATGATAGATGTCGGATGTGCTACACCGATTGCATAAGACAACTGAATCTCACATTTCTTGGCAAGTCCCGCAGCAACAATATTCTTGGCAACATAACGTGCTGCATAAGCGGCAGAACGGTCAACCTTTGTACAGTCTTTTCCAGAGAAAGCCCCGCCGCCGTGACGTGCCATTCCACCGTAAGTATCTACGATGATCTTACGTCCTGTAAGTCCACTGTCTCCGTGTGGTCCGCCGATTACGAAACGTCCTGTCGGGTTGATGAAGAACTTGGTCTTCTCATCTACCATGCCCTCCGGAATGATTGCATCGAATACATATTTCTTAATATCTTTATGGATCTGATCCTGTGTCACTTCCGGATCATGTTGTGTCGAAAGTACGACTGCATCCAGACGTTCCGGAACACCATTCTCATCATATTCAACCGTAACCTGTGTCTTTCCATCCGGTCTTAAGTACGGAAGTGTTCCGTTCTTTCTTACTTCTGTGAGCTTTCTTGAGAGCTTGTGTGCCAGTGCAATCGGGTATGGCATATATTCCGGTGTCTCATCAGAAGCATAACCAAACATCATTCCCTGATCTCCGGCTCCGATCGCATCGATCTCTTCTTCGGACATTGTATGTTCTTTTGCTTCCAGTGCTTTATCAACACCCATAGCAATATCGGCCGACTGCTCATCGATTGCTGTGATCACACCGCAAGTCTCTGCATCGAATCCGAATTTTCCTCTTGTATATCCGATTTCTTTGACCGTGTCACGTACGATCTTCTGGATATCAACGTATGCATTCGTTGTGATCTCACCCATAACAAGTACCATACCTGTTGTAGTTGCTGTCTCACATGCGACACGGCTCATTGGATCCTGTGCCATCAATGCATCCAGAATGGCATCAGAAATCTGATCACACATTTTATCCGGATGTCCCTCTGTTACTGATTCTGACGTAAATAATCTTCTTTCCACGTTCTTCTCTCCTTTTTTCTTAAAACATTCCTGCATTCTTTCTCCCAGGATTTCCGGCAGTTTTTTGTAGATTCCCCTGTTTTACCGGACTGAAAAACCGTCCACTTACATAAGTGGACGGTTTGATATCTTCATAAACCAATCCTCTTATTGTTCGATCACTCGCTCAGGCTGGCACCTTCCATATATGGGGTTGCCGCAGTTTCACAGATCCTTTGTATCTCCACTGCTCTGAATAAGAGAAAGTTTGCTTTTATTATATTTCTGGTACGACTAAGACTTTACTCTATTTTGTACATACTGTCAATAGACATACCTAAGAAAATGTATCATCTAGCTTACTTTTAATTTGAATTTCTGGATTGCTTTTTCAGAATCCACTTTTTCGATGATTCCGCCGATACCACGGAGCTTCTCTTCGAATCTCTCATATCCTCTCTGGATATATACGATATCATCTACAATTGTGATTCCATCAGCTGCCAGACCAGCTATACAGAGTGCTGCTCCCGCACGAAGATCCGGTGCGCTCACTCTGGCTCCCGAAAATTCTGTCACGCCTTCAATCGTTGCAGAATTACCTTCTACTTTCACATTTGCACCCATTCTTGCAAGCTCATCCAGATATTTGAAACGATTTTCAAAAATACTCTCTGTAATGATACTTGTCCCCTTACATAAGGCCAGTGTCACGCCAATCTGTGGCTGCATATCTGTCGGGAATCCAGGATACGGAAGGGTCTTCACATGTGTGCTTGTAAGATCTCCCTTTGATACGACACGTACAGCATCGTCGAATTCTTCCACTTCACATCCGATTTCTACCAGTTTTGCAATCGTAGCTTCCAGATGCTTCGGAATAACATTCAGTACCGTTACATCTCCCTTTGTAGCTGCTGCTGCGAACATGAATGTTCCTGCTTCGATCTGATCCGGGATTACAGAATATTCTGTTCTGTGAAGGCGCTGTACACCACGGATCTTGATCACATCTGTACCTGCTCCTCTGATATTGGCTCCCATGCTGTTCAGGAAGTTCGCAACATCTACAACATGTGGCTCTTTTGCAACATTTTCCAGAATAGTAAGTCCTTCTGCCATAGCTGCTGCCATCATAACGTTAATCGTTGCACCAACACTTACCACATCGAAATAAATATGTTTTCCGACAAGACGGTCTGCCTCTGCAACGATCTTGCCATGTTCAATATCTACATCTGCACCTAACGCACGGAATCCTTTGAGATGCTGGTCGATTGGTCTGCTTCCGATATTACATCCTCCCGGAAGTGCAACTTCGGCACGTTTATACTTTCCAAGTAATGCACCAAGAAGATAATAAGAAGCACGGATCTTCTTAATGTAATCATACTCAATATCTACGTTCTTGATACTGGCTCCATTAATCTTTACTGTATGACGGTCGACACGGTGTACCTGCGCTCCAATCCCCTCAATTGCATCGATCAGTACGTTAATGTCATTCACATCTGGTAAGTTATCGATTAATACGGTCTCATCTGTCATAATTGCTGCTGCAAGAATTGCAAGTGCCGCATTCTTGGCACCGCCGATTTCCACTTCTCCCACAAGCGGATGACCGCCCTTAATAATATACTGTTCCATTAATTACACCTCATTAATATTTATATGAATCTCTAATTACAATAAGTCTTTTGTTCAATATTTATAATTATCTCAAATTGTACATAAATTTCTGCATCACAATATAACCCCAAAAAGGGTTCGCGCCTATTATAGCACAAATTTTTCAATTGTAAAATATTTTTTACAGTTATGTAATTTTATTGTAACATATTTCAATTGTTCTATCTATACTTGTGCACTTTTACTCCCCTAATGCATCTAATACCGATTCAATCGTATCTTCCAGCTTCTGATTATCTTCACACACCGTAATATCTGCATACTTTTCAAAAAGCTTTACTCTTTCATCATACAGATCTTTCAGCGTCTGTCCGTCACGCAGTACGACCCCTCGGCCTTTGGCATTTTTAAGTCTGCTGTTTATTGTCTCAAAGGATGCCTGTAAATATACGACTTTGCCGATTTCTTTATAATGTTTCATCGCATTTTCACAATATACTACGCTGCCTCCCGGCGAGATAACGGTACGTTCCGCTTCCACCTGTGCATTGACCCGGTCTTCTACTTTCAGGAAGCCATCCGGTCCAACGTCAGCAATAATATCTTTCAGAAGTTTCCCTTCTGATTCCTGGATCAGAATATCTGTGTCTACAAATCTGTATCCCAGTCTCTTTGCAATTACCACACCAACTGTACTTTTCCCGACTGCCGGCATTCCGATAAAAATGATGTTATTATCTGCCATGATGCGTCCTCCTGTATGCTATGTTCTGATTTTTTCTTTCATTTGAAAACTATAATTATCACCGCACAGTATAACACACAAGAGGGCGAAGTGGAAGTTTTTTTCCAGATGCCCTCTTGTAGATCAATATATTTTTTTACGTATCTCTCTATGTTCCACACGTCTCCTGCAAAGTTCCTGATATGTCATAACCTCAATCAGATCCATAAGCCAGGCACCCGGGTTCTCTTCTTCCTTCTCCACCTTATCATAGATCCTGCGGCACATCAGACGAAGCTGCAGGCGGTCCGGATATTCATCATACATCATGCTTCCATCATATTCCATTCTGTCACATTCCTCTTCCATATAAGGAAGTACTCTCTTCGCCGTATCCGGGTATATGCTTTTCATATAGTCATAGTCTCTTCTCGCATTCCGGTCATCATCATACAGCAGCGGAACCGGATAGGCCATATAGAACGGTAATTTATTCTCCATAATCCTGATTGCTCCTTGACGGTTCTATCTGTATTAAGATATGCATGGAGAAGAGGTATGGTGAATCTATTTCAATTCATTTACTATCTTTTGAACTGCCTCTCTGCTTTCTTCTAATTCAACTGCAATCTGTTTTATTGATTTTCCTTTTTCCAGTTTCTTTTTTATTTGCTTTTCTAAGAGTACCTGCTTTCCAATCTCGATTCCGTCCCGTCTTCCAATCTCAATTCCATCCTGTCTTCCAATCTCGATTCCGTCCTGTCTTCCCGCTTCATATTCTGCTTTCCGCAGTTTCTTTTCTTCAAACTCTTTATCATATTCATAGATACTCACTTTGATCACCTCTGTCTTATTTTTCAATAAAAACTTTGCCAAAATCATTTCCCTTTTTTTAGGATAATGTTAATCACCTTAGCAATAAGGTATTACAAAATAATATTTTTTTCTTGTTTCAATTCTGTATACAGAACTTTTTGTATCCCATGAAATATAATATAATCCCGGAATGATTTTTTGCGTATCAACATCCACTATTTGCTTTTGTGTTTCTTCATTCTTTTGATATACTATTTCTTTTTTAACTTTTGGAGCAGACCATCCAAAATATACAATATAAATACGTGTACCATTTTCACATTTATGCCGGCGTGCTGGTCCTAACTCGTATAATTCATCAAAAGAATTTACACTCTGTCTCGTTACTAATCCATCTTTCATGAAGGCAATTGGTCCATATATATACATAAATACGATTCCAATTATGAGCAAACATAATATTTTGATTTTATTATTCTTTAACATGCGGCACCTCCTAAAACAGAGTATATTTTTGAATAAAGATCCTGTTTTTAGGTTAGAATAACATTCTTTATTTTTGTTTTCAATATGTAATTTAGAAATGCTCAATTTTTATAAAACTTCTACAACTCTTTCATCTTTCCAAGAATCTTCTGATAAAATGCTTCCTGATTTTTACTATTCTTCAGATCTTCCAATATCATTCCATCTTTCAGCAGAATCAGCCGGCTGCAATAACTTGCCATCTGTGGGTCATGTGTAACCATAATGATTGTCTTTCCTATATGTTCATTAATATTCTTCAACGCATCAATTACAATCTTCCCAGACTTCGAGTCAAGGTTTCCGGTCGGCTCATCCGCGAAAATAATCTCCGGATCATTTATTAATGCTCTGCAAATGGCAACTCTCTGCCTTTCACCACCTGACAGTTCGGTTGGCATCTTTTTTTCCAAGGTTCTGATTTCGAATTTATCCATAAGCATTCTCGCTCTTTCTTTTTTTGAATCATCCACTGTTTTGCTGATATAGAAAGGCAGCATAATGTTTTCAAAAACATCCAGGCTGTCCATCAAATAAAATTCCTGAAATACGAAGCCTAATTCTTCTCTTCGTATTCTCGCAAGTTCTTTATCTGACAGTTCTGATATTTCATTTTTCTTGTATAGAAGTGTCCCGTCTGTTACCGATTCAATAAGCCCCAGAATTTTCAAAAGTGTTGTCTTTCCGCTTCCTGATTTTCCCATAATCCCTACAAATTCGCCATCCTCTACATTCAAATCAATACCTTTTAACACTTGAAATTTGCTGTAACTTTTCACAATTTTCTCTCCGCTGATCACTTCCATATCTTTTCCCTTCTTTCACCCTGAATTTGTTGCTTAACAAGTCTCCATCCATACGCTCTTAATAAGATAATGTACCCTGCCTGAAACAACAACAGCACAAAAAATGTTATCAATACCTGTTTTTTTAAGAGCCACTCAACGTTCCATGTAATATAAATCAAAGCGCCACCACTTATTACAGCCGAAAGTATAAATGCTATCCATAAGGAAAGCAAAAGTTCCTTTTTCACATTTTTCTTTATTTCTTTTGTTTCCATGCCTATTTTTTTCAAGAACCCATATTTCATACTTACATTAGAAATATCCGACCATATTTTTATAGATAAAATCATTATTCCACTGATAATCAGAAATGCACCAATACAAATGTAAAAGATAAGAGTTGTCAGGTCATCCTGCCTGTCTTCTTTCATCAATGCGCCTTTATAAAAGCCAATGATCTCATATTTCTTTTCACATGCTTTTAATTTGCTCTCATCAATCGCCGTCTCTTTTTCTGTTTGCTGCGTCATAATAACCGTATTCTTTTTCTGCACAGATCTAAGCATATCAAAATCACTATTATTCATAACCAGAATTCGTATAATATCCGACTGTTGAGCAACAAATAAAACTTCTTTCACTTCTTTTTTTATCGCAAATTTACACATTCCTGTTGCTGTTTTTAAATAAACATGTTTATCCTGAAACATGTTTTCATCGTCTTGTTTTGATTTTTCCAGAACTGCCTTTACCTCTCCCTGTTTGATATGCTCTTTCTTATTCTTTGTAAGTTTGTTATAGGAATCCTCTGAAATACCTACATATTCCCCTCCATCATTGCTTATAAGCGGAATATACGCATATTCATCTATTTTTTCATCTGGTTTTTTTATAACCTTATGAATTTCGTCTGTATATTTTTCTTCTGTCATACATACATAATTATATGGATATTTCCATAAATACTCAGAAGAAAGATTGCCGTATTCTATAATATTGATGTTTACAATCACCCATACAAATACATTAATAATAAAAACAATTAAAATTATATTTTTACTTTCTGAAAATCTGTGATACAACGTTTTTAGCGTAAGAATATGTCTGTCATACAATTTTTCTTTCTTTTTCATCCATCGTAATATAACATTTCCCAAATAAGTAAACCAAAGATACAATCCGGTCAGCGAAAAAAGAACTCCATATTTCATGCGTGGATATGTCATAGGAACCTTCGAAAAAAGAATAATTGCAGACACAAAACAGATCAGCCCTGCAATCGCACCTATCACGCTTGCTTTAACAGACGGAACTGTCCCTTTTTTTTGTTCTGTATTCAAAAGCGAGGCCAGTGAATTACTTTGAATTTTTACTGTGTTCATAATTACTGCAATACACAAAATAACACTCATATAAAAGTATGTACTTCCAATATTTTTTTGAAACCAGCATGGATCTTGAACTGTTTGAATCCCTTCTTTTCTGAATATAGACTGAAGAAGAATTACAAAAGGCGTTCCCACTACACACCCAATCAGCCACGAAATACCACATATAATCCCATATTCCAGAATTATCATCCGGATAATATCTTTCTTTTCTTCTCCGAATACCATAAACATTCCATAATCTTTGATTCTTATCCGGCTATAATTGCTTACTGTATAGCTGATCAAAATCAGACCAATAAACAGCAATATATACATGTACGTTTGAATCGCAACTCCTTGTTGCGACCGAACCCTTTCTTCCATACTCATTGTTCCAAGAATCAATTCTTTAACTCCCAGAAAGACAAATAACATAATTGCAACTAAAACAGCACTCATAACACACAAAATACTATTATGCACATTTTCTTTTATTATTTTCAATAATACCTTCATATCTCCAACCCCTGAAAGAAAACGGGTAGTGTCAAAAACTACCTAGTTTTTATTGTTCTAAATCCTTTAAAACCTTGATTCTTCGGAGGTTTGCAAATAAA
>CAKRCY010000025.1:0-31910 GCA_934309195.1 uncultured Dorea sp.
GAAAGACTCCCTTCAAGCATCTCCGTGTAAGCCTGTTTCATCTCAGGATCAGACTCTTTTTCAATAACCAACCGCATTTCTTCATCACTTAAAGGATAAAGATACATTCTTTCAGTCTCTACTCTCATGAAAACACTCCTAAAACATCTGTATAATTCTTGCAATCTCCATAACTACAATCTTTAGCATCACTCCACCGGACATCACATAAAACCATATCTCACGCATATGCTGTGATTTTGCAATTGGTGTTGCTATTGCTGCAATAATTATGATTGCAGCTCCGATACATCCAACGATGTTTGGAACACTCACAAGTGAAAATATTCCCGGATTACAGCTTCCATCTATCGTATACTGAATTGTTTTATCCAATCCGTCCCTTGCCGCTGCAAAGCAGCATATAACAAGACCATATGCCAAAACAAACAGGCTCCTTCTGCCCCAGAAATTAATGTTGCTTCTGTTACTGATTGAGTATCCAACAAACCCAACCAGCGATACAATCATAAGTGTAGTAACTGTTGTTACCATATTTCCAAAATAGAGTTTCATCTGTTTTACCTCCTGTTAATACACACTTTTATACCACTCAGTAACTGCATTCAAATTCTGTAAAGATACTCGTTTTCCGCCATTTACCATCATATCTAACATATCATCCTCTTCGGGCGTACGGTCAGTTTTATTTGCCAGTCCCTTTCCGGCAGTTTTAACCATGACATTCATCATGAAACGATATGCTCCATGAAGTTTCTTCACATCAAAGTTCCCCTGTAACGTAAATAAAGGAACCCTCTGTGGAATAACATTTTTATCCCTGACCTCTTTTAGCTGTGTGCCTGTCTGTCCCATGCCTACACCACAGACTGCACGCACTTTATACAATTTTGCTGCCTCCTTATATCCTTTGATTCCTCCTGCCATAATCCAACCAAGATAAATGATTTCACTGCCGGCAGGCACCTTGTTTTTTGCCTGCTGCAAACTATGTACCGGAAGATTCAATTCCTTTCCCAGTAATTGTGCATACTCCGCTGTGCTTCCGGTATTTGATGTATATATGATTGCTTTCATTCTTATTTGACCTCCATAATATAAACGACGCAGTGCAAAAAACATTTCGTTTCTGCTCTGCGTCTTAGCGTCTGGCAATAGATTGATAATCCACTATATGATCCTTTACATTAATAATAAAACTTTCTTTACATTTTGGACAAAACAGCGGAAAATGCTTTAACTCCGTATCATCCAGTATCTGTGTCCGTGTCTTTGCACCGCATACCGGACATAGTATCCATTTATCCGTTACTACTGCTTTCATCTGACCTGTCACCTCCTGATAAATCCCATAAAGTGCTATCCTTCACACCTAAGCCTTTTAAATATGTCATACCGGTATTATGAAGCATGCGATACATATTTTCTTTCGTATCCTTGACGATTCCTGATGCAATAAGGGTTCCTATCCCCTGTGTATACACCATCATTGTCATCGCAAAATCCATTACCTGTTTTGGTGTAATCCCAAGCAGTTCTGCCATCTCCTGATACACATTAGCGGCTTCCTGATTATTCGTCTGTAACTCGAAGCCTGTGCTTAGAAGCTGGCTTCGCTCTCCCATGTAAAGGAAACGAAACAAATTAGGATTTTCTAATGCTAAATCAATGGTTCCTTTTCCTTTCTGTTCGAATGTTGCAAATTCGTTTTCATTCCGACTGTAATACTTATCCCCCACATACTGCTCCGCAAAAGGAATCAATTCCTCACGCAACCCATCCATTCCACCAAACTGCCATGAAATAGGTGCTGTAGAGCATCCCAGTTTCCCGGCTACAGCTTTTATGTTAAGGGCGGCATATCCATTTTTTGAAACAAGCTCCAGTGCAGCCTGCAGCATATCTTCTTTTTTTATTTTTGGACTACTTGGCATATAAAATCTCCAATACTATAAATTAGTTTACTATAAACTCGTTTATAGTATATCACTTTATACATACATGTCAATAACAAGTATATATTTTTTCACTTTCTAAAACTTCATCCGATACAGTTCTATTCCAAGCACTTTTATCCTTTGCTCCGACAATAATAATCAAAACCAGAGATACTATGAACAATAAAACAACCGCTGCCGTATATGACAAAAAAGCTGCTACTCCAAGTAATCCACAATAATTCAATAAACTCTTTTTCTTTATCATACAGCATTCTCCTCACAAAACCATTTCAGATAATCGTCCAAAAGATTCTTATCTGTTTCATAGCTGCACTTACCATTGCTCTGATCCAGTTCGTAATCCATCAGCCCATGTATCGTCATAGCAAAGCTTACTGCACTCATATCCGGATTTGTAAAATGAAGTAATTTATGTACTTCCATCGCATAGAACAGCTGCTTCGTTGCTATCATCATCTTATCCGTCTCTTCTGCGACAATTTTGGCTGCCATAGGATTCAGACTTCTTTCGGAATAGATAACCTTGTAGAAATTTAACATATGTTCCTGCTGGTTCATGTTAAAATATCCTCCGACCATCATCTTCAATATTTCCAAAGCACTTTTGCCGGCAAAAATGATCGTATAATCAATTGCGCCTATATTGGCATTTTTCTTAGCCTCTTCTCGGAGAAATTGATACATTACTTCAACAAGCTCCTCTTTGGATGCAAAATGATTGTATAATGACGGTTTTTTTATCCCAACTTTGTCTGCAATCATATTCATGGATACGTTACCAAGTCCTTTATTCGCCGCCAGCTCCAATGTAGCCATGATAATCTCTTTTTTTCTTGTATCACTCATTGTTTGTTTTAACCATCTCCCATATATTACCTATCAGTTTTGTTTTAACTACCATTCGGTAGTTTTAATATATCACACTGTTCTGCATAATTCAAGTACAGGTTAGAATAACTGTCCCGGCAGTTTCTTTTTCTCTTTATATGGAAACTGCTTATCAAACTCTTCTGCTTCCTGCTCATCTACAAGATATCCTTCCGGTGTTGCATACTCTCCAGTAATCCCATCAAGATAACCAGGTACAAGTTCTTTACACAAAAAGAACGATGCATCTTCCCCCTCTGGCAATCCATGGTATCGGATACCATACTCGCTTGCCGGTTTGAATCCACTCTTACCGTAAAAATCAATATTTCCTTCAAAGCATAGTGCTCCACAGCCAAGCTCAACAGCTTTCTCTAATGAATAATCAAGCAGGATTTTACCATATCCTTTCCGCTTATATTCATTCTTGATACAGATCGGTCCCATCGTCATAATTGGAATATTTCTTCCATCATCTGATTTAATACTCGTTCTCATAAACATGTTCTGACCGATCAGCTTACCCTCTTTGCCATTTTCATTAAGAAACATCACAAAATCCAGTTCCGGAACAAATGCCGGATCATTTCGGAGCTGATGTAATACATAATGCTCAAGGCATCCCGGACGATATACATTCCAAAAACTTTCTCTTACCAGATTTTCTACTTTCTGATACTCTTCCTTTTTCTCTAAACGAATCATAATATTGCTTTTTCCCATTTCTTTTATATCCTTTCTAAAAAACAAAAACCGATAATCCTGATTTTTCAATATCAGAATTAACGGCTCTGCGTCTTAAGCGTCTGGCTGTTATTTTACTGTTTCATTTCTTCTACAATTTTGTCCAGCATCTGTTCAAACTGACATTTTGCTTTCGCCTTATCTGTTGCTCCATCATATACACTATAATAGAAAAACATATTTGCATAAAATTTAATTGCATTTTCTTCTGGATTTTTTATTTCCATGTTTTTGAACAGATCCTTCACGTATTCTGCCGGTCCGGATACCAGATATTGCTGATATAAATTCTGCATCTCTTCACTGCGAAACTGCTCTATTGTGAGCATCTTCCGAAACGATGATGCAAAATCATCCTCTGTCCAGTATTCAAACATAGACTTGCTGTATTCCACCAAATCATCCAGGGATACATTCTCATACTTTTCAGGCATTTTTTCTTTTTCCTCTTCCGGCATATCATATTCTGCTGCCTGTTCGCCATCCTGCTGCTCCATACGTTGTACAATACAGTCAAAAATATCTCTTTTACTTTTGTAATGACGGTACAATGCCCCTTTTGTCATATCAAGTTCTCCTGCTATCTGGCTGACTGAGACAGCCTCGTAACCATCTCTGGCGAACAGATGCAGTGCCACAATTAATATTTCCTCTTTCCTATTACCCATGCACATTTCCTCCAAAACAAATAAACGACCGTTTACATCTTCATGATAGTAAACGGTCGTTTATTTGTCAAGACCTTTCTTTTCCTTATATTATCTCTTTTTATAAATCCACAGTCTGAAAAGCAACCTGCTGTTGCCATAATCAATCTATAGAAAACGACATCGCCAATAGTTTTATCTGTCCTTCGTCTCCATCAGGATCACAATTCCATTCAGGAAGCTGATTGTCACTTCATCCTCCAGGAACTGATTGCTGACGCAAAGGCTGTCATATGGTATCAGTGTATGATTCGTCAGTGGATACTTTGCTCCTTTGATACTGAAACCAAATACTTCCTCGCCTAACGGGAACACAGAAAAATATGGTCCGTAAGTTTCTCCTTTTTTCAGATGGGTTTCCCCGCCTCCGATCAGACGGATCTTATTCTGGCGATCCATGATCACAGCATTAATTCCGGCTTTAAACGGGATTGCAAGGCTCTGCACATTTGCCCAGAGGTGATCGATACGGCCTCCGGTTGCTCCCAGGATCAGAATCTCACCTGCTCCTAATGTCATAGCCAGTCTGATTGCAATCTCTGTATCAGATGCATCTTTTACCGGATTAAATTCCCTGATTGGAACGTCTGTCTCATTGCGGTAATAATCTCCAATCTCTTTTTTAACACTGTCAAAATCTCCGACAATATAATTTGGCAGAATCTGATGGCTGTAAAGGAACTCCATACCTTTGTCCACACCGATCACATACTGGTTTTCCTCTTTTTCAAGGATTGATAATACAAATTCTTCTTCCAGCTCCCCACCGCTGATGATCACAATCTTCTTATTCATAACTTTTCAATATCTCCATGAATTTTGCAGTATTTTCCCCGGCATCTCCTCTGAACACAGCAGAACCGGCCACAATTACATTTGCGCCTGCATCCAATACTTCTCTGACATTCTCCACATAGATTCCTCCGTCTACCTGAATATCTGTCTCCAGATTTTTTTCATTCAGCATCGCACGGACCGCACGGATCTTATCCAGTGATTCCGGAATAAATTTCTGTCCGCCAAATCCCGGATGCACGCTCATGATCAGGATCATCTCCACGTCTTCCAGATATGGAACAAGCTCTTTTACATCTGTCTCTGGATTAACAGCCAGTCCTGCCTTCATGCCACATGCATGGATTTTATCCAATGTCGTCTTTACGTCTTCACAGGCCTCCAGATGTACCGTTACAGAGTCAGCTCCTGCTTTCTGGAATGCTTCTACATAACGGATCGGTTCCTGTACCATCAGATGCGCATCCATGAATTGCTCCGTTGCATCATGGATCGATGCCAAAACTGGCATACCAAATGATATACTTGGTACAAACATTCCATCCATAACATCAAAGTGAATATATGCTGCTCCATTTTCTTCTGTCTTCTTCATTTCCTGACCCAAAACTTTGAAATCTGCCGCCAGTATTGACGGTGACAATACATAGTTCATCATCAGTACCTCCTTTTATTCTTCAATTCCTCATACATTTCTATATAATTCTGATAACGGATTTTATGAATTTTATCCTCTTCCAGAGCTGCCTTTACGGCACACCCCGGCTCATGCACATGATCACAGCCGTTAAACTTGCACATTCCTTCGTATTTCCGGAATTCCGGAAAGAAGTACTTCAGATCTTCTTTTTCATAATCATTCACATATAACGAACTGAATCCCGGTGTATCCATGATATATGAATTTTCATCAATGGCAAACAATTCCGAATGTCTGGTGGTATGTTTTCCCCGCTCAATCTTCGTACTGATTGCCCCTGTCTCCATATCTGCCTCCGGCTGCAGAATATTAATGATCGAAGATTTTCCCACTCCAGACGGACCTGCGATCGCTGTTGTCTTTCCTTTCAGAAGTTCACGTATATTTTCAATCCCCCGTTCTTCTTTCGCACTGACAAATACCAGCGGATAGCCGCATGATTCATAGATTGATTCCAATTTCTTCACCTGCGGATCTGTCGCAATGTCTTCTTTATTAAAGCATAACACAACCGGAATCTCTTTGCTTTCCATCATAACAAGAAAGCGGTCCAGCAGATTAAAGTGTGGATTCGGCTTCGTGATTGCAAAGACTACCAATGCCTGATCGATATTGGCCACAGCCGGGCGGATCAGCTCATTCTGCCGTGGCAGTATCTTCACTATATTTCCTTTTTTTTCCGATTCATCAAGAATCTCTATCTCTACATTGTCTCCCACCAAAGGCTTGATCTTTTCTTTCCGGAATACACCTTTGGCTTTGCATTCATAAACACCGAATTCTACTACGTGAACGTAGTAGAATCCGGCAATTCCTTTTATAATTTTTCCCTGCATAATCTTTTACTGGCCAGTCGTGGTCCCATCATTTGTATTAGACCCATTCTGGTTATTGTTATCTCCTGTGGTTCCTCCATTTGTCGGCTCCTGTGGTTTCGCCCCGAGGCTCACCACATAACTGATCGTACCTCCCTTGGAAATATTTCCAGAAGAAGGACTCATGGAGATGATACATCCTTTCGCATAACTGCTACTGTATTGTGAATCCGATACATTTGTATACAGACCATTCTGGGATGCCCAGCTCTTAAGTGCTGACTCCTGCTGTCCTACAAAGCTTTGGATATCAATCTTTTCTTCCGGTTTCGGTCCGTTACTTACCGTGATTGAAATGGTTGTTCCGGCTGCCGCCTTACCTCCAGGTGTTACAGTCTGGCTGATAACCATTCCTTTTTCCACACTGTCACTGTAGTCATATGTTACAGTTCCTACATTGAATCCATAATTCTTGATCGTACTCTGTGCAGTTGCATCTGCCATGCCTCTTACATCCGGCACCGTCTTCTTATCTGTTCCCTGACTTACCAGCATGGTAACTGTAGAACCCTTTTCAGCTTTTGTTCCGGCAGAAGGTGTTGTATTGATGACATTACCGCTTGCTACACTGTCATCATACTGGAAACTTGAAATCACCTTAAATCCTGCATCTTCCAGTTCTTTCTGTGCTTCCGTTTCACTCATACCGCTGACATCCGGTACCTGCTTTTTACTTTTTACCAGTCCCGAACTAATAACAACTTCTATAGTTGTATTTTTCTTTACCTTTTCACCGGCTTCCGGAGTCTGTTTAGAAACCAGTCCGGCTTTATATTTTTTAGATTCTGTTCTCTTAATCGGTTTTATTCCAAGATCTTTCTTTTTCAGTGCAGCCTTTGCCTGCTCTTCTGTCATACCACGGATATCTGGAACTGTAACTTTTCCTGACGTATCTGCATCATCCTCTGTAGTAATTCCGCCAAACGACTTGAAAACCCCCGCTGCCTTTCCCACTGTAAATACAAGGATCAGCACAATGATCGCAATTACCACAATCGTCAGAATCTTCATGAGCTTATGCATATGCGGATTTACTTCATCCGAATCTCTCCCGGATGCATAATCATCGTATTCGTCGTCGCCATCTTCTCTGTCGTTATATCCTTTTCCCGAATACACATCTGTAGTGTCATATTCATCATCATATTCGTCGTCATCATCGTAACCGTTACGGATATCATCCAGATCTTTATCTGTCATAATAACCGTATCGGAATCCCCGCCTGCCGACGCTATTCTTACGAAATCTCCATCCGGATCTACCAGTGAATGCTTCAGATCCTGAATCAGATCTCCTGTACTTGTATATCTTCTCTCAGAACTCTTCTGTGTACATTTCAGAATAATCTGTTCCAGGCTGTAAGGAATATCCGGAACCAGCTCCGACGGCGGTGTGATCTCCTGCTGCAGATGTTTCATTGCAACTTCTACCGTTGTCTCGCCATCAAACGGAACCTGCCCTGTTACCATCTCAAATAAGGTAATACCAATGGAATAGATATCACTTCTCTGATCACTGAATCCGCCTCTCGCCTGCTCCGGTGATGTATAATGCACGGAGCCCATTGCATTCGTACTTACTGTATTCGAAGTTACAGCTTTCGCAATTCCAAAATCTGTAACCTTTACCTTCCCATCCTTGGAAATGATAATATTCTGCGGCTTGATATCACGGTGAATAATTCCTGATGCATGCGCCGCACCGATACCACTGCACATCTGGATTGCAATACTGATCGTCTCTTTGTGAGACAGTCTTCCTTTTCTCTCTATATATTCTTTTAAGGTAATCCCTTCTACAAGCTCCATGACCATATAATTAAGGCCGCGGTCTTCTCCGACATCATATACATTCACGATATTCGGATGCATCAGTCCGGCTGCCGCCTGTGCCTCCGAACGGAATTTTCTTACGAAATTTTCATCTTCTTTATACTGCTTCTTTAATACCTTAATCGCCACATAACGGTTCAGCATCTGGTCCCGGCCTTTATAGACATCCGCCATTCCACCGGCACCGATCTTACTAAGTACAGCATATCTCTTGCCTAGTACGATTCCATCTTTTACCATACACTCACCTCATCAGCAAGTGGCTCTGCCACGATAACCCCTATATTATCTCTCCCGCCATTGCTATTTGCTTTTTCTATCAACATCTGAACAGCTTCTACTACATCCCTGGAACCCTTGACAATATTAAACATATCTTCGTCCTCAACCATATTGCTGAGTCCGTCTGTACACATCAAAATAATATCACCCTTCTTCAGACGATATTCATAAATATCTGGTTCCACATTTTCCTTTACACCGATTGCACGTGTAATAATATTCTTATCCGGATGGTTTCTTGCTTCTTCTGCCTTGATTCCACCGAGTCTTACCATCTCTTCTACCAGCGAGTGATCCTTGGAAAGCTGTCGGATCTTGTCATTGATCAGGTAAAGTCTGCTGTCTCCTACATTGGCAAAGTACAATGTATTGCCAACAACAGTTGCCGCTACCAGTGTTGTTCCCATACCTTCCAGCTTGATATCTCTTGAAGCTGCCTCGATTAATTTATGATTTGCAATACTGACTACGCTTCTGAGAATCTCCTCGGGTTTATCCATCGGTGTCTTCTTCAACTCATCTTTTAATACATTTACCGTATAACTGGACGCAAAATCTCCCGCCTTATGTCCGCCCATTCCATCGGCGACCGTAAGGAGGTTTGGAAATGGTCCTATTGGTCTGTCTGTAACGTATACATAGTCCTGATTGACCTCACGTCTTCTTCCCACATCAGTCATTGCATATATTTTCATCTGTCTCTCCCTCGCTTTTGGCTGCATGTCTACGGCGCAGCTGCCCGCAGGCTCCGTCTATATCAGAGCCTCTTTCCCTTCTTATAGTAACATTAATTCCGTTTTTTTCAAGTTTATTTTTAAATTCCAAAGCATTTTTGCGGTCTGGCTTTTTAAAATCGCGCTCTTTGATCGGATTCACCGGGATCAGGTTCAGATGGCAGTTTCTTCGTTTTAAAATCGCCGTCAGTTCTCTGATATCATCCGGCTGGTCATTGACTCCTGCCACCAGACTGTATTCGAAGGTAATTCTTCTTCCTGTCTTATCAAAATAATAGTCACAGGCATCCAGTACATCAGACAATTCATATTTATTTGCTACCGGCATCAGCTTCTTACGTTTTTCCTGACTGGAACCATGAAGTGACAAGGCCAGTGTGATCTGCAGTCCCTCTTCAGCAAGTCTTCTCATATTCGGGACAATCCCGCAGGTAGATGCTGTAATATTTCTCTGGCTGATATGAAGACCGTGTTCATCACTCAGCATATGGATGAATTTTATGAAATTATCATAATTGTCCAACGGCTCTCCGGTTCCCATAACCACCACATTGGAAACTCTCTCTTCTGTAATCTTCTGAATATGATAGATCTGACGGAGCATCTCCGATGTCTCCAGACTCCTGACAAGTCCTCCGATCGTCGATGCACAGAACCTGCACCCCATACGGCATCCGGCCTGCGAAGAGATACACACAGAATTGCCGTAATTATATTTCATCAGAACACTTTCTACCATATTACCGTCTTCCAGTTCGAACAGGAACTTCTCGGTCGGATCCACTTTCGATATCTGATGATCGATCATCTTCACTTTCCGGATCTCATAGTTTTCTTTCAGCTTCTCACGCAGCCCTTTGGACAGATTTGTCATCTCATCGAAATCATCTGCCAGCTTTACATGAAGCCATTCATAAATCTGTTTGCTCCGGAATGCTTTTTCTCCGATTGCAAGCATCTCTTCTTTTAATTCATCATAATTATAGGAACATATATCTTTTTTATTCATGATTCACCCTTTTTAATATTGCTATGTAGAACCCGTCTCCTGCATCTCTTCCCGGAATCATCTGTTTTTCTTTCACCAGTCCAAACTCCGGATATTCTTTCAGGAACCACTCTACATTCCCCTCATTCTCTTCTCTGTGTATTGTACAGGTACTATATAAAAGTTTTCCACCCGGCTTTACATAATCCTTTACTACCGACAGGATCTTCTTTTGTAACTCCACCAGATCTGCTTCTGTCTTTTCATTCATCTTATAACGCAGATCCGGCTTCTTTCCAAGTACACCAAGCCCGGAACATGGCAGATCGGCAATTACAATATCGGCCGTTTCTTTCTTATGCGGATCATATATTGCAGCATCCTGACATACAGCATTAATATTTGTAAGACCGCTTCTTTCAATATTATCCCGGATCAGCGCCACCTTATACTCTGTCAGATCTCTCGCTTCCACATGACCGGTTCCGTTCAGAAGTTCTGCAATATGTATCGCCTTTCCTCCCGGTGCGGCACACACATCCAGCACCTGGTCTCCTGCTTTCACTTCCGACCATAATGCCACCTGCATAGAACTTAAGTCCTGTACCTGGTAAAGTCCTTCACAAAAGCTTGGAAGTGCAGACAGATGATCATATCCTGACAGATACAGTGCACATGGAATTTCTGGCACTTCACCTGCCGTCACACCTTCTTTTTTCAAAATTGAGATCAGCTCTGCTTTTTTGATCTTATGTTCATCAAACCGGACTGTCAGCGGCTTTTCTTCTAAAAATGCTTTTCCGATCCTCTTTACTGTCTCTTCATCATATACTTTCAGCCACTGCTTTACCAGCCATTCCGGTAAGGAATACTTTATGGAAATGCAGGCCACTTGATCTTTCTCATCCGGATAGCTGATCTTGTCCAGATTTCTGCCGATATTACGAAGTACTCCATTGACAAATCCCTTCAGGTTCACGAACCCTCTTTTTCCCGCAAGTTTTACTGCTTCATTACAGATCGCCGAATCCGGCACGCTGTCCATATATTTCATCTGATACACCGAACTTCTTAAAATCGTACGGATCACAGGTTTCATCTTATTTACTTTTACTTTGGAAAACTGATTAATGATATAATCAATCTCAATCATACGTTCCAGTGTTCCATTTACCACTCTTGTAATAAATGCACGTTCCCGTTTGTCCAGATATTGATATTTATCCAGAACATTCTTTATCACGATATGGCTGTACTCACCGTCTCTTGTAATCTGAAGCAGCATGTCCAGCACCAACTCTCTTTCATTTACAGAAGCCTGCATATGTCCCTCCTCTTATATACACAATCAGGGAAGTGGTTGATCTCCCCTTCCCTTTTCATTCATAATCAATCGTTTCTTCTATTTCCTGTCAGCAATATGATCCGCAGAAGCTGCAGAATTGCCGATGCTGCCCCGGCTACATAAGTAAGTGCTGCCGCTGTCAGAACTTTTCTGGTATCTCTGACTTCGTCTTCATACAGCATTCCTGTATTACCAAGGATCTTCAATGCCCTGTGTGACGCATCAAATTCCACCGGTAATGTCACAATCTGGAATAACACCGCAAGCGAAAATGCAAGAATTCCAAGATTGATAAACAACATAGACGTTGTACTGCTGTTAAAGAAAAATCCAAGGATGATCAGCGGCCATGCGATGGAACTGCCGAAATTCGCTACCGGTACCAAACTGCTTCTTAACTTCAGCGGTACATATCCGGTCGCATGCTGCACTGCGTGTCCGCATTCATGTGCCGCCACTCCAAGTGCTGCTACCGATGTGGAATTATAGGTTGCATCCGAAAGTCTCAATGTCCTGGTTCTCGGATCATAATGGTCGGTGAGATTACCGGAAATGTGTTCAATCCGTACATCATACAGACCTTCTCTGTGAAGGATCTGTTCTGCCGCATCCCTTCCTGTCATGCCGGAATGATTCCTTACTCTTGAATATCTGCTGAATGTCGAATTCATCTTCGCCGATGCGATCAGGCAGATCACGACACCGATCAGCACTAATATATACGTTGGATCAAAATACATTGGATAATACATCATTATCAGCCTCCTTGCTCTCTATGACCTGCATTATATACGAAAATTTACCCTAATAGCAGCTTTTCATACATTTTTAACAATTCTTAATCATTTGTGAAGAAAGTTCACACCCTGTTTCGATCTGATAGCCTCGCAAGAAAGCATCCGCCTCCATTTTCTTCTTTCCCGGGATCTGAAGTGCAAGCACTTTCAGTAGTCCGTCTCCTGTCTGTACGGAGAAACTGTCTTTTTCTACTTTCACGATCGTTCCCGGTTTTGCATCTGTGTTCTCGTCCAGTACCCCGGCTTCCCATATTTTCATAACTTTACCGTTCCAGTCCGTGTAAGCACTCGGCCATGGATTCAATCCACGGATCAGACATTCAATTGACTTTGCAGATCTGCTCCAGTCGATATCTCCCAGCTTCTTATCCAGCATCTTCGCATATGCTGTCGGGCTTTCTCCCTGTACTTCCCACGTTGCCGTCTTATCTTCCAGTGCCTTTAACGTCTCAACACAGAGTTTTGCACCAGCCTCTGCCAGTTTGTCATGAAGACTTCCTCCCGTTTCATCTTCTGCCAAAGGAACTTCTGTCTTCATGATCATATCTCCGGTATCCAATCCCTCATTCATCTGCATGGTCGTTACACCAGACACTTTATCTCCGTTGATGACTGCCCACTGGATTGGTGCGGCACCGCGGTAGCTTGGCAATAAGGACGCATGCACATTGATGCATCCGTAAGGCGTCATATCAAGAATCTCTTTCGGAAGGATCTGTCCAAATGCAATGACTACCATAATATCTGCATTATATCTACGAAGTTCTTCTATCGCTTCCGGCTCTCTGATCTTCACCGGCTGAAAAACCGGAATCCCATGTGCCACGGCTGCTTCTTTAACCGGTGTATACTGCATCTTGCCGCCACGTCCTTTCGGCTTATCCGGCTGCGTGACTGCAAGTACAACTTCATGCCCGGCCCCGATCAGTGCTTCCAGCGTTCCGACCGAAAAATCCGGGGTTCCCATGAATATTACCTTCATGTTACTCTTCCTCCTCATAATTTACGTCATGTACTTCGCCTTCTACCAGTCTGGTATATAATTTACCATCCAGATGATCGATCTCATGACAAAATGCTCTTGCAAGAAGTCCTTCTCCTTCTAAGATCACTTCTTCCATATCTTCATTCAATGCTTTTACCTTTGCATAATTCGGTCTTGTAACAGTTCCTGCTTTTCCAGGAAGGCTTAAACATCCTTCTTCGCCTGTCTGTTCTCCGGATGTCTCCATGATTTCCGGATTGATCAGGACGATCGGACCTTCTCCGATATCAATAACTACGATGCGCTTCAGGATCCCAACCTGTGGTGCTGCCAGACCTACTCCCATTGCCTCATACATCGTATCCAGCATATCATTGATCAGTACTTTTGTACGAATTGTCATCTTTGTTACTTCTTTGCATTCTTTGTTCAGAACTTCATCACCGAATTCCCTGATTTTTCTAAGTGCCATCTCTTTTGTCTCTCCTTTATCACTATTACTTATCTCTCTGGTCCTTAATTCATAAAAAGTTTTTAAAAAATATTCATCGGATTAAAATCAAACTGTATTCTCATGTCCGCAAATCCTCTGTTGATCTCTATATAACGTTCCATATGGTTTTTGATCCGCACAAGTTCCTTATATTCGCCGCTTTTCAGATACAGAACCTTCCGGTAGACATCATTCACTTTCCCGACTGACGGACTTGCCGGTCCTATCACCTGTATCTCTTCACCTGTGTTTACCCTGACTGCATATTTCTTCAGATATTCCGCTGCTGTTGCAAGCCTGGTCTCATCAGCTCCTGTCATCAAAACTGCCATCAGCTGTGACGCAGGCGGATATCCCATCAGATCCCTGTAGTTCATTTCTTTTTCATAAAAGCCTTCATAATCCTGCCTTGCAGCCATTTGAATACTGTAATGCTCCGGACTGTAAGTCTGTATCACTACTTCCCCGGGACGTCTTCCCCGTCCTGCACGTCCTGCCGCCTGTGTCAGCAGCTGAAATGTACGTTCTCCCGAACGGTAATCATCCGAATACAGAGACATATCCGCTGCCAGGACCCCGACCAAAGTCACATTCGGAAAATCATGCCCTTTTACGATCATCTGTGTTCCGATCATAATGTCTGCTTCTTCATCTGCAAACTTCGACAGGATCTTCTCATGTCCTCCTTTGTTCTTTGTGGTATCCATATCCATCCTAAGAACCCTTGCCTGCGGAAACTTACGCTTCACTATTTCTTCAATCTGCTGTGTTCCTGCCCTGAAACCACCGATATATGCCGAACCGCAAGATGGACAATTCCGAACTGCCTGTGTCTCATAACCACAGTAATGACAGACCATCTTACCACCTCTGTGTACCGACAAAGACACATCACAGTGAGGACATTTTACTACATATCCACAAGCTCTGCAAGAAACAAAACCTGCATATCCCCTCCGGTTAAGGAAAAGCATCATCTGCTCCTTCTTATCCAGACGATCCTGCATCAATTCTATCAGTCGGTCACTTAAGATCGACCGGTTCCCATGCTTTAATTCTTCCCGCATATCTGCCACATATACCTGCGGAAGTTCCTGCTTCCCGGTTCGGTTCTTAAGCTGCAGCATCTGATATCTGCCGCATTCACATGCATAGAATGCTTCCAGAGAGGGCGTTGCCGAACCCAGTACCACACTGGCTCCTTCCATCCGTGCCCTTTCGACCGCTGTCTCTCTTGCATGAAATCTCGGTACCTGTTCACTCTTATACGTCGGTTCATGTTCCTCATCAATCACGATCAGCCCCAGTTTTTCAAATGGTGTGAAAAGTGCAGATCTCGGACCGATCATGATATCAACCTCACCTTTTTTCACACGTTCCATCTGATCATAGCGTTCTCCCTGAGACATTCTGGAATTCAGGATTGACACACGTTCACCAAATCGTGTATAGAACCGCATTACTGTCTGATAGGTAAGTGCGATCTCCGGAATAAGTACAATTGCCTGTCTTCCTTCACTTAGGACTTTGGCAATCATTTCCATATATACTTCCGTCTTACCACTTCCGGTTACACCGTATAGTAGATAGGTCTTATATAGTTTCCTGTCATAATCCTCGGAAAATGTCCGGATTGCAATCTTCTGTTCCTCTGTATAAATGATTTCTTTTTGTTCTTTCTGCCGGTAAATCACCGGATTGCGGTATACCTGTTCCGATTCCAGTATCAGAACTTTCTGTTCTTCCAGTGCTTTTATCACACTTCTTGTCAGATTCAGCTTATGGATCAGAAAATCATAATCCTGTTCCGGCTGATCCAGGAGTGCCGCCAGAAGTCTCGCACGCGCTCTCTGGTTCTTATGCAGGTACAGATCCAGCTTTTCTTTTCCTTCTGTCTCCGTCAAAAGCAGCCTTACCTTCTGTCTTTCTTTCGCACGTTCCTTCTTCTTGATAGGAAGAACGGTCTTCAGCGCCTGGATCATTGTTCCGCCATAAGACTCTTTCATCCAGGCCGCCAATGCAACCAGTCTGCACTCGATTGCCACACTTTCTTCGGCAATCCTTAAGATCTCCTTGATCTTCTCCGGTGCATACTCCGCGCGCTCAGAGAATCCTGTCACATAACCGTTGGTTTCTTTATTCCCCTTACCGAACGGAACCACAACTTCTGTTCCAACCTTAAGCATCCCCTCCAGATGAGAGGGGATGCGGTATTGAAAGACTTTATCTAATTTTTCATGCGTAATATCAATGATAATATCAGCGTACATCTATTTCTTTAATTCCTCTAATACTTCCTTAATCAGAACACGTTCATCCATATCATACTTGACACCTTTGATTTCCTGATATGTCTCATGTCCTTTTCCTGCCAGGATGATAACATCTCCCGGCCGGCCATGTTCGATCGCATATTTAATTGCTTCTTTTCTGTCACAGATAGTGATGTATTTACCATCTGTCTTTTTCATACCGACTACAATATCATCAATGATCGCCTGCGGCTCTTCAAATCTCGGGTTGTCCGATGTGATGATCGTAAAGTCCGATAATTTACCGGATACTTCGCCCATCTCATAACGTCTGGTCTTAGATCTGTTGCCACCGCAGCCGAATACGGTCACGATTCTTTCCGGATGATAGTCTCTTAATGTATCAAGAAGACTTTCCAGTGCCATTGCATTGTGTGCATAGTCGATCATCAATGTGAAGTCGTCAGATACCTTGATCATCTCAATACGGCCTTTAACTCTTGCAACTTTCAGTGCCTTCTTGATATCTTCTACCGGCACACCAAAATGTCTGCATACTGCGATTGCTGTCAGTGAGTTATATACGCTGAAATCTCCCGGAATATCAATCTCTACGTCAAAATCCATAAGACCTGCCACATGATACTGTACTCCCAGATATCCTGGTCTGGAGATATGTTTTACATCTGTTGCACGGATATCTGCTTTATCAGAAAATCCGAATGTCTCAACTTCGCACGTTGCATCTTTGAAAATGTCTTCGAACCACTTGTCATCCACATTGCCGATTCCGATCCTGCTCTGTTTGAATAACAGGCTCTTGCAGTACTTATACTCGTCAAAGTCTTTGTGTTCGTTCGGCCCGATGTGATCTTCGCCGAGGTTCGTAAAGATTCCGATCTCAAACGGAATGCCGGCCGTACGGTCAAGCTTCAGTCCCTGTGATGATACTTCCATAACAACGCATTCGCATCCTGCCTCTACCATCTCTGCAAAATATTTCTGAATAGTATAAGATTCCGGTGTTGTATTATTCGCCGGAATACTCTTATCTCCGATGATCGCCTCGATCGTACCGATCAGTCCGACTCTGATACCGACTTCTTCCAGGATAGATTTGACCATATATGTTGTTGTTGTCTTACCTTTGGTTCCTGTGATTCCGATGACTTTCAGTTTTTCCGCCGGATATCCGAAATATGCTGCTGATGTCATTGCCAGCGCATAACGGGTATCCTTTACTTTGATCACTGTCAGTCCTTCCGGTGCTTCTACATCCTTTTCTACAATGACAGCTGCTGCACCTTTTTCTGCAACCTGCTCTATATATGTATGTCCGTCAGACACTGCTCCGCTGATACATACAAATACGCTGCCTTCTGATACTTTGCGGGAATCATTGATCAGCTCTGTAACTTCAATCTGGTCATCTCCCTGTACTACTTCATATTCTAAACGTTCCAGTAACTGGGTTAATTTCATCTGATTGCCTCCTATTTTCCTACAATATCATAAGTATACCATTATTTTTCCATGCAGCAAAGGAAAAATTATGTTATAGTAGTAGTTAGAATATTTTGAAAATATAAGAAAAGGGGAATGTAACTTATGAAAGCTTATGAACGATTACTGAATTATGTTGTTGTCCGCACACCAAGTGACGAAAACAGCGAAACTGTACCATCTTCCGCATGCCAGTTCGATCTTGCAAGACTTCTGGAAGCGGAGATGAAGGAACTGGGTCTTACAGATGTTATTCTGGATGACCAGTGCTACCTGTACGGAAAGCTTCCGGCTACCGAAGGCCTGGAAGACAAGCCGGCGATTGGATTCATCGCACACATGGATACCGTATCAGACTTCTGTGACCATGATATCAAACCAATTGTTACTGAAAATTATGACGGTGGTGAACTCAGGCTCGGAACAAGTGATACCATTTTAAGTCCTAAGAACTTCCCGCATCTGACAGATCTGAAAGGACGTACACTGATCACTTCTGACGGCACAACCGTTCTCGGAGCTGATGACAAAGCCGGAATCGCAGAGATCATGACAATGATCGAACGCATTCAGGAAGAAAAGATTCCTCACGGACCTCTGTGCGTAGCATTTACACCGGATGAAGAGATTGGTACCGGTGCTTCTCACTTCAACGTAGAACAGTTCGGTGCTGACTACGGCTATACACTGGACGGCGATACCGAAGGCGAGATCCAGTACGAGAACTTCAACGCATGCAAAGCGGATTTCGTGATCAAAGGATTCAACGTACATCCTGGTTCTTCCAAAGATACTATGATCAATGCAAGTCTGGTTGCTATGGAGATCAACAATGCTCTTCCATCTATGGAGACACCTCGCGGAACAGAGGATTATGAAGGATTCTACCATCTGATGAGTATGTCCGGAGAAGTTGCGGAAGCTGAGCTTCATTATATTGTAAGAGACCATGACAAAGATCTCTTTGAAGCAAAGAAAAAAACTTTGAAATTAATTGAGAAAGATATGAATGAAAAATGGGGCGAAGGCACTGTAACGCTTACCATTTCTGAACAGTACCGCAACATGGCTGAGATCATTGCTACCTGTATGCATCTGATCGACAATGCCAAAAAAGCGTGTGAGAATGCAGATGTGGCACCACTTGTACTTCCGATCCGCGGCGGTACAGATGGCTGTCAGTTAAGCTTCAAAGGACTGCCTTGCCCGAATCTCGGAACAGGCGGACATGCTTATCATGGCCCTTACGAACATATTACGGTTGAGGGTATGGATAAGAGTGTGGATGTTGTCACAGAGCTTGTAAAATTATATGCAATGTAAATATTTTCTTTTTAACGCAAGAAGACCTGCCGGTAATCGGCTGGTCTTCTTACGTTTTTATGTTTCTTCTATTTTTTTACTGTCTTTTTTTTCTGTAGATCACACTTCCAGTAAGTCCGCTGACCACAAACAACATACATAATAACAGAATTGCATTATTATCTCCTGTTTTTGCTGCTTTAGCTGCATTACCTCCCTTTACAGGAGTCTGTTTCGGCATTGTTTTTGGTGTATGACCTTCTCCACCTGATGGTGTACCTTTCTCTGCATCTGTTTCTGTATACCAGATAGAATATGTTGAGAACTTATCTGTTTCAAATGTGATTGTCTTGCCATTTAATGTTGTCGGCAAAATTTCTGCTACTCCTTCATGCACACGGATAACATAATATGTTCTCACTTTTCCTTCCGGAGCCAATAATTCATTCGGTAAATCAACAGAAATCTTTACTTTCTTACCAAGTCTTGTATTCTGTACTTTTTCAGCAGCATTATCTCCAATTGCTTTCCACATAGAGATATCCAGATACATTCCCTTCTGGAATCCTTCCTGTTCCGCCGCCTTGGCATTTGTAGCAAGAATATCTTTTACTGCGACATCCGCTTCAGATATCTTTTCAATCTCCAGATATACATGTACTTTTGTTCCATTTTCCACCTGTGCTTTTTCTTCTTCTGTCAACACATCTTTAACAATCGACTCTTTATCAAAATCCTCTACCTTTGTGGATGGTGTAGATGGTTTCACGACAATCTCTGCCTTTTCCGGAATCTCAATTGCAAAGTTCTCTATGATTGATCCCTCGTACTGTCCCATACCGCTAATCACAACGGTTGCAGTACCTGCAAGCACATTATTCTGGTATTCAACGAAGAAGTCTTTTCCTTCTTCCAGTCCTTCTATCGTCACTTCCGGTTTGATCTCTTTACCTGTATAATCAGCTTTTACAAATGCTAATTTTACTTTATCTTTCACTTCATCAATGCCGATCTTACCTGTATAGTTGATCACATAGGTATCATCTTTCAGGTTTCTGTGATCTTTGTTCGATGTTGTGACCTCTACTACATGAGATCCGTCTTTCCCCTTATTATTCAGGAATGGTTTTTCTCCAACCGTTTTCATACTTTCAGGGAAATGTACGCTTTCAAGAAGAGCTTCTTTAAATGCATATTTTCCAATGCTCTCTACACCTTCTTCGATTACCAGTGACTTTAATGTCGTTGCCTTATAAGTTCCTTCAAATGCTGACTCTCCAATTTCCTTCACATTACCAGGAATCACCAGTTCTGTAAGGTGATGTAAATGGAATGCTTTGTCACCAATCTTGGTTACAGAAGCCGGAATTGTCAGAGAGGTAAGTCTTGCTCCTGCAAAAGCGGTCTGTCCGATTTCTGTTACTGTATCCGGAATCTCCACCTGTGCCAGACGGATATTCATAGAAAATGCTCCTGCCGGAATCTTTGTCACGCCGTTTGAAAGACGGATCTTTGTAATATCATTCGCTGAGAATGCTCCTTCTCCCATCTCCACAACTGTATCCGGAAGCATTGCCTCTACCAGGTCATTGCCATAGAATGCATGATAACCGATAGATGTAATTCCTGTGAAATCTACAACAGTAAGTGCATTCTGTGCAAAAGCTTCATTTCCAATTACAGCTGCCTTTTCCGGAAGCACTACCGAAGTCATACCTTCCGGTGAATCCACGCCGAATTTTGTCACAACTACTTCATTATCCGGAATCTTAAATGCAGCTTCGCCAACTGCTGTGATATCCTGTCCGTCCGGAGTCTGATCCGGCAGTACCAGAGTCTTAATTGTCTTTCTCTTTTCCTGTCCACTTTCTGACCAGCCAGTAATCGTCGTTCCGTTATATGTAAAGTCTCCGGATGTCCATCCTGTACCGGTGAGTTTATCATATACAACTTTGTGTGAATACTGATTTACATCTGCAAAATTGTAACTTCCTTCTGTACCGGCTTCTCCGGCTTTTACTTTATCCGTTGTTTTGAATATAACAACCGACTGAATACCTGTACCTTTCTTTCCAAATATAAATGATTTCTCATTCAGTTTTAAGGTTGACGGAAGTTCTACTTCTGTAATCCGGCTTCCCATGAAAGCATAATTACCAATTGTTTCCAATCCCTCATTTAACTTCAGAGTTGTTAATGTATTTTCAAGACCCTCCTGATTGATTCTGAACGCATATGTTCCAATACTCTTTACATTCTCCGGCAATTCGATTTCTGTCATCTGGTGATTATCAAATGCATAATTTCCAATTGTTTCCAGAGATTTCGGCCAAACCACATTTTTAATATGTCTTCCGTTAAATGCTCTTGCTCCAATCTTTGTTATGCCCTCCGGAATCACCAGTGTTCCAAATTCACTCAATGATGTTCCGCCATTTGCGAATGCATTATCCGGAATTTCTGTCAGGTTGGCTGACAATTTAATTTCCTGAATATTGGTACTTCCCGTAAATGCTGCTTTCCCTAAAGTTGTTACACTGTCCGGTAAGTTTACCGAAACAAGTTTGGAATTTTGGAATGCTGTTGCTCCTATTTCCTTCAATCCTTCCGGGAACTCGATAGAATTCATTTCGGCCTCATATGTTCCCGCACCGATTGCAAATGTAAAATTACCAATCTTTTCTAATGTTTCCGGTAACTGAACACTGGCTGGTGTATAATTTCTGCCCCCATCTGTTACAACAAAAATTCCTTTATTACCTGTTCCATTGCCTAATGCTGTAATTATTTTTCCTGAAGGTCCTGCTTTTGGAAGAATCAAATTCGGATTATCTTTGATTTTTTCTTTTCCTGTATCTGAAAGTCCGATGATTGTTGTTCCAGCCTCATCGTATGTAAAATCTTCCGTACGCCATGGAGCCTGTGCATCTGGAATTTTACTAAGGATTACTTCGTGATATGCTGAGGTAATTGTTACCAGTTTTCCTGTACTTTCGGCATTTATATATGCTTTAACAACAATGTTTTTACCATCAGCATCTGTATTTTTCGCAAATGCATTTTTATCAAGTTTTTCCGTGTTAACCGGAAGTTCGATTGATTTTATTTTATTTGCTCCAAATGCCAGCGCATCTATAGCAAGCGCAAAATCCGTTTTTTCAGGAAATTCAACTGACACAATACTGTTCTTTACAAATGACTGATTTGCAAGCTGCATTAATGTCTTTGGTAATTTTACAGTTGTCAGTTTATTTGCATTAAATGCAGAATTTCCTACATAGATCACACCTTCCGGTAATTCAAGTGTTGTCAGGTTATTTCCCAGAAATGCACTTGCACCAATAAAGAAATCTCCTCGTTCTTTCACACCTTTTCCAGATGTCTCCCATGTAGCATCATCCCAGTCAGCTTTTACATTTTCCGGAAGTGTCAGCGATTCAATTCCCATTTTTGAAAAGGCTTTTTCTCCGATACCCTGAATATTTTTACCATTCGGATCTTTTGCCGGAATGACCAGTTTCTTATTTGTTTCTAATTTTTTTACACCCTGTTCTGACAAACCTGAAACTACCCATGCATCTACAGATACCTTTTTACTTGTTTCACCTGCCGGATAGAGAGTAAATGTTGTTTCTGCATATGTATAATCTTCTGCTGTCCATACGGATTCATCCGTCAGATACAATTTATGAAAATCACTTGCAGGGAAATTCACTTTATCTTCATACTGTTCTTTTGATGACACATATACCTTTGTTACAACAGCATCCGAACCATCGGAATACTCTTTTCGGAATGTATTCTTTTTTAACTTTTCTACTGTAACCGGAAGCGTAACTTCTCCGATTACTTTATTTCTGAATGCATTATCTCCAATTACAGTCAGTCCCTCATTCAATGTTAGTGTACATGGGTCTGACAGATAATTTTTCGTTGAAAATGCATAGTCACCGATTTCCTTCATAGAAGAAGGAAGCTTGATCTCTGCAAAGTTATTACCCGCAAATGCGCGCTTTCCAATCTTCGTAATTCCTTCCGGAATTGTAATACTCTTCAGATTGGTCATATAATTCTTCGCATCTGAACAGCCAAATGCTCCATCCGGAATTTCTGTCAAACCTTTTGAAAGATTGATTCTTTCTAATTTTGCATTCGTTGCAAATGCTCCTTTTCCAAGCTTTGTAACTGTATCCGGTAAAATCACACTTGTAAGATCATTTGTCTGAAATGCGCTGTTTCCGATTTCAGAAAGTCTGGCCGGAAATGTTACTTCTTTTAATCCGTTATTCTGAAATGCGCTATTTCCGATTTTCTGTAATCCTGCCGGCAAATACACAGAATCAAATCCTTCTTCTGCGGAAGCAAACAAGCCATTACCCCCGGCCTGTGCATCAGCAATTGCAGTCACATACATTCCATCCTTATTGAAATCAGGAATAACAAGATCTTTATTTACTGCTCGTTTTGTAATTCCGGATTGAGAAAGTCCAGTTACTGTCTGTCCATCAAATGTAAAATCATTTACATTCCATGGAAGATCCGGATTCTCTGTCTCAGCCGATCCATCATTGATTACCAGTCTCTGTACCCATGAATGCTGAGATTCCGTCTCTTTTTTATCATGATGAATCCTGTCTTTCACTTCAAATTCTGCATTGTCAGCATACATATAAACAATTCCGGAATCATATTTCTTTCCACCGGAAGTATATGTTTTATATTTTGCCGGTGCACCGGAAGCCAGTGGTTCTTTTCCTGTATTCCACAGGAATGTATCTTTATTGACAACCTCTGTGTAATCCGGAAGTCTTACTGATTTGATAAAGTTCTGTGCAAAAGCCATTCCATGCATTTCAAGTTGAAAATCACATGTAGTTGGGAAATTGACGGTTGTGATTTTATTTTTTGCAAAAGACTGTGTTTCCAGCCACCAGATTGTCCTTGGCAGTTTCACTGAGACAATTTCATTATTCGCAAATGCATTCGGCAGGCATGCGATTACACCTTCCGGCAATGTTACGGATGTGAGTTTATTACCGGCAAATGCATTCTCTGCGATAACAAAATTTCCTCTTTTTGTAATTTTTCCATTTGTAACGGTATCATTATAATCCACCATCATACCAGTCGGAAATGTTACGGATGTAAGTCCCTTCTTATAAAAAGCACTTGGTGCCACACCTACAACCGAATCTCCCTCATCATCTGTAGACGGAAGCACCAGATTTGTATTTTTTTCAAGT
The DNA here is from genome assembly GCA_934309195.1 of uncultured Dorea sp. Lineage (GTDB taxonomy): Bacteria > Bacillota > Clostridia > Lachnospirales > Lachnospiraceae > Dorea_A. The sequence continues at coordinate 24,407 of CAKRCY010000025.1, forward strand.
TTTTTCAGACCTGATTCTGAAAAGCCGGCGATTGCAGATCCTTTGATCACAAAATCTCTAGAATAATCACACCCATACAATCTTTTTTCATATGACGTATAAGTAAAATCTTCTACTTTCCATACCGATGCATCCACATTCTCACTATCGTTATTCTGTACTGCAATCTGCTCTTTTTCTGTAGAATTATCCGTCCTCTGTGCTGTATCTGCAGACGACTCTGTTACTTGTTCTGTTATCTGTTCTGTTTCCTGTTTTGCTTCTTCGGATTTTGTCTCTCCTTCGGTTCCTGTCTGTTCCGGAGATTTTGCATTTTCTTCTCCCTGCTCAGACTTTGCATTCTCTTCTGTTGCGATTCCTGTAGCATTCTCTTCTGCTGCTACAGAAATTGCATTTGAAAATATCATGACCAGACATAAAATCCATGCTAAAAGTCTTTTTCTTTTCACCTTTTTCCCTCCTGTTTTTAATATAATTTCCCACTATCTTCACTTTATCATTGAACGATTATTTTTCCCAATCAATATTATTAATATATCGAATAAATATATTGATATTTTCTATATATATTACATATCCTCTCTATTGATTTTTTCTATTTTTTGTGGAATTATTATAGATAATAATTATAGTATTCAAGGAGTTTGCATCATGAGAAAGCTATCGCAAAAACAATGGGCGGTTTTTCTGTCTGTTTTATCCCTGTTGACCGGAATTATATTATTTTCAGGAACTCACGATCTGCTTTGGTACTGGGTATTTGGATGTGGATTTGGATGTGTCTTACAACGTTCACATCTCTGTTTTGTATCTGCCACAAGTGACCCTTTCATTTTACGTTCTACCGACCAGTTCCGCTCCATATTAGTTGGAATTTTATTTGCATCACTTGGTACTTCTATATTTAAATTTTTATATGGCAGTACTTATAATATGCAGGGTGTTTCCGCGATCAGTATACCATTAGTCTTCGGAGCATTTATTTTTGGAATTGGCATGGTTTTATCCGGTTGCTGTTCATCTGGTATGTTCATACGGATTGGTGAAGGATATCTGATCCATCTCATTACATTTATATGTGTAACAACTGGATATTTCTTTGCAGGTACACATTATCAGCTTTTATGGGCACCATTTGTAAAAAAATCCCCGTCCGTTTTTCTGCCTGATTATTTTGGATGGGGAGTCGGGATCGGTATAAACCTTTTTATCATCGTCTTTCTTTATTTTATTGCACTGCGTGTTGAAAAGGGACATACACCATCTGAAAATACAAATTATCTGAAAGGAGCTATATGCCTTGGCATACTAAGCAGCCTTCACATATTTATTTTAAAAAATCCATGGGCGGTTTCCGGTGCGTTTTATTGGATAGAAGATTTCTTTAAAAATCTTTTTCACGGAACTGCTTATTCAGCTCTGAAACACGCTCCATTAACCGCATATGGAAGTAATATCCGGAATATCGGGCTCCTTATCGGATCACTTATTTCCATATTATTCAGTGAGCGGTTCAGTCTAAAAAAAATCCGTTCCAGCAAACAGGTTAAAAAATCTGTCATTGGCGGACTTCTTATGGGTTATGGCATATGCATTGCAGGCGGCTGTAATATCAGTTCTTTTTTTATAGCTGCAGCTTCCCTCTCTGTTTCCGGATGGATTTTCATGATTGCATTGTTTGCAGGCGCTTTTGTAGGTATCAAAATTTTATATAAAATCATGTGAGAGTGAACGCTATGACTATTTTTAAGAATATAAAAAACTTAATTAAAAAATCCGGTTTACACCGTAAGGAACAAATGGCTATTATGTTTACCGTCATTTGCTTTGTATTGTCCGGAATTTTTCTCCCTTCATTAAAAAAAGAACTTTCCTTTGAGTCCGGAACAATATCTGCAAAATCTGAGATAAAAGAAAATACAAAAAAGAAGTCTTCGAAAAAAACAGACCCTAATATATGTAAAACTCCTACTGTTACAGAAGATACCTCTCAGGCAGCGGAAAATACAGACAAATCAGATTCTGAAGAAATCACAGACACTTCTGATACTGCCAGCACACAAAATAATGAAGCGGAAAATAAAAATTCAGAAGAAACACAAACTGCCGATGCATCCACTCCATCGCCTGATCAGAGTATCTCAACTGCTCCGGCATCTTCCGGATCCTCATCCGGCAGTACTTCTTCCTCCACTCCGCCATCCCAAAGTGGCAGCGGCTCCTCTTCTGCTCCGGCTGCTGCGGCAAAAGTCTGGGTTCCGCCGGTATACAAAACCGTACATCATGATGCAGTTTATCAAACAGTAAAAGCCGTAATCTGCAATTACTGTGGTGCTGAATTCAGTTCCACCGGTGAATTCCAGGTTCATAAAGATGCTAATGGTGGATGAAGCGGCTTACATACAACTTGCAGGATTGCAAGTAAACAAGTTCTCGTATCTGAAGCCTGGGATGAACAGGTTTTAGTATCTGAAGGATATTATAAATAAAAAAAAGTGTATGGTCTCCTGCGGGTTACCATACACTTTTTTTTATTTTACAGTTCAATATCCGGAAGTTCTTCCTTGAATCCTTCTCCTACTACTTCGTTCGATTCTACAATGATAGTGAATGCTTTCGGATCAATGGTATGTACCATCTTCTTAATGGTGTACATCTGCTTGTTATTGCAGGCGCACATTACGACATCTTTGTCTTTCTTGGAATAGCTTCCGATTCCTTTTAATATTGTAGATCCTCTTCCTGAGTATGCGTCAATCTTTTCCGCAATCTCAGCACCTTTTTCAGTTACGATCAAGGTCATCTTTCCTTCATCGATACCATACATGATTCTGTCCATTACCATTGCCATCAGATAAGTAACGATGACACCATAGATCAGGCCGTCTATATCCTTGAATACCAGTGCTGTTCCGAGGATGATCGTGCAGATATCAAGGACAAATGTAATAATTCCAAGCGTAATATGTGGTTTTACTTTTTTAATCGCCACGCTGATGAAGTCCTGTCCTCCGGTTGAGGAACCTCTCATGAAGATCATCGCATAGCCAATTCCGCATAACACACCCATACACAGAGCTGCTAAAAATCTGCTTCCGTCATAGACCGGGAACAGTGGTGCTACGTAGTCCATCAGTAATGATGAAATGATCATCGATTTCATGGACTTTAAGAAAAATTCTTTTCCCAAAAATTTATAACAGAAGATTGCAACAGGTACGTTCAAGATGATGGTTCCTGCACCGACCGGCAGTCCGAATAAGTGATACAGAATGATCGCGATACCGGAAAATCCAGCTACTGGGAAATCTGCATTCAGCGCAAAGTTGTAAATACCAACTGCAATGATCATACCTGCTACGATATCAATGATAATATCAATGAATAATTCTTTCCAATTTACATTTTTCATTTCCATTCCTCCTAGATTTATTTTATACTTTCTGCGGACTTACATCTCATAACAACACAAAAAAGCAGCCACAAATTATATGTAAATATAATTCGCAACTGCTCTTATGTTTGTAACTATAACAAATTTTATTATGGTTGTCAAGGATTTTTCCTTTACTCTATTCTGTCTTCGTCAACATTTTTCATGTGGTAATATTGTCATATTTCAACATTTTTAAGGACGTATTTTCGCTTTATGGGCACACTTTTAATGACGTAACAGATTGTTACCATCCCTTTTTCACAATCCCGTCCCCATATTTTCCTTCTAATTTCTTCAACGCCTCTTTCAGATTCTTCTTTTTCTTCCTCGTCTCTTCAGACTCGAACTTCATATCGAACAGACTCAACTGCTCCGGTTCGCTTTCTTCCGATAATTTAGACGTCCGGATCCCAAGAAGTCTGATAGGTTCTCCGTTCCACAATTCACGGAATAATTCAATAGCGCTCCGGTAAATATCCTGATCCTGGTTCGACGCTTTCTCCATCTGCATCTGATGGGACACCTGATTAAAAGTATGATACTTGATCTCCACGCTGACCATTCCGGCTTTCTGCCCGGCTTTTCGCAATCGTCGTCCCACGCTTGCAGCCAGATCTTTTAACATCGGCAATGCCTCTTCCTCTGTTGTCAGATCTTTTGGCAGTGTCGTAGAATTACCGACTCCTTTTGCTTCTGCCCGGACGCTTTCTACTTCCGAATCATCAAGCCCGTTGGCAAATTCCCATAACTTTCTTCCATGACTTTTCAGATGTAATTCCAGAATCGCCGGATCTGTATTCGCCAGATCTCCGATCGTATAGATTTCCAGCTTCTTCATCGTCTCTACACTGGAACGGCCTGCCATAAATAACTCTCCGATCGGCAGCGGCCACATTTTCACCGGAACTTCTTCCGGGAACAGCGTGTGCACTTTATTCGGTTTTTCAAAGTCGGATGCCATCTTTGCCAGAACTTTTCTGGAAGATATCCCCACATTTACCGTGAATCCGAACCTTTTATACACCTCATCTTTGATTTCATCCGCACCTTCCACAGGAGATGTGAACCGGTCTGCGATTTCAGAAAAATCCATGTAGCATTCATCCACACTGACCTGTTCTATATGTGTCGTGTAGGTACGCAGGAAATCCATAAGTCTCCGGCTGTATTCGCGGTACATCTGGTGATCCGGCGGATAACTTTTCAGATTCGGACACTTACGAAAGGCATTCGCAACAGGTTCCCCTGTACGAATGCCATATTTTTTTGCCGGAATGGATTTTGCCAGAACGATACCGTGGCGGGACTTCTGGTCGCCGCCAATGATCGCAGGTATCGTCCGGATATCCACTTTCGCTCCATTCTTTAGTTGTTCTACTGCAGTCCAGCTAAGATAAGCTGAATTAACATCTATGTGAAATATTATTCGCACACACTCTGACTCCTTGCCACAAGCTTGCCATCTTCCACATCTATGATGATCGTATCCTGTGCCCCCACATCACCTTGCAGCATCAGTTTTGCTGCCAGCGTGTCGACGTGTTTCTGAAGAAATCTCTTCAGCGGTCTTGCACCATAGTTCGGATCATATCCTCCGTCTACGACATATTTCTTTGCATCCTCTGTCAGGAAGATAGATATCTCACGATCAGCCAGACGTTTGTTGACATCCGCTACTAATAAGTCAATAATGTCATAAATGTTATCTTTCGTCAATGGTTTGAACATAATTGTCTCATCCAGACGGTTCAAAAATTCCGGTCTGAAGTGTGCTCTTAAATCTTCCAGTACTGCATTCTGACTTTCCTGACTGATATTGCCGTTTTCGTCCATTCCATCCAGCAGATACTGTGATCCGATATTGGATGTCATGATCAGTATCGTATTCTTAAAATCTACGGTACGTCCCTGTGAATCGGTGATACGTCCGTCATCTAATACCTGTAACAGGATATTGAATACATCCGGATGTGCCTTTTCCACTTCATCAAACAGTACGACAGAATATGGTCTTCTTCTGACTGCCTCTGTCAGCTGACCACCTTCATCGTAACCAACATATCCCGGAGGCGCTCCGATCAGACGGGACACGGAATATTTCTCCATGTACTCACTCATATCGATTCGTACCATGTTATTCTCATCGTCAAACAGATTCTCTGCCAGTGCTTTTGCAAGCTCTGTCTTACCTACACCGGTAGGTCCAAGGAACAGGAACGAGCCGATTGGTTTGGTCGGATCTTTGATTCCTGCTTTGGAACGGATGATAGCTTCTGTTACCAGTTCTACCGCTTCATCCTGTCCAATAACTCTCTTATGCAGTTCATCACCCAAATGTAAAGTCTTACTTCTTTCGCTTTCATTTAATTTTGCAACAGGAATTCCGGTCCAGCGGGATACGATTCTTCCGATCTCTTCATCATTAACACTTTCATGTACCAGTGAGAGATCTTCATCTTTCACCTTGGCTTCTTCATCCTCTAACTGTTTCTGGAGTTGTGGCAGTTTACCATATTGGAGTTCTGCAGCTTTTTCCAGATCATAAGAATGCTTTGCCTTTTCTATTTCTTTATTAACCTGTTCCATCGCTTCACGGAGTTTCTGAACACGCTCGATACCGACTTTTTCATTATCCCACTGTGCTTTCTTTCCGGCAAATTCATCTCTGAGTTCTGCCAGTTCCTGCTGTAAATGTTCCAGACGTTCTTTACTCAGTCTGTCATCTTCTTTCTTCAGTGCAGTTTCCTCAATCTCCATCTGCATGATCTTACGGTTCAATTCATCCATCTCTGCAGGCATAGAATCCAGTTCTGTTTTAACCAGTGCACATGCCTCGTCTACAAGGTCAATGGCCTTATCCGGAAGGAAACGGTCAGAAATGTAACGATCAGATAAGGTTGCTGCTGCTACCAATGCACCATCTGTAATCTTTACACCGTGGAACACTTCATAACGCTCTTTCAGTCCACGAAGGATGGAAATAGTATCTTCAACAGTTGGTTCTTCTACCATAACCGGCTGGAAACGTCTCTCGAGAGCTGCATCTTTTTCAATGTACTGACGGTATTCATCCAGTGTCGTTGCCCCGATACAGTGCAATTCCCCTCTTGCCAGCATAGGTTTTAACATATTACCGGCATCCATGGCTCCGTCTGTCTTACCTGCTCCGACGATCGTGTGTAACTCATCAATGAACAGGATGATCCTTCCGTCACTGTTCTTCACTTCTTCCAGTACTGCTTTCAGACGTTCCTCGAATTCACCACGATATTTGGCACCGGCTACCAGTGCTCCCATATCCAGGGAGAAGATCGTCTTCTCTTTCAAGCCTTCCGGTACATCACCACATACAATACGCTGTGCAAGCCCTTCGACAACTGCAGTCTTACCTACACCAGGTTCTCCGATGAGGACCGGATTATTCTTTGTCTTACGGGAAAGGATTCTGACCACATTCCGGATCTCGGAATCACGTCCGATGACCGGATCCATTTTCTGTTCTCTTGCTCTTTCTACCAGATCTGTACCATATTTATTCAATGTATCATAGGTATCTTCCGGGTTATCACTGGTCACTTTCTGATTGCCTCTGACGGTTGAAAGTGCCTGTAAGAATCCTTCTCTTGAAATGCCCATCTCACGGAAAAGTGCTTTTACTTCTTTGCCTGCATATTTCATAATAGAAAGGAAGAGATGTTCTACCGATACATATTCATCTCCCATTGCTTTGGCTTCATCTTCACCGTGTACCAGTGCATTGTTCAGATCCTGTCCGACGTACTGCTGTCCACCCTGGACTTTCGGACGTTTCTGAATGGCTTCTTCTACTCTGTTAATGATGAGATTCTTATCCAGCCCCATCTTTTCCATCAATTTCGCGATCAAACTGTCATCCTGTGTCAGCAATGCATAGAGCAGATGCTCCTGTGCAATCTCCTGGTTGCCATAGTCCATTGCAATACGTTCACAGTTCTGTACAGCCTGCAGTGATTTCTGTGTAAATTTATTTATATTCATATAGACAACCTCCTTTTTGCTCTTGTTCTATTTGCAATATAACATTACATC
>CAKRCY010000026.1:0-30572 GCA_934309195.1 uncultured Dorea sp.
TAATCGGTCGAGGGCATGACCAAGCAAGGTGATAGGTAGGATGAAAGAAATATTTCTTGTATGCAGTTTTGAAGGTACATAAAAGGGAAAAAGCAATCAACATATGTTGGTTGCTTTTTAATTGTTATTATGCTGAAAATGTGCTAAAATTAACAAGAATACGGTCTGACTCATGACCGTAAAGATCATATTTATTTTTTTGAAGGAGGAATCTAATATTATGATTACCTGGAACAACTTAGATACCCTTACATCATTCAAAGAACTTGAAAAGGTTGAGAGAGTAAATCTTGTAGAAGCAATGACAGGAGAAAGCGGAGCAGAACGAGTAAAGAATTACAGCGTTCCGATGGCAGAAGGACTTACTTATAATTATGCTGCAAAGCAGGTTGATGATAAAGTACTGGCAGCACTTGCAAAATTAGCAGATGAAGCACAGCTGGCAGAGAAATTTGAAGCACTTTATAACGGAGAAGTGATCAATACAGGCGAGAAACGTCTGGTACTTCACCACATGACACGTGGACAGCTTGGAGAAGCTGTAGAAGCTGACGGAGTGGACAAGCGTGCATTCTATACAGAACAGCAGGCTAAGATCGCAGACTTTGCAAACAAAGTACATGCAGGAGAGATCACAAACGGCGCAGGAGAGAAGTTCACAACGGTTGTACAGATCGGTATCGGTGGAAGCGACCTCGGACCTCGTGCAATGTATCTTGCACTTGAGAACTGGGCTAAGAAGAATGATACATTTAAGATGGAAGCCAAATTTATCAGTAACGTAGATCCTGATGATGCAGCTGGTGTGCTGAATTCTATTGATGTTGCACACTCTATCTTCGTACTGGTATCAAAATCAGGAACAACACTTGAGACATTAACAAATGAATCATTTGTTAAAGATGCATTAAAGAATGCTGGACTGGATGCTTCCAAGCATATGATCGCTGTTACAAGTGAGACATCTCCACTGGCTAAGAGTGACGATTATCTTGCAGCATTCTTCATGGATGACTATATCGGAGGACGTTATTCTTCTACATCTGCAGTTGGAGGCGCTGTATTATCTCTGGCATTTGGACCGGAAGTATTCGCACAGTTCCTGGATGGTGCTGCAGCAGAAGATGTACTTTCAAAGAATAAAGATGTATTCAAGAACCCTGCTATGCTGGATGCACTGATCGGTGTATATGAGAGAAATGTATTGGGATATCCAAGTACGGCCGTACTTCCATACTCTCAGGCGCTGAGCCGTTTCCCGGCACATTTACAGCAGTTAGATATGGAATCTAACGGTAAATCCGTAAACCGTTTCGGTGAGCCGGTAGATTACTCTACAGGTCCGGTCATCTTCGGAGAACCGGGAACAAATGGACAGCATTCTTTCTATCAGTTACTGCATCAGGGAACTGACATCGTGCCGTTACAGTTCGTTGGATACAAGAACAGCCAGATGGCAACAGATGTTGTGATCCAGGACAGCACAAGCCAGCAGAAACTTTGTGCAAATGTAGCTGCCCAGATCGTTGCATTTGCATGTGGTAAATCCGATGAGAATCGTAATAAGAATTTCGAAGGCGGACGCCCATCAAGCATCATTATCGGAGAGCAGGTAAATCCAGGATCTCTCGGTGCACTTCTTGCACACTTTGAGAATAAAGTTATGTTCCAGGGATTTGTATGGAATGTGAACAGCTTTGACCAGGAAGGTGTACAGCTTGGTAAAGTACTTGCAAAACGTGTACTTGCACACGAAACAGATGGTGCACTGAAGGTGTTCAGTGATCTGCTGAATATCTAATAAATTAAAGAAGCAATCACTTGTTAGTGTGATTGAATAGTGGTATGATAGTGCTGTTAGGCAGAAATGTCTGTTTGACAGCACTATTTTTTTGATGAAAGGAAAATAAAGACGTGACCTATAAAGAAGCGAGGGTATATTTGGACGAGATGTCGAAATACGGAAGTGTACTTGGCTTAGATACGATTCGAGGTCTGTTGCGTGAACTTGGAAATCCCCAGGATGATTTGAAGTTCATACATATTGCAGGAACGAATGGAAAAGGATCTGTGCTTGCATACACTTCAATGATATTAAGTAAGGCAGGATACAAAACCGGGCGATATGTTTCACCGACAGTCATTTCTTATCTGGAGAAGATACAGATAGATGGGAAATGGATCTCTGAATCAGAATTTGCAGAGATCATGGAAGAGATAAAAGAAGCGGTTGACCGGCTTGCATGTAAAGGAGAACCTGTTCCGACAGTGTTTGAAGTAGAGACGGCGATGGCTTTTTTGTATTTTAAGAAACAAAAATGTGATCTGGTTGTATTGGAAACCGGTCTCGGCGGAGAGACAGATGCGACGAATGTAATTAAAAATACAGTTTGCGCAGTATTTGCAACAATCAGTGTTGATCATCTGGGGGTGATCGGAGGTACCCTGGAAGAGATCGCACAGACGAAATCCGGGATCATCAAACCGGGATGTACGGTAGTGTCAGCAAGACAGCAGGAGAATGTCAGACTGATCCTGCGAAAGAAAGCAGAGAGTCTGAACTGTATATACACAGAAGCAGAGCCGGAACAGATGAGTATCGAAAAAGAAGATTACAAAGGACTTACGTTTTCATATAAGAAATATACGCATATGCAGAACCACATTGCAGGAGAGTGCCAGAGAGAAAATCTTTCTGTGGCACTGGAAGTAATTGAAAGCCTCAGAAAACAGGGATATCAGATTGAGGAAGAAGCAGTGAGGGACGGTCTTGATGCAACAAGATGGGCGGGACGGTTTACTTGTCTGTCAGAAGATCCGGTTGTGATCGTAGACGGTGCACATAATGAAGATGCGGCGAAGAAGCTTAAGACATCCATTGAGCGGTATTTTTCAGGAGAGGAACTTATCCTGATCATGGGTGTATTTAAAGATAAAGAATATGAGAAGATCGTACAGATTCTGTGTCCGTCAGCAAAGCGGGTGTATACGGTAGATCTGCCGAATAAGGAACGTACACTGCCTGCAGAGAAGCTTGCAGAATGTGTAAGAGACTGCATGGCAGAGCAGATGGACGTGTACACAGAAAAGAGTATCGGAGATGCTGTTGCAAAAGCGTACACTTATGCAACAGAAGACAGAGGAAAACGTGTGGTGATCGCATGTGGTTCCTTGTCATACCTAAGTGAAGTAATCCGGTGTATGGAAGGATGCGTACAGAATCCGCAGAGAAAGGAAAGAATATGATAGATCATGAGAAGATAGAACAGGCAGTGCGGCTGCTTCTGGAAGGAATGGGAGAAGATGTGAACCGGGAAGGACTGATTGATACACCGGACCGAATTGCAAGAATGTATGAAGAGATATATGGAGGTATGGATGAGGATGCAGGAAAGCACCTTTCCAAGACATTTACCGTTGACAGTCATGAGATGGTAATAGAGAAAGATATTACATTCTATTCGACATGTGAGCATCACCTCCTGCCATTTTATGGGAAAGCACATATTGCTTATATTCCGGACGGGAAAGTTGTAGGATTGAGTAAACTTGCCCGTACCGTGGAGGTATTTGCAAGAAGACTGCAGCTTCAGGAACAGCTTACCGGACAGATTGCGGATGCTTTGATGGAGCATATGCAGCCGAAAGGGGCGATCGTTATGATCGAAGCAGAGCATATGTGTATGACAATGCGTGGGATCAAAAAGCCGGGAAGCCAGACTGTGACAATTGCAAGACGCGGTGTATTTGAGACAGATCCGGTACTGGAAGAGAGATTTTTCCGGATGCTTGGACGATAAAAGAAAGAGATACGGATATAGATGAAAAGAGTAACAGAAAGACAAAAAAGGATGCCCCGTCTGAATGCGGTGGTGAATCATGAGGTGTATCAGACATACTATAAGCGTATCTGTGAATGTGAGACGGACAGGGTATTCTGTTGTCATCAGATGAACCATCTTCTGGATGTGGCAAGAATTGCTTACATTAAGAATCTGGAAGAAGGACTTGGATTCGATAAGGAACTGATCTACGTAGCGGCGGTGCTGCATGATATTGGAAAATCGTTCCAGTACAGACAGCAGATCCCGCATGAGATCGCAGGAGAGAAAATAGCAAGGCGGATACTGGATTCTCTTCCGGCCGGTGTCACATTTACGGACGAAGAAAAAGTGCTGATCTGTCTGGCAGTCAGGGGACACCGCAGACGGCATGAGCATATGCAGCCGATAGAGGAACTGTTCTATGAAAGTGATAAACGTTCCAGAATGTGCCTTTCCTGCAAGGCAGAGAAAAAGTGTAACTGGAATGGAGAAGAGAAAAATATGGAGATAATAATATGATCATAGGTGGAAGGAATTTTGATACAGCAAATCATACATACATTATGGGAATCCTGAATGTGACGCCGGATTCCTTTTCCGATGGAGGAAAGTTTAACGGAATGGATGCGGCAATCGCACATGCACGCCAGATGGTAGAAGAAGGTGTGGATATCATTGACGTAGGCGGGGAATCTACGCGTCCGGGACATGTCCAGATTACGGATGAAGAAGAGATAGCAAGAGTGACGCCAATTATTGAAGTGCTTAAGAAAGAATTCGATGTACCGGTGTCGATCGATACATACAAGAGCCATGTGGCGGAGGCTGCACTTCAGGCGGGTGCAGATCTTGTCAATGACATCTGGGGATTAAAATATGACGAGAAGATGGCAAGTGTGATCGCAAAGTATCAGGCTGCATGCTGTCTGATGCATAATCGGGAAAAGGCAGAATACCGGGACTTTCTGAAAGATTTCATGGACGATATGAAAGAATGTGTAAGACTTGCGAAGGCAGCAGGGATCGAGGATGACAAGATCATCCTTGACCCGGGTGTCGGATTCGGTAAGACTTATGAGATGAACCTGGAGATTATCGACAAGATGGAGATCTTAAATGAACTTGGATATCCGGTACTGCTTGGAACATCACGAAAATCCGTAATCGGACTGACACTGGATCTTCCGGTGACGCAGCGGGAAGAAGGTACGATGGTTACGACTGTATATGGAGTACAGAAGGGATGTGCATTCGTACGCGTCCATGATGTAGAGAAAAATAAGAGAGCCATTCAGATGACGGAAGCAATCATGCGGGGACACGAAGTATAGAAAGAATGAGGAATGAGATGAAACCGGACAAGATAAAGATAGAAGATCTGGAAGTATTTGCCAATCATGGTGTGTTTCCGGAGGAAAATGTACTGGGGCAGAAATTTGTAGTATCTGCGGTTATGTATACGGATACCAGACGGGCAGGACTGACAGATGAGCTGACCGCCTCCATTCATTATGGAGAAGCAAGCGCATTTATCACAGACTATTTGAAAAGTCATACGTTCAAGCTTCTGGAGAAGGTTGCGGAAGGACTGGCAGAGGAGATGCTGGTGCGTATAGCAGGTCTGCAGAAGGTGCAGATTGAGATCAAGAAACCGTGGGCACCGATCGGACTGCCGCTTAAGACGGTCAGTGTAGCGATTGAGCGTGAATGGCATACGGCATATATTGCGCTGGGATCGAATATGGGGGATAGCAGAAGTATTCTGGAAGCCGCGGTACAGGCGCTGGATGAGGTGAGGAATACAAAGGTGGAGAAAGTATCGACATTTATCACGACACCTCCGTACGGAGTGACAGATCAGCCGGATTTCTTAAACGGTTGTCTGAAGCTTTCGACATTATTGTATCCGGAAGAGTTATTAAAAGAACTGAACCGTATTGAAAAAGAGGCAGGAAGAGAACGAATCATACACTGGGGACCGAGAACGCTGGATCTGGATATTATATTTTATGATGATCTGGTTGTAGAGACGGATGCTTTATGTATTCCGCATGTGGAGATGCATAAGAGAGAGTTTGTGCTGGAGCCGCTTCATGAGATCGCACCTTACAAACGTCATCCGGTGTATGGAAAGACGGTCAGAGAGATGCTGGAAGACCTTCGGAAACAGAATGACAGAGCATGAACAGGACAGTAAAATTACAGAAATAAAAGACAAGATGGGGAAAACAAGATGGATATTCAGGAGTGGATTATATTTGCAATCGAGCTGATCGGAACAGTAGCGTTCTCAGCATCGGGGGCAATGGTTGGAATTGAGTGCAGCATGGATATATTCGGGGTGATTGTGCTTGGCGTGTCAACGGCAGTTGGCGGAGGTATGGTTCGTGATGTTATACTTGGGAAGGTGCCATCGGCACTTCTGCATCCGGTATATGTGATCTATGCCGTACTTGCTGCGGTACTTGTGTTTTGTATTATATATTTCCGCAGGAAATATCTGCAGGATGGTTTTGGCGAGGTCTATGATAAACTTATGTTAGCAATGGATTCTGTAGGACTTGGAATCTTTTCGGCGATGGGAGTGACAAAAGGTATCAGCTGCGGTTATATCGACAATACATTTCTGCTGGTCTTCCTTGGAACAATGACGGGAGTCGGAGGAGGACTCTTGCGTGACACGATGGCAGGGGTTGCACCGTATATATTCGTGAAACATATTTATGCATGTGCATCCATTGCCGGGGCATGGATATGTGTGATCATATACAGAAGTTACGGAGAACTTCCGGCGATGGTGGTGTCATCACTGATCGTTATGCTGATACGTTTTCTTGCGGCTCATTACAGATGGAATCTCCCAAGGATCGGAGAGTAGAGATCCGGGAAGGCAGGGAGTATATTGCAGGATGAGATGAAAAAATATGCAAAAGCATGAAAATTTATACTTGACATTTGAAATAACAGGTTTATAATAAGGACTTGTAAAAAACACATATAGTTCACCGAAATTCGTTGATGAGAACAATGCCGTATCTATCGTTATTTTACAGAGAGCCTGCGGTTGGTGGAAGCAGGTAATAAGCAGATAAGGATATCCTCTCTAAGAAGCGGGTTGAAAGCAATATCAAAGTAAACCTCGCCGGTATCCCCCGTTACAGGGAACATGTATGATAGTACGTGAATGAGAGCTGTAGAAAGATTCTACAGAATTAGGGTGGTAACGCGGATAGATTTCGTCCCTTTCCAGAGTATACTCTGGGAAGGGACTTTTTTTGGTGGACAGTGATTGCTTAAAGGAGGAGAAGAGTAATGAAAGCATTACAGAAAGTAAGCAAATTTTTATCAGACTACACGTCAATCGTTGTAATCGCAATCGCAGTGGTTACATTTTTCCTTCCGTCTATGATGGGCTGGGTAAACCTGGCGCTGTTCACAGATATGGTGTCGAACAAGTTCACATGTCAGTCGATTATCATTGGTATTATCATGTTCAGTATGGGACTGACACTTACAACAGAAGACTTTAAGATTCTTGCACAGCGTCCGTTTGACATTTGTGTTGGTGCGGTTGCACAGTATCTGATCATGCCATTCCTTGCATTTGCGCTTTCAAAGGTATTGAATCTGCCGGATGGAATCGCACTTGGACTGATTCTTGTAGGCTGCTGTCCGGGAGGTGTATCTTCCAACATCATGTCTTATCTGTGCGGCGGGGATGTAGCCTTTTCCGTAGGAATGACAACAGTATCCACACTGGTATCACCGGTTATGACACCACTTATGGTATCTTTCCTGGCAAGCGGTACACAGATCACGATCAAGGGACTTCCGATGTTCGTATCAATCATTGAGACTGTTATCCTTCCGGTTGGTGTTGGATTTTTATTAAATTATCTGTTAGGAAAGAATAAAACATTCCGGGAACTTCAGAAAGTTATGCCGGGAGTTGCCGTTCTCGGACTTGCATGTGTTGTCGGCGGGGTGGTATCTTCACAGGGAGCCAAGTTCTTCCAGTCAGGTGTTGTGATCTTCGTAGCAGTATTACTGCACAACGGGCTCGGATATCTGCTTGGATATGGAGCAGGAAAACTGGTTGGCATGAATACGTCAAAGAAGAGAACCATTTCTATCGAAGTAGGTATGCAGAATGCCGGACTTGCAACGAACCTGGCAACAACAACTGCCCAGTTTGCATCTACACCGGAATCTGCGATTATCTGTGCGGTATCCTGTACATGGCATTCCATCTCAGGAACTCTGTTAGCCGGATTATTTGCAATGCATGACAAACGAAAAGAAAAAGCTGTCGGAAATGCAGAGGCAGCAGCACATTAAACTGCTCTTAAAATACATGAAATAACAAATTTATAGAATAGAAACAAAAAAGAAACAACACGGGATGTGCTGTTTCTTTTTTTAGTGTGCGCCAATATGGATAAAGATTATCAACGAAATAAAAAAACAATTCAAATAAAATATTGACTATTGGTCATTTTTGATTATAATAATAAATGCATAAAGAAAATAAGAGGAGATGGAAAGAATGGTCAAAGTTGGCAAATGGATTGCCCGACACAGAATACTGGTGCTGCTTATAGGAGTCTTATTAATCGTTCCGTCAATAATCGGCATCGCAAAGACAAAAGTAAATTATGACCTGCTGAGTTACCTGCCGGATCACCTGGAGACGGTAAAAGGACAGGATATCCTGGTAGATGAATTTGGAATGGGTGCATTCTCCATGGTCGCAGTCGAGAATATGGATATGAAGGATGTACAGAAACTGGAAAAGGAATTTGAAAAAGTGCCGCATGTACAGGACGTACTCTGGTATGACGATGTGGCAGATATCAGCCTTCCGACAGAGATGATTCCAAAAGATATAAGAAAAGCATTTATCAATGGAGATGCAACGATGATGCTGGTATTATTTGATGACACGACATCATCTGATAATTCCATGGAGGCACTGACACAGCTTCGTAAGATCGCAAATAAGCAGTGCTTTATCAGTGGTATGACGGGTATCGTTACAGATATTAAGAATATCGCAATGAAAGAACTTCCAATCTATGTAGTGATCGCGGCACTGTTAAGCCTGGTCGTACTGGAGATTACATCGGGATCATTTGTAGTTCCGTTTTTATTCCTGCTAAGTATAGGGCTTGCGATTTTATACAACCTGGGAAGTAATATTATACTCGGTGAAACTTCTTATATTACGCAGGCACTGACAGCGGTATTACAGCTTGGTGTAACGATGGATTATTCCATCTTCCTTCTGAATAGTTATGAAGAGAATAAGAAGAGATTCCCGGGTGAGAAAGACAGAGCCATGGGGCATGCGATCGCCAATACATTTAAGTCGGTTGTCGGAAGTTCCGTAACTACTGTGGCCGGATTCATCGCACTTTGTGTTATGACATTCGCACTCGGACGTGACCTTGGTATCGTAATGGCAAAAGGAGTTGTGATCGGCGTTATCTGTTGTGTAACGATCCTGCCGGCACTGATCCTTGTATTTGATAAACCAATCGAGAAGACAAGACACAAATTGCTGTTAAGTAATATGGATCGTCCATCAGCCTTTATCACAAAACACTATAAAGTATGGATCGCAGCATTCCTTATACTTTTACTTCCGGCAATTTATGGAAATAACCATACAAAGATTTACTATAATATTGCAGATTCACTTCCGAAGACATTGAACAGTAATGTATCAATTGCAAAAGTAAAGGATGACTTTGGAGCAAGCAACATGCATATTATCATGATGGATAAGAACATGGATGCAAAGGAAAAACAGCAGATGCTGAATAAGGTCGATAAAGTAAAAGGTGTGAAATGGACCATCAGTATGAGTTCACTTATCGGGCCTAGTGTACCGGATTCCATAATTCCAAAGGATGTCCGGAAGATGCTGCAGAGTAAAGATTATGAACTGGCATTTGTAAGTACGGAATACGAATCCGCAACGGATCAGGTCAATACACAGATTAAAAAGATTGATAAGATTGTAAAATCATACGATAAGACGGGAATGGTCATCGGAGAAGCACCTCTGATGAAAGATCTGCAGGATGTCACAGATGTCGATCTTGTTAATGTAAATATTATCTCTATCGCAGCAATATTTGTGATCATCCTGATTATTTTCAAATCGATTTCACTGCCGGTCATCCTGGTGGCAGTTATTGAATTTGCAATTATGATCAATATGGCGATCCCGTATTATCAGGGAATCAGCCTTCCGTTTGTGGCAAGTATCGTGATCGGTGCCATTCAGTTAGGTGCAACCGTTGACTATGCGATCCTGATGACAACGAGATATCAAAAAGAACGAAGCCTTGGAAAAGATAAGATGGAAGCAATCAGCATTGCTCATAAAACAAGCATGCCGTCCATTATCAGCAGCGGACTTAGTTTCTTTGCAGCAACATTTGGAGTTGCCTGCTACTCACAGGTTGAGATGATCGGTTCGATCTGTACATTGCTTGCAAGAGGAGCAATTATCAGTATGATCGTAGTTCTTCTGGTATTGCCGGCAATGTTTATGATATTTGACAAATTAATCTGTAAGACATCCATCGGATTTCTTGGAAAAAGGGCAAAAGTACAGACAAATGAAGCAAAGTAACCTGTTATTAACAATCCATCATAATTAAGAAAGGAAGCAGGAATTATGAATAAGAATAGGAAAATGAAAAGAAAAGTTGCAGCATCTGTAGCAGTCGGAATGTCAGTGATGATGGGTGTGACACCGGCTTTCGCAGCAAATGGAACTTCAAACAGCGAGGTATATAAAGAAGAGACGGTATATGTGAATGCCAAAGCAAGCGGCAAGACAGATAAAGTAACGGTATCCAACTGGCTTAAGAATTCAGGAAGTGTATCCGGAGATCTGGAAGACGAGAGCACACTGAGCGATATCAAGAATGTAAAAGGTGATGAAAAGTATACGGCAGACGGAGATAAACTGACCTGGGCTACAGACGGTGAGGACATCTATTATCAGGGAACGACAGATAAGAAACTCCCGGTATCAGTAAAACTGAACTATTATCTGGACGGAAAAAAGATGAAGCCGTCTGAGTTAAAGGGTAAGAGCGGACATTTGAAAATTACGGTTGATTATACGAATAATGAAAAACAGAATGTATCTTTGGATGGAAAAGATACAGAAGTATATACACCGTTCGTGATGATGACGGGAATGATACTTCCAAATGAGACATTCAGCAATGTAACGATCGATAACGGCAAGATTATTTCCGATGGGAATAAGAATATCGTGGTCGGATTCGGAATGCCGGGATTAAAAGACAGCCTGAACTTAAGCAGTGAAGAAAGTGACAAAGTTACGATTCCGGAAAGCTTAAGTATTGAAGCAGATGTAACAGATTTTACAATGTCTTCTACTTATACAGTTGCATTATCTGATCTGTTAGATGATATGAATATGGATGACATTGCAGATGTAGATGATCTGCAGACAGCGCTGGATGATCTGGAAGATGCGGCACTTCAGTTAGTCAGTGGTTCCGGAACACTGGCAGATGGTGCAGGAACACTGGCAGATGGTGTGAATACTTATACAGAAGGTGTTGACACATTGAATGCCGGTATTCAGAAATATCTTGGTTCTAACGGAGAGTTAAGCGGCAGCGTTACAGAGTATGTGAATGGTGTGAATAAAGTTGTCAAAGGGGTACAGGATTATACGGACGGCGTAAATACACTGGCAGATGGTGTAAGCAGTTACGTAGACGGTGAGAAGCAGCTGGCGGCAGGCGCTTCACAGCTGACACAATTGAGTACTGGTCTGAAGAAAGTGCAGAGCGCTATTGCAAAAATGGAAGCTTCTACAGATGGAAAAGGAAAAGATAGAGAGGATATTAAAGTTGCTTCTTCTGAACTGGCAGCAGGAACACAGGCCCTAGAAGATTCGCTTGGAACAAAACAGGTGCAGGCACTGATGGCACAGGTTGGTTCCATGGTGCAGACAGGAAATGAACTGATTGCACAGACAGAGCAGCTTGAAAGCGGTATGCAAAAGGGCGTTGCAGAGCCAGTTACTAATATTGTAAAAGAACTTACTGTATTGCAGAAAGAACTGGACGGACTCAATACCCAGTTAACGAATCTGAAGACTACTTGTGAAAGCAAAGTCACAGAATTAAATACAGCTATCGATGATTATAACAATAAAGTTGCAGCAGCAAAGAATGCGGCAAATACAAGTTCAGAAAAGATCAGTCAGTCAATCCAGGCACTGGAGACACAGAAGAGTAAAGCTTCCAGTGATGCAGAAAAACAGCAGTTACAGCAGTCTATCGACGCACTGAAAAATGCAAAAACTGCAGCTGACGGTCTGAAGAATGTGAATACAGTTGAAAAAGCCAGCATTTCCATTGATAATATTGATACTTCTGACATTACAAAAGGAATTATAACTTTAACCGGAAATCTGCAGACAGCTTCAAAGACAATGGAAGGTCTTGGAAGCCAGCTTGGTGAAATGCAGACCAAATTAGATACAATTACGGCTGCAAAAGACAAGATCCCGGCAGATCAGTTAAATAGTCTTACAAGTAATATTATAAAATTAAATGCCGGTATGCAGGGACTGGATGCAGGAATTTCTGAACTGGCAGCAGGAATCTCTACATTAGACAGTGAGACATCTGCACAATTCCCGACAGCAATTCAGGGAATCACAGCCCTGAATAAAGGCTTTGCCCAGTTAAGTGGATACAATGATTCTCTGGTAAGCGGTGCAAATAAACTGAAATCCAACAGCCCGACATTAGTAGCAGGTGTCAATACACTTCAGAGTGGAACGAATCAGTTAGCAAGCGGACTGAATACATTGGGAAGCCAGATGTCTTCCGGATCTGCAACACTTGCGGCTAACAGCAGTACACTCAGAAGCGGAGCTTCCGACCTTCAGGCCGGGGCAAAAGAACTTGCAGAAGGCATGGCGAAATTTGACAAACAAGGAACCAGCAAGTTAAAGAGTACCGTGGAAGATGAACTTGGTGATGTACTTGACAGAATCGATGTGCTGACATCAGAAGATTACAAATACAATACATTCAGCGGTAGGGATAAAGCGATGGATGGTAATGTGAAATTTGTGATTGAGACGGATGCGATCGAGTAAATAAAATATTCCCTATCCTATAAAAATATACAGGGAAGCTGTTAATGGCAGCTTCCCTGTATATTTTTTGTTTTTGAGGTATATTTGAGAAGACGATAAATTAGACTTATTATCTTTCCTTGAAATTCCCTCGGTATAGTGCTAAAGTATACTAAAAAGGTATGCTTTAGCGAGTGCGTAAAAAACATGCACCAAGGAGGAAAATTCATGAACGAATACAGAATAGGAACAAAATGTGTACAGGGCGGATATACTCCGGGAAACGGAGAACCAAGACAGATTCCGATCGTACAGTCAACAACATTCAAATATGCAACCAGTGAAGATATGGGAAAATTATTTGACCTGGAAGCGTCAGGATATTTTTATTCCAGACTGCAGAATCCGACTAATGATATGGTTGCGGCAAAGATCGCAGAGATGGAAGGTGGAACGGCAGCGATGCTGACTTCATCCGGACAGGCAGCCAACTTTTTCGCACTGTTCAATATCTGTGAATGTGGAGATCACATTGTAGCATCTTCATCCATTTACGGTGGAACATTCAACCTGATCGATGTAACGATGAGAAAGATGGGAATCGATGTAACATTTGTTTCACCGGATGCAACAGAAGAAGAGCTAAATGCGGCATTTAAGCCAAATACAAAAGTAATGTTTGGAGAGACGATTGCGAATCCGGCACTGACGGTACTGGATATTGAATTATTTGCCAAAGTGGCACATGCACATGGTGTGCCGCTTATCGTAGATAACACATTCCCGACACCAATTAACTGCCGACCATTTGAGTGGGGAGCAGACATCGTAACACATTCTACGACAAAATATATGGACGGACACGGTGCGGCACTTGGCGGTGCAATCGTAGACAGCGGAAAGTTTGACTGGATGGCACATGCAGATAAATATCCGGGACTTTGCACACCTGATGAAAGCTATCACGGAATTACATATGCAGAGAAATTCGGCAAAGAAGGTGCATTCATTACCAAATGTACGGCTCAGCTGATGCGTGACTTCGGATCTATGCAGTCACCACAGAATGCATTTATTTTAAACCTTGGTCTGGAATCTCTGCATGTACGTATGCCGAAGCACGTAGAGAATGGACAGGCAGTTGCGGAATTCCTGGAAGCACATCCAAAGGTAGCATATGTGAACTATTCCGGACTTCCGTCTGATAAATATTATGAAAGAGCACAGAAATATCTTCCAAACGGAGGATGTGGAGTTGTATCGTTCGGATTAAAAGGTGGAAGAGAAGCAGCGTCTACATTCATGAAGACATTAAAGCTTGGTGCGATCGAGACGCATGTAGCAGATGCAAGAACCTGTTGTCTGAATCCGGCAACGTCTACACACAGACAGATGACGGATGAACAGTTAAAAGAGGCAGGAGTACCGGCTGAACTGATCCGTATCAGTCTTGGTCTGGAAGATAAAGAGGATCTGATCGCGGATATTTCGAATGCGTTGGATGCGATTTAAGGCAGGGTTGAATGAGTAAGGCAAAATTTCGGAAAAAATTCATATAAATATATTGATAATACCTATAAGTAGATGCACTTATAGGTATTATTAATTTGAAAATGATTGGATTCAAGTCTATACTATTCAATATAGATAAAATTTATTAATGGGAGGAACAATATCTATGAAAAAGAAATTGATGTCTGTCCTTCTTGCAGCTGCCATGGTTGCATCAATGGCTGTAGGATGTGGATCAGACAAAAAGGCATCTTCTGACTCTGGGGATACAAAGAAGACAGAGAGCACAGAGAAGAAAACAGAGAGTAACCAGATCTTATTTAACGGATCATCTACATTAGCACCGGTCATCACATCGATTGCGACAGATTTCTTCGACACATATGGAACATGGGATGCATATGATTCATCACTTCCAAAAGAAGACATTGCAATCTATGTATCAGCAGGTGGATCCGGACAGGGAACAAAAGCAGTCATCGATGGAACTTCTACATTTGGTATGGTGGCAAGAAGTGTAAAAGATGAGGAAAAAGAAGCAATTAAAGACGAAAAAGAATATCAGGTAGGTATTGATGCATTAACAATCGCTGTTAATCCTGAAAACCCTGTAACAGGTGTTCTGGATGATCTTTCAACAGAGCAGATCGTTTCATTATTCTCAGGTGAATATGCAACATGGAAAGATCTTGATTCTTCTCTTCCGGATGAAAAGGTTGTAGTGATCACACGTGATATCAATGGTGGAGCACATGAAGTATTCCAGAAGAACATCATGGGTGATACAGAGGTATCCAGCGAAGCAATTCAGGCATCTTCTATGGGAGAACTGGTACAGGATATCATTGATAACAAATATGCAATCGGATATGCATCATTTGGTGTTGCAAATCAGAACGCCGGTAAAGTAGTTACTCTGAAGGTAAATGGTGTAGAGCCGACAAAAGAAAATATCATTGATGGTTCTTACATTATCCAGAGACCACTTCTGATCGTTGGTTCAGGGAATCCGACAGATGTTCAGCAGGCATTCCTGGATGTTATCCTTGGAGAGACAGGACAAAAGACTGTAGAAGATATGGGATTCATTCCAATGAAATAGAAAAATATGAAAAAGGGTGTGTCGCATAGATACATCCTTTTTTTTACCAAAGTATGCAAGAAAGGACTTTGTTATGTACAGAAAAATAGCAAATACATTTTGTAAAGTCTTGATATATGTGATTGCTTTTGTGGTAGCGGCACTGATGGGGATTATGCTGATACATATTTTGAAGGAAAGTATTCCGGCATTAAGAGAAGTAGGAATCAAAATGTTTCTACCATCATCGGAATGGCGTCCGGTAAGTGCGACCCCGCAGTATGGTCTTCTCCCGGCTGTTACAGGTACTTTGTATGTGTCCGGACTGGCGGTACTGTTTGCGATGATATTGGGAGTGGCATGTGCCTGCTTTCTTACTTTTTTCATGCCAAAGAAACTGGCATCTGTCTGCCTGGCCTTTATAGATCTGGTAGCAGGTATTCCATCGGTAATCTTTGGCTTTATCGGATTAACCGTACTGGTAAAAGCATTTGCAAAATATCTGAAGATGGCAGCGGGACAGTGTGTACTGGTGGCAGGTATTGTACTGGGAATCATGCTTCTGCCGTACATCATATCGACATGTCAGGAATCACTTGTAAATGCAAAACGGACATATGAGAAATCCGGACTGGCACTTGGCTTATCAAGAGAATATGTGCTGATCAAAGTGATACTTCCGGCAATCCGGCCGGGTATTGTAGCAAGTGCGATGATGGCATTCGGACGTGCGCTTGGGGAGACGATGGCAGTAATGATGGTGATCGGTAATTCTGCAATTTTCCCGAAGCTGCTGGGACGCGGGCAGACGCTTCCGGCACTGACAGCGCTTGAGATGGGAAGCATTGAATACGGAAGTATACATCTGTCGGTGCTTTATGTGGCAAATCTTGTGCTGCTTGTGATACTTGCTGTAGTGACACTGGCAGGACATCTGTTGAAGAGGAGGTTTGCAGAACATGAAAAATAAACTGACAAAGTATGTGATACGCATCCTGACAGGGATTCTTGGAATTCTTACAGTTGTAGTGACGTTGTTCTTATTCCTGTATATCTTCTGGAAGGGAAAGAATGTGATGAGTCTTTCGTTTATTCTGGATAAGCCGGCGGGGGTACCGCTTGGAACAGCAGGTGGAATCTATCCGGCACTGATGGGCTCCATCTATCTTGGCGCACTTTCGGCACTCATGGGGGGAATCATCGGAATCGGTGTGGCTGTATATCTTGTGTTTTATACAAGGGAAAGTATATTTTACCATGTGATCAGTGCCTGCATTACAGGACTGTCTGGAATTCCTTCTATTCTGTTCGGCCTGGTCGGCTATACCTTGTTGATCTATCAGTTTGGTCTGGGAAGAAGTCTCTTATGTTCGGCTGTTTGTGTGGCTGTTATGATTGTGCCGTTTATTGCAATCCGTGCAGAAAAGATACTGAAAGAAAAGGGAACAGAATACATGAAAAATTCACTGGCACTTGGAATGTCCAGAGAATATGCGGTTATACGATTGATTCTTCCGGTCTGTGCAGTGGAATTGCTTGGAACGGTAGCGCTTGGAATGGCATATGGAATGGGAGCGGTTGCACCGATTCTGTATACGGGTGCGGTTATGGTCGCAGATGTTCCGGGAAAATTTACGGATCCATTTATGTCATTGCCGTATCATCTGTATATGCTGGTAAACAATGGATTTTCTCTGGATTATGCGTATGGAACGGCGTTCGTACTGATGTTATTCTTATTGGTCATACAGATCATATGTAAATGTATTACTTATATACGAAAGGATTACTGATATGTTAACGATAGAACAGATAAGTTGTGGATTTGGCAGACAGGAGATATTGCATGATATCAGTCTTACGATACCGAAAGGAAAGATTACAGCAATCGTAGGACAATCCGGCTGCGGAAAAACAACATTTTTAAAGACATTAAATCGAATGATAGAAGAGGAAGGCGGTTTTTACAAAGGGAAGATCACTATTGATGGTGAAGACATTAAGGGATTTTCAACGGAAGTATTAAGAACCAGAATCGGAATGGTATTCCAACAGCCGATCGCATTTCCATACAGTATAGAGAAGAATCTGTCATATGTCCTGAAATATCACGGAATCAGAGAAGCCGGAGAAATAGAGCGAATTACCAGAGAGTGTCTGCAGAAAGCAAGACTATATGATGAAGTAAAAGACCAGATGAAGAAGTCTGCAAAAAAATTATCCGGTGGACAGAAACAGCGTCTTGCCATAGCAAGAAGTCTGTGTGTGAATCCGGAAATATTGCTGTTGGATGAGCCGTGTTCTGCGCTTGATATGAAAAATACCATTGCGATAGAAGAAACACTTCTGGAATTAAAGGAAAAATATACATTCGTGATCGTAACACATAATCTGGCACAGGCAAAAAGAATTGCAGATCAGATTATCTTTATGGATCAGGGAAGAGTACTGGAAGTGACAGACACAAAGACATTCTTTGAGCATCCGTCATCCGAACCTGCAAGAGAGCAGATACAGTATATGTAGGAGTGAAGGAGGACGTATGAGAATAGAAATTCCCGGATATAAAACTATGGATCTTAAGTAGCTGGTTCTGGATTATAACGGAACCATTGCGAAAGATGGCATAATATCCGAAAGTGTAAAGGAACGGCTGAAAAAGCTGAGTGGAATATATGAGATTTATGTTCTGACAGCAGATACACATGGAACTGCGAGGAAGATGTGTGAAGGATTACCGTTAAAGATACAGACATTTCCCGGTAATGCGGCAGCAGAAGAAAAAAGAAAAATCATAGAGCAACTGGGTGGGAAACAGTGTATTGCAGTAGGAAACGGACGAAATGACCTGCCTATGTGCAGAATAGCAGAACTCAGTGTTGGAATTATAGAGGCGGAAGGTGCGTATGGAAGACTGATTGCAAATGTTGATATCTGTACCAGATCGATAGAGGAAGCGTTTGATGTGCTTGCAATGCCGAAACGGATGGTGGCGACACTAAGGGGATAAGTTTATATCCCCTTTTTTTTGACGTCTTTATAGCACTCATGGTAGAATAGAGAAAGTCTACCATGTGTATGGAATATTTTGAGCCGGCAGGGACAGTAAAAAGACCAAAAACCCCGTCCCCAATGGCTGGAGAGGAAAAATTATGAATAAAAGAGAATCATTTAGCAGCAGATGGGGATTTATCTGCGCCTGTATCGGTTCAGCAGTCGGTATGGGAAATATCTGGATGTTCCCAACCAGAGTATCACTGTATGGAGGCGGTTCATTTCTGATACCATATTTTATATTTGTAATACTGATCGGTTCGACGGGAGTGATCGGGGAGATGAGCTTTGGGCGTGCGGCAAAGGCCGGGCCGATCGATGCATTTGGAATTGCCTGTGAGAAAAAAGGAAAGAGAAAAGTCGGAGAAGCACTGGGGATGATCCCGGTATTCGGATCACTTGCCATGGCAATCGGATATACGGTTGTAATGGGCTGGATCCTGAGATATGCCGTTGGAACATTTACAGGAGCAACACTTTCGCCTGAAAATGTGGATGAATTCGGGGCGGCATTTGGTAAGATGGCGTCAGCATTTGGCAATAATATATGGCAGATACTTGCGCTTGTGGTCTGTATGCTGATTCTGATGTTAGGTGTCGGAAGTGGCATTGAAAAAGCAAATAAGATCATGATGCCAATATTCTTCGCATTGTTCGTGATTCTGGGAATCTATGTCGGATTCCAGCCGGGAGCAAGTGAAGGATATCGTTACATTTTCAGAGTAGATCCAAAGGCATTCAAAGATCCGGCAACGTGGATCTTTGCACTTGGTCAGGCATTCTTTTCCCTGTCGGTGGCAGGAAATGGAACATTGATCTATGGATCTTATCTTTCGGATGAAGAAGACATTCCGGCTTCTGCAGGAAGAGTTGCATTATTTGATACGATTGCAGCAATTCTTGCCGCACTCGTTATCATTCCGGCGATGGCAACAACGGGAGCGCAGTTGGATCAGGGTGGTCCCGGACTATTGTTCATCTTTCTCCCGAATCTGATCAAAGGAATGCCGGGAGGATGGCTGATCGCAATCATCTTCTTTGTTGCGGTATTACTTGCGGGGATGACATCGTTGATCAACTTGTATGAGGCTCCGATCGCTACGGTGCAGGAAAAATTCAAGCTTGGAAGAGTGCCGGCATGTGCATTTACAGGAATTGTGGGAGTAATCGTGTCCCTGCTGATCCAGGGCATCGTGTCAGACTGGATGGATGTGCTGTCTATCTATATCTGTCCGCTTGGAGCCGGGCTTGCAGGAATCATGTTCTTCTGGGTATGCGGGAAGGCATTCGTGGAAAAACAGGTCAATACAGGAAGAGAGACACCATTTACGAAACATTATTATGCAATATGTAAATATTTTTATGTACCGGTATGTTTTATTGTGCTGATCCTTGGAATTGTTCTCGGAGGAATCGGTTAGAAGAAAAAAAGAATGAGAGGATAATGAAGAATGAAAAAAGGAAACGCGGCAGCATTACTGCCGATAGGCGTATTTTTGTGTATTTACCTGGGGCTTGGAATCGTATTTGAATATGTAATGAAGATTCCGATGGGATTCTATAATGTTCCGATCATAATCGCATTTCTTGCAGCGATTCTGGTGGCATGCCTGCAGAACCGCAAGATAAGTTTTGACGGAAAGCTTGAAATCATGGCGCAGGGACTTGCTGATAAGAATATTATTACAATGCTTCTGATCTTCCTTACGGCAGGGGCGTTTGTTGGAGTGGTAGGAAGAAGCAGTGCGGAAAGTGTGGCATATTTCATGTTGTCACTGATTCCGGCAAGATTTTCAGTCGCGGTATTATTTGTGGTAGCCTGTTTTGTGTCGGTTGCCATGGGAACGTCGGTTGGGACAATTACACTGATCACGCCGATCGCAGTGTCCGTATCCAAGGCTTCGGGATTTGACATGGCACTTTGCATCGGTTCGATTATGGGAGGATCAATGTTCGGAGATAACCTTTCTTTTATCTCGGATACAACGATCGCAGCATGTAACGGACAGGGATGTCAGATGAAGGATAAATTCCGGGAGAACTTTGGAATTGCACTTCCGGCGGCGATTGCAACGCTGGTATTGATTTTAGTTCTTTCATTTCAGACAGACATTGCAGGACAGGTAAGTAAGTCTTATAATCTGGTGCAGATTATCCCGTATGTGCTGGTTCTCATAGGAGGAATTGCCGGAGTCAATGTGTTTGTGGTGCTTCTGGTCGGAATTCTGTCAGGTTCGGTTATCATGCTGGCCGGCGGACATGTTGCGGCGACAGATCTGCTTGCTAATATGGGTTCCGGGGCTTCCGGAATGTTTGAGACGAGTATGGTAGCAATTCTGGTAGCGGCGATGTGTGCACTGATCCGTGAATATGGCGGTTTTGATGCATTGCTGGCAGGAATCCACAAAGTATTCAAAGGCCGCAAAGGCGGTCAGCTTGGCATGGGACTCCTGGTTGGAGCGATGGACATTGCGACTGCGAACAACACCGTAGCAATTGTCATGGCGAATCCGATCGCAAAGGATATGGCAAAAGAATACGGGATCACACCGAAAAAGGCGGCTTCGATATTGGATACATTTTCCTGCGTTTTTCAGGGGATTATTCCTTACGGAGCGCAGATGCTGGTAGCAATCTCTGCGGCGAGTGAACTGGGATATCGTGTGTCGGCTTTTCAGATCATGCCGAAGCTCTTTTATCCATTTTTGCTGTTTGTGAGTTCTATGATATTTATATTTTTGATACCGTCTAAGAAGGAGAGGTAAATCATGACAGAAGAGATCAGACAGAAACTGACAGGTGCGGTCATCGGGCTTGCAAGAACCTGTGAAAATAACGAAAAGACAGAGAGCACCGACCGGGTATTCTTAGAAGCACTGACAATGGCCGGAGACTGGTCGGCAAGTATCGTTGACATGAGTGAGATGTTAGAAAAAGTCAGAAATGAAAAGTACACAGTCTCACCGGGATGTGTGACCTGTGCCGCACCATGCGGGAATACAGATGATTATGATATGGAGAATCTGTGGAAAGAATCCGAAGAAATCGGAGCTTTCAAGAATACGATCCTGATGGTGATCTGTCAGACCGCAGCAAAATTATATCATGCAGATCAGACAGAAGAATCCGAGACGGTGAAGTTATTATTCCGTGCGTTACGTATGATCAGTTTTGAGGGCTGGGATGTTGCGGGGCTTATACCGGTGATGCTGGAGCTTGGAAAAGCCGGACGGATGTAAAGAATCAATATAATAAATAACAAAAAAGGTTTTGGAATGTAAGAAGTATTGCTTATGGATGATAAGAAATATTATCTGCATTACCGGAAGATTAATCGGAAAAAATGCGGTATAATATTCATACATTGTATATATCAAGGAGGAACAAAAACATGACAGTACCAGAAAGACTTTCTGCACTTCGAAAGTGCATGGAAGAAAAGAACATTGATGTGTATGTAGTACCGACTGCCGACTTTCATCAGAGTGAATATGTTGGGGAACATTTCAAAGCGAGAAAGTTCATTACAGGGTTCTCAGGATCAGCAGGAACAGCTGTGATCACAAAGACAGAAGCAAGACTCTGGACAGACGGACGTTACTTCATCCAGGCAACAGCACAGTTGGAGGGGACAACTGTAGAACTTATGAAAATGGGTGAGCCTGGCGTGCCGGAAATGAATGCATACATTGAAGAGGTATTAAAGGAAGGCGAGACACTCGGATTTGACGGAAGAGTCGTATCTGTCGGCGAAGGAGAAGGCTATGCAGCCATCGCTGGGAAGAAGAATGCAAAAGTAAATTATCAGGTAGACTTAATTGATGAGATCTGGGAAGACCGCCCGGTATTATCCGAAGAGCCTGCATTTGACCTGGATGTAAAATATGCCGGAGAAACTGTTGCAAGCAAACTTGCAAGAATCCGTGAAGAGATGAAAGAAGCAGGAACCAATGTGCACGTTGTATCTACGATCGACGACATCTGCTGGACGTTAAATATCCGTGGAAATGATATAGACTTCTTCCCACTGGTATTATCTTACGGAATCATCACAATGGACAGTTTCGAGCTGTATATTGATGAGAGAAAATTAGATGACGAGTTAAAAGCCAAGCTTGCAAAAGACGGCGTAAACTTACATCCATACAACGATATTTACGAAGACGTGAAAAAATTCGGCAGTGATGTGGTTGCAATGATCGATCCTGCAAAACTAAATTATGCATTATTCAATAATATTCCGGAAAATGTAAAGACTGTAGAAGAGCAAAACCCGGCAATCCTTATGAAAGCGATCAAAAATCCGGTTGAGATTGAGAATATCCGTAAGGCGCAGATCAAAGACAGTGTTGCGCATATAAGATTTATGAAATGGCTCAAAGAAAATGTCGGCAAGATGAAGATTACAGAGATGAGTGCATCAGATAAACTGGATGAGCTCCGTGCGGAGATGGGGAACTTCATCCGTCCAAGCTTTGAACCAATCTCTTCATTCGCAGAGCATGCTGCGATTGTACACTATACATCTTCACCGGAGACAGATGTAGAGTTAACAGAAGGACAGTTATTCCTGACTGATACCGGAGCAGGATTCTATGAAGGATCTACAGACATTACCAGAACGTATGCACTTGGTGAAGTACCGCAGATCATGAAAGACCACTTCACACTGGTTGCTATCAGTAACTTACAGCTTGGAAGCGGGAAGTTCCTGGAAGGCTCTACAGGTCTCATCCTTGACATCCTTGCAAGAAAACCATTCTGGGACAGAGACATGAACTTCAATCATGGTACAGGACATGGAGTTGGATACCTGCTGAATATTCATGAAGGACCTGCAGGTTTCCGTTGGAAATACCGGAAAGGAGATTGTGCTGTATTACAGGAAGGTATGATTCTTACAGATGAGCCGGGAATCTACATCGAAGGATCTCACGGAGTCCGTCTGGAGAATGAACTTCTGGTCAGAAAAGGAACAAAGAACGAATATGGCCAGTTCATGTATTTAGAACCAATCACCCTGATCCCGATGGATCTGGACGCAATTAATCCGGATATCATGTCAAAGGAAGATAAGAAATTATTGAATGATTATCATGCAAAAGTATACGAAGTAATTGCACCTTATCTGAATGAAGAAGAACAGGAGTGGCTGAAGAAATATACGCGAGCTGTCTAAGCAGCGAGATTGAACGGAGTTTTTTGATTTCTGCTTCTAAATGAGAAATGATATTCATATAATGAATTGACAAAGAAATAAATACTAAGTAGAATCTAGGTTAGACATGACTAACCTAGATTCTTTTTAGTAAAGGAGTTCTTTATATATGAAGAGAAAATTCCAAAATCAATCAAAGAATAAGACACTTAATTTTTTCCGTTATCTGGGACCGGGACTGTTGGTGACCGTAGGATTTATCGATCCGGGAAACTGGGCTTCGAATATTGCGGCGGGGTCGGGTTTCGGATATGAGTTATTATGGATGGTGACATTATCTACATTTATGCTGATCGTACTGCAGCATAATGCGGCACATCTGGGAATTGCAACAGGACTTTGCCTTTCAGAGGCGGCAAGCAGATATATCCCAAGGATGTTAAAGAGTATTATTCTTCTGTCGGCAATGCTTGCGGCAGTAGCAACTGCGATGGCAGAGATACTGGGTGGTGCGATTGCATTGCAGATGCTGTTCCGGATACCAATAAAAATAGGAAGTATGCTGATTCTTGCAGTTGCCCTTTTATGTGCATTTACAAATGCTTATAAAAGGATTGAGAAGCTGATCATCATATTTGTATCATTGATTGGATTTTCTTTCTTATTCGAAATTGGGATTGCGAAGATCGACTGGGGAGCAGCCGCAGTCGGATGGGTGAAACCTTCGTTTCCAGAGGGAGGTATGCCGGTGATCTTAAGTGTATTGGGGGCGGTGGTAATGCCGCACAATCTGTTTCTGCATTCGGAGATCATACAGAGCAGACAATGGAATCTGGAAGACGGTTCGGTGATCGAGCAACAGTTGAAGTATGAATTTAAAGATACGTTAATTTCCATGATCATCGGATGGGCAATCAACAGTGCGATGATCCTGATGGCGGCAGCGACACTTTATCAGAATGGAAGCGGAAAACAGGTTGATGATCTGGCTGTTGCGGGAAAGATGCTGTCGCCTTTGTTGGGGAATGCGGCGACGGTTGTCTTCGCACTGGCACTTTTGCTGGCGGGTATCTCATCCAGTATCACTGCAGGAATGGCCGGTGGAACGATATTTTCCGGAATCTTTAACCAGCCATATGATATTAAGACAAAGGAAACCAAAAGAGGAGTCCTGCTGACGATGATTCCGGCAGCGGTTATCATCCTGTTTATCAGCCAGCCATTCGAAGGTCTGGTATATTCCCAGATGCTGCTTGCTGTCCAGCTTCCGGTTACAATATTTACACAGATATATCTGACCTCTTCGAAAAAGGTGATGGGGAAATATGTGAACAGCAGACGTTTGAATCTTTTGCTTCTGGGAATTGCTGTGATTGTAACAGGGCTGAATATAGCATTGCTTTTATTCGGTTAAAGCAGAAGCAGCAACATTTTCCTTCTCAGGGAACACTTTTCTGAAGATCAGACGGATGAATGGTCCGCAGTAGAAAATCTGCCAGAAGAACGCAACCGGGAAGTTCATGAATGTTGTCTGACACCAGATAGCGATCACATTGCTTCCTGCGTTCTTGAACAGAATCGTTGCAACAAAGCTCATGCAAGGACACATGATGCAGACGATCATAGAAGAGATTGCAAGAGTGATGAAAATTGGTCTGTCCTGTGGTGTGACGATGCGGAAAGCAAGCATATGTGCGAGTTTGTCAACGAAAACAAATTCCAGAACGAAAGCAACCGGCCACATGATCTTCAGTTCGCCGAAAGCCATCAGGAATACATCGTTACTCATTCCTCCCACGTTCAGGCAGATATTGTAACAGATCATGACGTAAACCATCAGAAAAGACATCATCAGTGTAAAAATAACATTTTGAAATAAAGTTTTTGGCATAATTTTTGTTCTCCTTTTTTATGAAATGTTTAAAAATGGGTACAAAAAAGACACTTGTGTTGTTCGTTAGTCAAGCATACACTTGTGTCGTTTCCAATTAAACCAAAATCATCTTATTATTTTGTCCGAATATGGATTATACATAATGATCACCATAAAATCAAGTTTTTTTTTAAAAGCAATCTGGAATCTGGAAGCAGGTTCTCGTGACAGGATTAAAACTCAATTGCCCTTTTAACGGCCTCAATATCTCCCGTAAATAAGATGCTCTCCATTCCAAGTTCTTTACTTGCAATGACATTTTCCACCGTATCATCGATGAAGAAGCATTCACTCGGAATAAGGTCATATTTATTGAACAGATGGTAATAAATATCGTGTCCCGGCTTTGCCATCTTGAGAGGTGCAGAGAAGACGATGCCATCGAATTCTTTCAGGATCGGATAATCTTCCGGTGCACGTTCTGCAAACCTGGTAGAAGCGTTGGAAAGCAGATAGATTGGAACTCCCCGGGCTTTTAACTCTTTGATGAATTCCCATGTTTCAGGAAGCGGATCGACATACTGGAACCAGTTCTCGAAGAAATCGCGGGCAGTATCTTTCAGACGGTCCGGAAGTTCTGCAATTGTATCTTCTGCATTCTGGTCATAGTCGATGGTTCCGGCATCTAAAGCTGCCCAGTTTTTGAAGATGGCATCAGCAAGAATATTATAATCTTCCGGTGTAGAAGCAAATTTTCCCAAGATATAGTCTCCTTTAAATTTTCCGATTACATTTCCAAAGTCAAAAATAATATTCTTGTATTTCATCTCAAGTTCCTCCCTGTATTTTACTGCCTGTTTTATATTATTATAAACACTATTATAGCCTTATAGATAGAAGGAATCAATATATGATTGATAAATAGCACGCTGGTATAAGTAGGGGTAATAGAAGGCTGCAGAGGCTTCCGAAGATTGACAATCAACAGGAAAGTGTATATGATTTTCGGTAGACTGTAAAAGGAAAGAGAGATTATTATGGAAATCAGTATACTTTTAATGGAACAGATCGCAGAACTGTTTCTTATGATCCTGATGGGATATATTATTGTAAAGACAGGATTGTTAAAGGGAGAAGACAGCAAAGTCATTTCTAAAATTGTATTATACCTTGTTATCCCATGTGTGATCGTCAATGCATTTCAGGTGGATTATACGAGTGAAAAGGTAAAGGAACTTTTTCTGGTATTTGCAGCGTCGGTATTATTACAGGTTATATTACTGGCAGCAGTGTGGGCTGTCGGAAAGGTATTGAAACTAAATGAAGTAGAGACGACATCCATCTATTATTCGAATTCGGGCAATCTGATCGTACCGCTGGTGACTTTTATTCTGGGAAAAGAATGGGTATTATACGGTTGCGTGTTCATGAGTGTCCAACTGGTATTTCTGTGGACACATGGCAAGAATACGATCAGCCGGGAAGGAAAGTGGGACTGGAAAAAGATTGTCTTTAATGTAAATATGATTTCGGTATTCGCAGGGGTTGTATTATTCTTTACAAAGATCAGACTGCCGGAAATCGTAAATCAGGCATTGAGTTCTGTGGGCAGTATGATCGGTCCGGCGAGTATGATCGTAACAGGAATGTTGATCGCAGAGATGAATCTGAAGAATATATTTGAAAATGTAAAAGTGTATTTTATTTCATTTCTGAGACTGCTCGTGATACCAGTGATATCATTGGCAATTTTAAAGATAAGCGGGCTTGTGAACATACATCCGGATGGAAAGAAATTACTGCTGATCGTATTTCTTGCAGTGATCACACCGTCTGCTTCAACGATCACACAGATGTGCCAGGTGTACG
Organism: uncultured Dorea sp.; assembly: GCA_934309195.1. Lineage (GTDB taxonomy): Bacteria > Bacillota > Clostridia > Lachnospirales > Lachnospiraceae > Dorea_A. The sequence goes on from CAKRCY010000026.1 coordinate 27,520, forward strand.
GAAATGATTCGAAATATGCCAGTGCGATCAATGTTATGACAACATTGTTATCCATTGTGACAATGCCGTTTATGGTGCTCTTGTATCAGGCTGTGATGTAGAGGAGAGCATAGATGGAAGGCATGTATTTGGAAAATTATCCGGTTTCTGATTGAAAGCTAAGCAAAGGTAAGCTACAATGGAGATACGAAGGAGGGGGAGCGGAAGATGGCAAAATTACTTACGGCGGCGACACCGATATCCTATTATCTCGTTGTAGTAAATATCATTGCATTTATTTTATATGGAACGGATAAAGCGAAAGCGATGCATCATCAATGGCGGATCAAAGAGGCAGTGTTGATAGGGATTGCGTTTGTCGGCGGTGCATTTGGTGCTTTTGCAGGGATGATCGTATTTCATCATAAGACAAGAAAGATGAAATTCCGGATCTTAGTTCCGATTGCTATTATCATCTGGCTGACCCTTGGCGGATTCCTGGCGGGACGTGATGTAGTAGGACTGACGAAGACAGACCGGCCAAAGAATGAATATAACGGCACAGAGATCACACCGTATCATAGCAGTGTGGATAAAGATGGTGACGGTACAGATGATCAGACTGATATTTTGAAGAATGCATTGGCTTACGTGAAGAAGCGGCCGGTTTACAAGAGCAGATATTATCAGACCGGTTATCCGGATGACAGATATGGTGTCTGTACAGATGTTGTCGGATATGCGCTTAAGAAAAGCGGTTACGACCTGCGGGAACTGGTAGATGAAGATATCAGAAAGAATCCAAAAGATTATGATATTGATGAGCCGGATAAAAATATTGATTTCCGAAGGGTAAAGAACCTGAAAATATATTTTGAACATACAGCGATCAGCCTGACTACGGATGTAAATGACATTGAACAATGGCAGGGCGGCGATATTGTAGTGTTCAAGAATCATATCGGGGTGATTTCTGACAGACGGAATGCGGAAGGCGTACCGTATGTGATTCATCATAATGATCCGTATCAGAAGAATTATGAGGAAGATATCCTGCAGGAGAGAACGGATATTGTCGGGCATTTCAGGATATCGTAGCAGCAAAGCACTGTGAAATATTATCAAATTTCACAGTGCTTTTTTGGTGCATTTTCCAATATGTCTTTTTATAATAATTCTTCCAATAAGGAAGGCCGCTCATCCGGTGTTGTATTCTCAGCAATTACATCACGGACATTTTGCATACGCATATCCAGGTCGGCACTGATCTGTGCACAGGCAAGCATTTCGTCCTCCAGATATTTTGCTTTGTCAGCCGGGATATCTTTCTTGTAACGAAGCTTATGTTCCAGACTTGCCCAGAAATCCATCGCAATCGTACGAAGCTGTACTTCTACAGTCATGTTACGTTTTCCGTCCTGTAAAAAGATTGGTACACTGACAATCAGATGAAGACTGCGGTATCCGCCCGGTTTTGGATTCTTAATGTAGTCTTTTTTCTCAAGAAGTGTGATGTCATCCTGAGAAAGCAGGCAGTCCGCAAGCATGTAGATATCATCCGGAAAAGAACAGATGACACGGACACCGGCAATATCATGGATATTTTCTTCAATAGAAGAAAGAGTGAGTGGTATATCCTTTTTACGGATCTTTTTGATCAGACTTTCCATGGATTTGACACGGGATTTGATATCCTCGATTGGATTGCGGTCATATTCCAGGGAATACTGTTCGTTTAATACTTTGAATTTCGTCTCTACTTCCATGATGGCACATTGATAATAGGACATCTGTTTCTCTATTGGTTTCATATTTTTATTAACAAAATCCAGAAATTCGTCAGACATCAGGCTGTTTCTGACGAAGCGTTCTTTGCGTTGTTCGATAAATGTTTCGAGAGGTCTCACGTTGCATTTCTCCTTTCGTTATCCAGGAATATTTTATCATATCCGCGGCTGAAATTCTATCAACAGATAGGTGCGTTTATGAGGGAATACGACAATGTAAAAGAATTGTAGCAGGTTGTACAAAATCAAGTCCAACTGTCGGATATATTCACAGTTAAAATTTTTCGTGGTAAGATAAATGGCATAGCATAAGATATAAAGAAATAAATCATAAGGAAGTGTAAGTTTATGAATTCCAGATACAAAGGAATATTTTTCATTACATTATCGGCGTTATCATTTGCATTCATGAATGCTTTCGTAAGGTTATCCGGTGATCTGCCTTCGGTACAGAAGAGCTTTTTCAGAAATCTGGTAGCTTTTTTTATTGCGCTGATCATGATCATAAGAAGTAAGGATGGATTCAAAATCGAAAAGGGAAATCTGAAATATATGATTCTGCGTGCGACATTCGGTACGGTGGGAATCTTGTGTAATTTCTATGCGGTGGATCACCTGGTGCTGTCGGATGCGTCGATGCTGAATAAGATGTCGCCGTTCTTTGTAATTATCTTTTCATTTTTATTGCTGAAAGAAAAGATGAGTCCGGCACAGGCACTGGCGGTTGCGGGTGCATTCATCGGAAGCTTATTTGTAATCAAACCGACATTTACGAATATGGCACTGGTACCGTCACTGATCGGACTGTGTGGCGGGATCTGCGCAGGTATTGCTTATGCGATGGTGCGTATCCTGGGGCAGAGAGGACAGAAAGGTTCTTCGGTTGTAATCTTCTTTTCGGGATTCTCGTGTGTGGTTACACTGCCATATCTGCTTCTGGATTTCCATCCGATGAGCGGCCTGCAGATATTAACGCTTCTGGGAGCGGGACTTGCGGCTGCAGGCGGCCAGTTCGGAATCACGGCGGCTTATTATCATGCACCGGCGAAAGAGATATCTATTTATGATTATTCACAGATCATCTTTTCGACGATTCTCGGGTTCTTCCTGTTCGGACAGGTACCGGATAGGTATAGCGTGCTGGGTTATGTGATCATATGTGCGATGGCGCTTTGGATGTTTGTGTATAATAAGAACCGGGAGTGAGTTGCTATTTAATTTACTAAGCCAGATCCCCGAACCGTAATAAAAGATGGAAAGGCATTCCTGTTCAGATTCCATCATCGG
>CAKRCY010000027.1:0-29415 GCA_934309195.1 uncultured Dorea sp.
AATATATCTACAATTTTCAAGGTTCAATGAGCCTTTTTCTTTGGCTCTGTTTTTTCATAACTTACTTGACACTACCTGAAAATTTGCGGATTTTAATCGCCTGTGCATGACTTGGGGTACAAGCCTCCGACTCCATGGTGTCGTACAATATCTCCTGTTCCTCTTTCGGCAAATATGACAGCTCCACCGCCGGACGCATGGCAATTTTCTTTTCATCAACCATTTCAAGAATTTCAGGAATTAAGTTGGTTAATCGGATATATCTTCTGATCTGGTCTTTACTTTCACCAACTTGCTCACCTAATATTTCTGCAGATTCTTTTCCCTTCAACTTCCGAGCCAATGGCGTGGAAGTTAAATCTGTGCGGTTTCCCTGTCTTTTCATAGCGTCCAACTTCATCTTGTAGGCAAATGCTTTTTCGGATGGTAAGATTTCTTCTCGCTGTAGATTGCTGTCAACCATGACCACCACAGCTTCATCATCGCTAAGATTTCTTACAATACATGGCATCGTCTCTTTGCCCGCAAGTTCACTTGCCATCTTCCTACGATGTCCGGAAATCATTTCATATCCACCTGTTGGCTTCTCTCTGACAAGTGCCGGAACTAATACACCATGATCACGTACACTCTCAATTGTCTCCAGCATTTTGTCATCCATTTTCACTTTAAATGGATGATTGGGAAAATCTGTAATCTCATAAATAGAAATATTTTTGACATATTCCTGATTCTTTTGCTCTCTTTCTTCCTGCGTGGTAAAAAGGTCATCGGCTGAGGGAAGATTCATGTTTATTTCTCTGCTTTTCGCCACATTGAATCACCTCCCTCGTAAATTCTGCATACGCCTTTGCAACAGTTCCATTCTTGTCATACTCATAAATGCTCTGTCCTGCTGCACTGCTTTCTGCCGCTGTGATAGCCACTGGAACAACCGTTTTAAAAATTCGGATATGTTTCGCATAATTTTCTCGAAGGCTATCCTCTGTTGTTCTTGCAAGTTTTGTCCGCATATCTGCAAGTGTCAGTAAGACTCCATCAATCTTCAGATTTGGATTTAGCTGCCTTTGTACCTTGCCGATTGTTTTTATTAACTGCGTCATGCCCTTTAATGGAAGATAATGAGCCTGTACTGGAACAATTACACTGTCTGCGGCAGCTAACGCATTGATGGTCAGCATTCCCAAACTAGGCATACAATCAATCAGGATATAATCATAATCTTTTTTCAGATCTGCCAGATACAGCTTTAAAGTCTGCTCTCTGCTCATGGCATTTACCAGTGAGATTTCCATTCCCGATAATTCAATGTTGGTCGGAATAATATCTACTCCCTCTTCATGATGCAAAATGCCTTCATTATACACAAATGGTTCATCTTGTAATATCTTCTTCATTTGCGTTGACAATGTAACCGCAAGATTTTCTGCATCAGTCCATCCTAATGCGGTTGTTAAATCCCCCTGCGGATCGGCATCGACCAATAATACTTTTCGCCCCTGATGTGCAAGGCCGATTCCCAGATTTAATGTCGTTGTAGTCTTGGCTGTCCCTCCCTTCTGATTTGCAAGGGCAATTACTTTACACTTGGTCATATGGTTTCCTCCTTCCTCGAAAAATTTAATAGCCAATCCGTTTTACTTGACTGGCTATGTATAAAAATGGATATTAAAAAAGCCGACTGATTTAGTGAACCAATCGGCTATGTAATCTCCTCTTTATTCTATTTTCATATATTATGTGTTTTATTCCAAATCTGTTTAACTTCTGATAACCTTGACCTTTCCTTAACCTCTAGTACTACTTTCTCCAGTTCCTTTTTAGAAAATACTGTATCTTCCTTTTCAGCAATCATCATAATCAAATCCATGACATTATATATATCCAACTTGTAAGAATCGCCTGATATTTTTCTTTCTGCGACAGATCGAAGAAATTCAATATCTCCATCCTCCGAAAGAATAATTGGCAATTTCATAAAAAAAGCCATTAATATTATATGAACATCACCTAAACTCATACCAGCTCGACGATATGTATATATCGTTTGACCATTCGGTATATTAAGTTTTTCAATTTGCTTTTTCGATTTTTTTATTTCAAGATATTCTCGCATTGCTTCGTATAATTCGTCAAAATATTGTTCATATAATTCTTTATCATATTCATCTTCTATGAATTCACTATACTCTGCTTTTCGAATAAATCCCTCTTCTACAAGTTTGTTAAAATGTGGAAACATATCCAATTCTTTTTCAGCAATATATGGATGAACAACCGGTTTGTAATCTAAATCCGTTAATACTTTTTTTAATACTTCACTATTTTTTCCATCATTAGACAACTTGTTAAAAAAGCATGTGTCAACAATTGCTTCTTTTTTACTCATTGACTTTATCTCCTATAGTTATCTCCAATTCCGCTGTTTCTGGCATATCCACAATTTCCAGATCTCTTTTAATTCGTTTTACTAAATAATCATCTATATTTTCTTGCGTCTCAGCTTTTTCAATCAGTTCTCTAATTCCAGAAATAGTTTTTATCTCTGTTCCTTTTTCCAAATAAGAATTTTGATATTTTGTCAACAGATTTACTAACAATAATATTTCTTCTTTTGACTCTAAAAAATCAGCTACCCGTTTCGGAATTAAGGATGTCTCCATCAGTCTTCTCCTGACCGCTTCATATGGAACTAAAAATGTATTCATCTGCATTACAATCACACGAATTAAATCATCTAATTTTATTTTTCCATTTTTAATTCCAACTTCTTCCATATTTGTCGAGTACACTTTTTTAAATGCTTCTGCCGGCATAAGCAACTCTGCTGCAAATCGATTTGTAATATCTTCTTCCTCTTTTTCTGTAGGCATTCCCGAATATCCAAGCATTTTCCATACTTTTTCAGCAACTTCAAAAATATGTCCCAATTCATGTGCTGCGGTAAAAATTTGTTCTGCCATAGGTTTATCCGTATTTATATATACAAAATCTTCCAATTGATCTCCGACAACTCTCTTAATATGAAATCCACGATTTTTTTCATTTTTTAATGGATAATAAATTACTGTACACTTGTCCTCTAGAATTCCAAAAATATTATCTCTGATAGCCGTATTCTGAATAATACATTGTTCTTTTATATCTGCAACAATATTTTGAATAGCTTTTTCAATTTCTTTCCATTCCATATATATCACCTCTAGAAAAAGGCTGCACGCAAGCGTACAGCCTTATATTACATAGCTTCTTTTAGATCTACATATTCATCCAGCAAATCCAAAATTTTATCTAAGTTTTTTGTGTCGCTAAATTCTTTCATATATTGCAATTCAGGAACAAATTTATCAGCTTCATAATGAAGTAATTCCTGTTTTGTTTTGCCAAAGAATTCTGCAATCCTCGTCACTTCTACTGGGGGTAGCATTAATTTGCCTTCAAGAATTCTACACATATCTCTATATGAATAGCTCAACTTTCTAGCCAATTCTTCTCGACTAAGCCCAGCATTTTGCATCAATGTAAAAATATTAACGCCAATCTTCCTTCCTGTGTTAGCCATAATCTACCTCCTTTTTCTTTATCACCCATTAACTATTATATGCACAGCTTATTTATTATACTTTTTTATCGAGTGATAGTCAATAATTTTTTCATCAAATTATATTCTCAGTATACCTTGTAACTATTTAAAAAGCAATTAGCAACAAATATTTTTAACAATTTTTTCTTAAATATACATATTTCAATACCGATTATCGCTTATCTCCTTCATTTACGTTGCCTGCATAATCAGAAGATGCTCTTCCTCAGTTCCCTAACGCCATCGTTAAATCTCCTTGCGAATCAACATCAACCAATAATACTTTTCTACACTGATACGAAAAAAACGACTGCTTCAGGGCACCAATTAGCTATGTAATAATATATTAAAATTATTCTTTACCAAATCTCAGACACTGGTTTGCAAATTATTCCTTTTATTTCATATAAGTCCTTTGCAGCTTTTTTATCTTTTTCAGAGTGATAATAAAAAATCACTTTATCAATATTCTTATTTTCAAAAATCAATCTCATAATATGACCATCATTATTCGGTGACATTCCAGCCAAAGACATTGTTCCTTTTAGATTTTTAAATTCATTGTAATAATATTCATCATTGTTTTCTAAACCTGTAAAAATTTTTATCTTCTTTTCTTTCAAACCACCACTAAATCCCATAATCGCATTACAAAACAAGTGTAAATCTTCTTTTCTTGCCGTGTAATCAATTCCAGCCATTTTGGCAAACTTACTCAAAGCAGTACCTTCCCTGAATTGTTGATTACGCTGATCAAACTGACCGTGTAAATGTTTTACTTTTGTATTTGCTATTTTTTCAATATTCCAGTCATAATTAATGGTATAAATATTATCAAAATTATTTAAGCTATTATGCAATTCTAATTTTCGTTCATCAGACAAATTCATATATAACTTTTGAACTTTCCCTTCATTGAAGATTGCATCCAAAAACAATTTTTCCATTCCAACTGCGGTAGCATGAATCATCTCCTCATTATCCCCATATCTTTTATGGAATAACCGTAATATCAAAAAATAATCTTCCATGCCAATTGACTGAGATGAATCATAATTATCCACAAATCTTTTTAAATTACTTCCTTCCTCTTCTGTTTCACAGTACGAATTATATTTTCCAGACAATATGTCCTTCAACATAACTCCTTCTATTCCTTCAAGAACACCCTTTAACTCACTAGCCGTTATTTCTTTAATATGATATTTATAGTCTTTGTTTTCAATATTTTTATGAACCCTCTCAATGATAGCCGCATTGCTACATTCTTTTGCTCCACCAATTTCGATATCAAATCCGTTACCGATCAGTATATTATTCATTTTCCTATTCCTCTCATATGAAAATCTTTATTTCTTTTTATTATATTCTTCTTTTCTCTTTTCATCAATCGGGAAATATTTCCATAACAACTTATGAAAAGTTGAAAAACCTCACGCTCACACACACCAAAAGTTGGGGAGTTGCACTACTCCCCAACAAAATAAAACAGGCAATCTTCGCTTACTTATTTCAGAAGAATGAGGCGAAGTTTCATACGACAGTTGGGGAATTGAAATTCCCCAACTCACTCCCCAACTTTTACCCAATTCCGGGCATAAATGACGATAATTTACGATAAGTCAAAATTTATTCCCCAACACGCAAAAAAACCTTGAATCATCCCATTTTCATAGGAAATTCAAGGTTTTTCGTTGATTTACATGATAATAATACGGTTCAAATTCTTATGCGAACTGTAAGATTATGCGTTCATCTGAGCTGCAACTTCAGCTGCGAAGTCTTCATTCTTCTTCTCAAGACCTTCTCCTGTCTCAAAACGAACAAACTTCTTAACTGTCATGTTAGCTCCGTTCTCTTTAGCTACCTTCTCTACGTATTTAGCTACTGTAAGGTCGCTGTCCTGAACGTATACCTGATCTAACAGGCAGATTTCTTTCATCTCTTTGTTGAGACGTCCGATGATCATCTTCTCGATGATATTATCTGGTTTGTTTGGATTCTCCTGTTTAGCCTGCGCAAGAAGAATCTCTTTTTCATGCTCTAAGAAAGAAGCATCTACTTCATCACGTGAAGTATATTTTGGAGACATAGCTGCAACCTGCATAGCTACGTTCTTCAGGCATGATCTGATCTCATCGTTAACAACGTCTGTCTCAGCTTCTACAAGAACACCGATACGTCCGCCGCCGTGGATGTAAGATACTACACAACCATCAGTAACAACTTTCTCAAATCTTCTGATGCTGAGTTTTTCTCCGATTACAGAGATTTTCTCATTTAATGCATCCTGTACTGTCTTAGAAGCGTCTTCGTTCCAAGCCTCAGCCATGAATCCTTCCATATCTGCAGAATCAGAAGCGATTGCCTGATTAACAACTGCTTTAACGAATCCCTGGAATTCAGCATTCTTAGCAACAAAGTCTGTCTCTGAGTTAACTTCTACGATAGCTGCTGTCTTGTCATCCTTAACATCAGCCATAACAATACCTTCTGCTGCGATACGTCCGGCTTTTTTAACAGCTTTAGCTTCTCCGTTCTTTCTTAAGAACTCGATAGCTGCATCCATATCACCATTTGTCTCATTAAGAGCTTTCTTGCAGTCCATCATTCCTGCACCGGTCATTTCTCTTAATTCTTTTACCATCTTAGCTGTAACTGCCATGATCTTATCCTCCAATTATGTTTTTTAAGAATCTTATTCTTCTACTGCTTCTTCAGCTTCTTCAACATACTCTTCTTCGCCTGCAACACCCTGGTTAGCTTCTACTACAGCATCAGCCATCTTAGAAACGATCAGTTTTACAGCACGGATAGCATCGTCATTTCCAGGAATTACATAATCAAGTTCCTCTGGATCACAGTTAGTATCAGCGATACCGATAAGTGGAATTCCAAGAGTGTGTGCTTCCTGAACACAGATTCTTTCCTTCTTAGGATCTACGATAAAAATAGCATCTGGAAGTGTCTTCATGTCTTTGATTCCGCCAAGGTTCTTCTCAAGTTTATCCCATTCTTTCTTTAACTGGATAACTTCTTTCTTAGGCAGTACATCAAATGTTCCGTCTTCTGACATTCTTTCGATATCTTTCAGACGAGCGATTCTGCTCTTGATTGTCTTGAAGTTTGTAAGCATTCCTCCAAGCCATCTTTCATTTACATAGTACATTCCGCAACGTTCAGCTTCTACTTTGATAGCATCCTGAGCCTGCTTCTTAGTACCTACAAAAAGGATTGTTCCACCTTCTGCAGCGATATCAGCTACTGCCTGGTAAGCTTCGTCTACTTTACCTACAGATTTCTGAAGGTCAATGATGTAGATACCATTTCTCTCTGTGTAGATATAAGGAGCCATCTTAGGGTTCCATCTTCTTGTCTGATGTCCAAAGTGAACACCTGCTTCTAAAAGTTGCTTCATTGAAATAACGCTCATGTTTCTTTCCTCCATTGGTTTTTTACTTCCGCATATGTTGTTATACGTCCCCGAAACCGTCCTGTTACCAGGCTTTGGCACCATCGGGACAAGCCTATGCGTGATTTTTTGCGACTTTTTAATATTACCATAAAGGTTGTCTGTTTGCAAGGATTTTCCTTTTATTTTTCTGCAATTTTTAGCATAAAAATAAAAAACCGAAGCCAGTTCCCTGATTCCGGTTTTTTGTTTTTATTTACTTTTCATTATCTACGCACATAGATCATACCAGACTGTACCGGTCCGACTTTTACAACATCTCCTGTATGCGGAGCATGAATCATCTGACCATTTCCGATATAAATACCACAGTGTGTTGCTGTTGTTACAACATCACCAGGCTGCGGGTTACTTACTCTTGTCCATCCCATGAATGTAAGTGTTGTTCCGAGACGGGTGTAGCTTCCTGTCAGACAATAACTTACAAATCCTGAGCAGTCGAAACTGTTTGGTCCGCACGCACCCCATACATAAGGTTTTCCAAGCTGGCTGTACGCTCTGCTTACGATTGAACCTCCGTTTGCATTCGTTCCACTCGTTGTAGTACTGCTGCTTGAATTGGATGGTTTTGTTGCTGCAGATGCACTTGAATTGCTGCTTGTTGTATTATTTCTGTTGCTTGTAGCCGTCGAACTGCTTGTTGTGTTATTTCTGTTGCTTGTTGTATTGTTTCTATTCGATGTTGAAGCTGAATTATTATTGCTTGCTGCCGCCTGCTGTCTTTCCGCTTCTCTTGCTGCTTTTTCCGCTGCCTCTCTTGCTGCTCTTTCTGCTGCTTCTCTGGCTGCTGCTTCTGCTGCTGCCTGAATCTCCGAATCCAGATTCGCAACTTCTGCTGATTTAGAACTAATCAGGTTATTCAGGTTATCACCCTGTTTTTCATATTCCACCTGCTTACTTTCCAGTTCTTTCTGGTCTTTTTCAAGACTGGCTTTCAGATCGGAAATCTGCTGTTTTGTCTCAACATATTCCTGCAGCTGTTTTCTGTCGTAACTATGTACATTCTGAACATATTCTGCTTTACTGAGAAGATCGGTAAAGTCTTCTGATGTAACCAGTGTCTCAAAAGCTGAATCATTACCGGCTTCATACATATACTTGATACGCTTTTTCATTGCTGCATACTGTTCTTTTTCTTTTTCCTGCGCAACTTCCAAATCGCCCTGTGCTTTTGTAATGTCCTCACCGGTCTGAATCAATTCACTTTCCAGTGTATTGACTTTTCCCATTAATGTTGTCAGCTGCGACTGCAAGGAGCTTACTTCGCTCTGCTTTGCAGCTTTTTCCTTCTTCAAATCATCGACAGACGGTGCTGCCAGAACAGGTGTTACAATCATTGAACTTGTCACCACTGCTGTGATCAATCTGATTCCGTGTTTATTCATACTCACTCTTCTTTCTTTTTGTTTTAATTATTGCTTCCCCTCAGGCGCAAGATTATTCTTTCTTCCGCATCTGATTGCTATTATAGCTCAACATAGAGCAAATTGCAACATTTTTTAATACTTTTGTAACAATTACAGGCCGGAACGTATAATTCCGACCTGCTTTTTCTTATTATAATTCAGCTTTTTATTTTACGCAAGTAAATCTTTTTCTTGCTTTCCACTGCATTTTTACTGCATTTTTCACTATTGGACATACATGTTCGTATATCCCATCAAACTGATATCTACAGCTTTTGCAGCCTCGCGCCCTTCACGGATTGCCCATACAACCAGTGACTGTCCCCGGTGCATATCGCCTGCCGTGAAGACATTTTTGACATTCGTACTATATGCTCCGGCTGCAGTCTTAACATTCGTGCGTTCATTTACTTCTACGCCAAATGCTTTGGTCACATAATCCTGACTTCCCAAGAAGCCTGCTGCGATCAATACCAGATCTACATCCACTGTATATTCACTTCCGGCCACCTCTGCCATCATCATACGTCCTGTCTTTTCATCTTTCTTTGGCTCTAATTTCACCAGAACCGCCTTGCAGACTTTACCGTTTTTGTCTTTTTTGAATTCTTTGACGGTTGTCTGGTATACACGTGGGTCATGTCCAAATACAGCAGCGGCTTCCTGCTGTCCGTAATCTGTCTTGCAGACTCTCGGCCACTCCGGCCAAGGATTCATCTCCGTACGTTCATCCGGAGCTTTCGGCATCATCTCAAGCTGCAGTACACTCTTGGCACCATGTCTCATCGATGTTCCCACACAGTCGTTTCCTGTATCTCCGCCACCGATGACCATAACATTTTTCCCTTTTGCAGAAATGTATGTGCCGTCCTTCAGACTCAGGTCATAGGTTCCATCAGCATTCTGTTTTGCATTTTTCCAAAGTGCTTTTGTTGTTGATTTCAGGAAATCTACTGCAAAATAGATGCCTTCCGCTTCTCTTCCGGGTACCTTAATATCTCTTGGATTGGATGCACCGCAGCAAAGTACTATGCGGTCAAATTCTTTTAATAATGTAGCGGCTTTCTTATCTTTTCCGATATTACATCCTGTCACAAACTGAATTCCTTCTTCTTCCATGATCGCAATCTTACGGTCAATGAACTGCTTTTCCAGTTTCATATTCGGAATACCATATCGCAGAAGTCCGCCGATTTTATCTTCTCTTTCGAAGACAGTCACACTGTGGCCTCTTCTGTTCAGCATATCAGCAATTGCAAGTCCCGACGGACCGGAACCTACAACCGCAACCTTTTTACCAGTTCTTACTTTTACCGGTTTTGCTGCTGCATAACCTTTTTTATACGCATTTTCAATAATGCTGTATTCATTCGCCTTACTTGAAACCGCATCTCCGTTCAGTCCACATGTACATGCAGCCTCACAGAGCGCCGGGCATACCCTTGATGTAAATTCCGGAAAGTTGTTCGTTTTTTTCAGTCTGTAATATGCTTCTTCCCAGTTCTCATGGAAGATCAGATCATTCCATTCCGGTACCAGATTGTGAAGCGGGCATCCGCTTGCCATTCCCATCAGCAGCTGACCGGACTGACAGAACGGCACGCCACATGCCATACATCTGGCTCCCTGCAGCTCCTGCTCTTCTTTTGACAGAGGTGTATGAAACTCTTTAAAATGCTTAATTCGTTCTTTTGGATCTTCAGCCATCTTATCCTGCCTGTCATAATCCATAAATCCTGTTGCTTTTCCCACTGTTCTTACCCCCTATCTTCCTTCTTTGATCGCATAAAATGCTTCTGTCTTTGCCTGTTCACTGCTCATGCCCTGTTCTTCCATCTGAAGGATGGTTGTCAGCATACGTTCATAATCAATCGGAATAATCTTCTTGAATTTCGGAAGATATTCAGTGAAGTTATCCAGAATCTTCTTACCAAGTTCCGAATTGGTACTGGCAACATGTTCTTCGATCATGCTCTTTAATTCTCCGACATCGATCTTGGTTGTCACATGTTCAATATGAACCATCTCTTTATTGACTCTTGTATAAAGATCATTTTCCATATCCAGTACATAAGCAACTCCACCGCTCATACCGGCTGCGAAATTCTTACCTGTTCCGCCAAGGACTGCTACGCGTCCGCCTGTCATATATTCACATCCGTGATCTCCTACACCTTCTACAACTGCTGTCGCACCGGAATTACGTACTGCAAAACGTTCTCCCGCCACGCCGTTGATGAATGCTTTACCACTGGTTGCTCCGTAGAGTGCCACGTTACCGATGATAATGTTTTCTTCCGCTTTATAACGTATTCCTTTTGGTGGATATACTACAAGTTTTCCGCCGGAAAGTCCCTTCCCGAAATAATCATTACTGTCACCGGTCAGTTCCAGTGTCAGTCCTTTCGGAATAAATGCACCGAAGGACTGTCCGCCGGCACCCTTACAATGTACTACATAGCTGTCTTCGTCCAAACCTTCCGGATATCTTCTTGTAATCTCCGAACCAAAGATTGTACCGAATGTACGGTTCGTATTTGTCACATCTATTTCAATGCTTCTCTTCTGTTTCTTCTCTACCGCCGGGAGCAATTCTCTGACCAGAACCTTTTCATCCAGGGTTTTCTCCAGTTCGAAGTCGAAGACCTTCTTCGGATTGAATGTCATCGGTGTCTTTGTGCCTTCATAAGGATTATCAAGAATCTGTTCCAGATTCAGTGTAGATGCACGTTCTGAAGTTGCCACTTCCTTTACTTTCAGAAGATCTGTTCTTCCAACCAGTTCATCCAGTGTACGGACACCGAATCTTGCCATATATTCACGCAGTTCTTCTGCAATAAAGCGCATAAAGTTCACGACATATTCCGGTTTTCCGCGGAAACGTTTTCTCAGTTCCGGATTCTGTGTTGCCACACCGACCGGGCAGGTATCCAGATTACATACACGCATCATTACACACCCCATTGTTACCAGCGGTGCAGTTGCAAATCCGAATTCTTCTGCTCCAAGAATCGCTGCGATCGCCACATCACGACCACTCATCAGCTTACCGTCTGTCTCGATACGGACTCTTTCTCTTAAGCCATTCTGAATCAGTGTCTGATGCGTCTCTGCAAGTCCCAGCTCCCATGGAAGTCCTGCATTATGGATAGAGCTTCTTGGTGCTGCCCCGGTTCCTCCGTCATATCCGGAGATCAGTATCAGTCCTGCTCCTGCTTTGGCTACACCGGCCGCAACTGTACCGACACCGGCTTCTGATACCAGTTTTACTGTAATTCTTGCATCTTTGTTTGCATTTTTACAATCGTAAATGAGCTGCGCAAGATCCTCGATCGAATAGATATCATGATGCGGCGGTGGTGAGATCAGGCTGACGCCAGGTGTAGAGTGACGTGTCTTTGCAATCCACGGATATACTTTTCCGCCCGGCAGATGTCCGCCTTCTCCTGGTTTTGCCCCCTGTGCCATCTTGATCTGGATTTCCTGTGCACTTACCAGATATCTGGATGTAACGCCAAATCGTCCGGAAGCTACCTGTTTGATAGCAGAGCATCTGTTCGTATCCAGACGTTCAATCTCCTCTCCACCTTCACCACTGTTGGATTTACCATGTAACTGGTTCATCGCAATTGCCAGTGTCTCATGCGCTTCTTTTGAGATAGAACCATAAGACATTGCTCCTGTCTTGAATCGTTTTACAATCTCATCCACGCTTTCTACTTCTTCGATCGGAATGCCTTTCTTTGGATAGTTGAATTCTAACTGTCCACGCAGGTTGATGTGTTCTCCCTCTGCATTGACCATCTCTGTATACTGTTTGAACATACCATAGTCACCGCGTCTGGTAGATTCCTGCAGCATATGGATCGTCTGTGGATTGTAAAGATGTCTCTCTCCGCCGCTTTTTAGTTTATGCTGTCCTACACTGTTCAGTGTCATATCCACTTCCAGTCCGAGCGGATCAAATGCCTGTGAATGACGTGCAATATAATCGCCTGCGATCTCTTCAATTCCGATTCCGCCAATTCTGCTGACAGTATCTGTAAAGTATTTATCAATAAATTCCTGCTTTAATCCGATTGCTTCAAATATCTTTGCTCCCTGATAAGACTGGATTGTGGAGATACCCATCTTTGATGCAATCTTTACAATTCCGCTAAGTACTGCATTGTTATAATCATCCACTGCTGCGTAGTAGTCTTTCTGAAGCATATCCGTATCGATCAGCTGTTTGATGGATTCATGTGCAAGATATGGATTGATCGCACATGCACCATAACCGATCAGTGTTGCGAAGTGATGTACCTCTCTTGGTTCTCCGGTCTCCAGAACGATTCCTACGGAAGTACGTTTCTTTGTACGCACCAGATGCTGCTGCAGTCCGGAAAGTACCAGGAGTGAAGGCATTGCCACGTGATATTCATCTACACCTCTATCTGAGAGGATCAGAATGTTGGCTCCTTCACGGATAGCTCTGTCGACTTCGATAAACAGATAATCAATTGCCTTTTCAAGGCTCGAATTCTTGTAATAGATGGTCGGAATCTCTGCAACCTTGAATCCATCTTCTTTCATATTTTTAATTTTCAGAAGATCTGTCTCTGTAAGGATTGGGTTGTTAACCTTTAACATCTTACAGTTCTCTGCTTTTTCTTCCAGAAGATTTCCATCTTCACCAATATAAACCGTTGTAGATGTAACGACCTTCTCACGGATTGCATCGATCGGAGGGTTCGTTACCTGCGCAAAGCGTTGTTTGAAATATCCAAACAGGTTTTGATGCATATCAGATAATACCGCAAGCGGTGCATCAATACCCATGGCTGCTGTTCCTTCGGCACCATTCTTTGCCATGTTCAGGATAGAAGTCTTTACTTCTTCATAGGAATAGCCGAATGCTTTCTGAAGTCTCCTGCATTCTTCTGCTGTATAAGCAGGAACTTTCTGATTTGGGATCTTCAGATCCTTTAATTCGATCAGGTTGTTATCCAGCCACTCACCATAAGGCTGTCTGCTTGCATAAGTTTCTTTTAATTCTTCGTCATCAATGACTTTTCCTTTTTTGATATCTACCAGAAGCATCTTTCCCGGATGCAGACGTTCTTTCACTACAATCTTCTCCGGTGGAATATCCAGTACACCAACTTCCGAAGAAAGGATCAGCGTATCATCATCCGTGATATAATATCTCGACGGACGCAGGCCGTTTCTGTCAAGCACGGCTCCCATGCAGTCACCGTCACTGAACAGGATGGACGCCGGACCATCCCATGGTTCCATCATGGTTGCATAATACTGATAGAAATCTTTCTTTTTCTGGGAAAGGTTTCTGTTATTTGCCCACGGTTCCGGAATTGCGATCATAACTGCCAGCGGAAGATCCATACCACTCATAACCATGAATTCAATTGCATTATCCAGCATTGCCGAATCAGAACCGCTGCTGTTGATTGCAGGAAGCACTTCATGAAGTTTTCCTTTCATACACTCGGATTCCATATTTTCTTCTCTGGCACGCATCTTATCCGTATTACCGCGGATCGTGTTGATCTCGCCATTATGCACAATATAACGGTTCGGATGCGCTCTCTCCCAGCTTGGATTCGTGTTCGTACTGAATCTGGAGTGAACCAGTGCGATTGCAGAATCATAATCCGGATCCTGCAGATCAGGGAAGAACAGTCTGAGCTGATCTACCAGGAACATTCCTTTATAAGCAATGGTACGGCTGGAGAGCGATGCCACATATGTATCATCAGCACTCTGCTCAAATACACGCCTTACGATATACAGCTTACGGTCAAAGTCAACACCCTGCTCTACCTTCTTTGGTCTTTCAATAAATCCCTGCATAATACATGGCATACATTCGACCGCTCTGCTTCCAAGTACGTCAGCCTTCACCGGAACTTCTCTCCATCCAAGGAAATTCATTCCTTCTTTTTTGACGATCACTTCGAATATCTTCTTTGCCTGATTTCTCTTTAATTCGTCCTGAGGGAAGAAGAACATTCCCACTCCGTAATCTCTTTCAGAACGTAAAAAGATGCCGAGAGGTTTACAGACTTTAGAGAAGAATCTGTGAGAAACTTGTAATAAGATTCCAACTCCATCACCTGTCTTACCTTCGGCATCCTTGCCAGCTCTATGTTCAAGATTTTCAACGATTTTCAATGCATTTGCCACTGTATCGTGACTTTTCTGTCCTTTGATATTAACGATCGCACCGATTCCACAGTTATCATGTTCGAATTCGGAACGATACAGTCCACGTTGCTGGACTACATTTCCTTCTTTCATACATCTGTTCCTTTCTTTTGTTTTTTCCTACTATAGCACAAGGCTTTACTGTTGTAAAGATAAAAATTATTTTAAGTTGTCAGATTATTTGACTTTTTATATTTTGAATCAAAAAGAATCTGACAACTTATACTGCCAGATTCTCGTTTTCTCTCTTCTTTGTTGGTTTTTCTTCAATTCGCTGGATTATAACGAACATTGTCGATGCGACTGCCGCACAAACAACTGTAATTATACCGATCCGGATATTATCTTTCAGCATCCAGTTATAGAGTCCATATCTGGTAGCCAGCACAGACAACAGGTTCATTGACATATGTGCTGCCACCGGTGCTTTCAATGAACCATATTTTTCATACACATATGCCAACATCAGCCCCAGAGCAAATCCATAGAGCATCTGCACCAGATTCACATGCAATATGCCAAATACGACGGATGAATAGACCATCGCATACACAAATGAGCTTTCCCTTTCCATCCTTCTGAAGAACAGTCCTCTGAATACATATTCTTCACAGATGGGTACCAGCACTGCCAGACATAAGATCTGTATTGCAAGCGGTGCCGAATACATCGCATTCATAGTTGCCTCATAATTTGCATCTATCGCTGACAGATTTCCGATGATGATCAGGTTATTCAGCCCCAGGCTCATGGCAAGTGCCATAATGATCACTGCCGGATACTGCCACAACGGAGCCTTCTTATCCTGCACGATACCGGCTGTCTTCTCTTTCTTTCTGTCCCCGTGATACATAAGTGCCATAACAGGGATTGTAACAAGTGCCGACAGACCTTCTACCCATGTCGTATAATCGATATACTTATTTAACATCTTTTCATAAAAGGCCATCAGCTTGTTCTGATCAGACATCAATGCCTCTAATGCTGCCTGCGTCTGATAGTGTGTCTTCATATATGCCATCATCATGGCTGCCATGACCACCATACCTACGCCGATTCCGATCCCCCATTTGATCAGGAGTGGTCCCCACATCTTCCAGAAACGCTTTCCCGGTGTCTCGACGGGTCTTCTCTCTTGTTCCTGGTGATAATGGTATCCCGGCTGGTCGTGTCCGTTCTGCCATTCTTCCATAGTTATCCTCACTTTCATCTGTTGCTTCGTATCATATACTGTTCTATTCTACTTCTACGTGAGGAAAGTTGCAATTAAAAAAATATAAACTTTTTACAATTTGATCTTTACGATATCGACATCCAGATTCCACAAAAACTTGTCCAGGTCTTTGAACGATATGAATACTGTCGCTGTATTTTCCAAAGGATGAATTCCCATGCTTTTACATCTGCTTAAATTTTTATCGATGAAAAATTCAACTGCATGCTCTGTATCATTCATCAGCGCAAACGGAGTTACGCTCCCCTGCTTTACGCCAAGATATTTCTCCAGGCGTTCTTCGGATGCAAAGCTTAGATTACCTGCTCCGAGCTGTCTTCCGAGCGTCTTTAAGTCTACTTTTGTCTTCTCGTCTGCTGTGATCAGGA
This sequence comes from uncultured Dorea sp., assembly GCA_934309195.1. GTDB lineage: Bacteria > Bacillota > Clostridia > Lachnospirales > Lachnospiraceae > Dorea_A. Next base: position 16,271 of record CAKRCY010000027.1, read on the forward strand.
AGTGTCTCTTTCCTTTGGAATCTCTCAGGAATAAGTTCTTGCATAAAGTTCCTTTTTCCGGGAGTCCCAGCCGGTCCATATCCTCCATCGTATGTACGGGTTCATGCTCTACCACCTCGTACTTAATTCCCATCTTGTTTAACGCATCATATACACGCTGTTTCTGGTCTTCCATGCTGTTTCTCCTTTCTAATTCGGGTAATGTACTACGATATTCGCAGTCACCGTTCCCTTTCCTGTGTTCTTATACACGTAATCATCAAAAGCATTATACGAAGCTGCATCGCCGGCTCGCAATACATATTCCTGGTCTTTAAAGATCAGTGTCAGTTCGCCGGAATACACGGTAATGAATTCTCTCGTGCCATTCATCTGACGGTTCGCCTGCATCATCCCGTCCTCATCAAATTCCAGGTCAAAGATTTCAAAATCCTGTCCTTCCCGGAAGCTGAAGATCGGATAAAGACGGTATCTTCCATCATCACCTGCCAAAGGTTCTACTTCTTTCTTCCCGGTTCCAAAGAATGGCTGTGGTTTGTCTGCGGTAAATGCAGTAACCGGTACTTTTAGTCCCAATGCCAGTTTATACACCGTTGATATCGTAGGATTGACTTCTCCCCTTTCCAGCTGACTCAACATGCTTTTGCTGATTGTGGTAAGGGATGACACCTGTTCCAGACTCAGTCCTTTTCCTTTTCTGATATCTTTCAGATTCTCTGCGATCAACTCATTCAAATGATCCAATTCATGCCCCTCCCTTTTTCAAAATTCCTGTATATAGAATTTTTATCTATTATATTGCATACGTTTTCAAAAGTAAAGGATTTCTTCTACAGCTGCTTCATAGCGGTCCAGTTTCTCTGCCTTCCGGATCTTTTTTAACTGTTTTTCTTTATCCGGGAACAAAGTTCCAAGATAACACCAGAGTTCTTTCATCTTGAACAACACATTCTTATCCCCACTGCTTACCTCCTGGTAATCCTGAAAAATCTGGTCATGGAATGCCCTTAATTTCTTCACATCAATTCTCCCGCCACCGGATTCGATAATATCTGTCAGTTCCGGATTCCTCAGGATTCCACGCCCCAACATAACACAGGATATCTCCGGAAACCGTTTTTTTAACCTTTCCATATCCTCAACTGTAAAGATATCGCCGTTATAACACAATGGATGCCTGCATTCTTTCACTGCGTCCGCAAATGCATCCAGATCTGGATGGCCTTTATAAAACTGTTGCTGCACCCTGGGATGCACGATCAGTTCTTCCACCGGATATTTATTATAAATATCCAGAAGCTGTCCCCACTCATCGGCGTCATATTTTCCGATTCTTGTCTTAATAGAGATCTTTACATCCGCTTTCGCATAGATCTCATCCAGGAACCGTTCCAACTTCTCTGTATGGATCAGGAATCCGGATCCCCGCCCTTTCGATACTACGGTCTTCGACGGGCATCCAAGATTCAGGTTCACCTCGTCATATCCATACATCTTTAACTTTTCTACTGTATCCAAAAAACCTTTTGCATCATTTGCCAGGATCTGCGGCACCAGATACATGTCCGGATTGTGTTCCGGTAAAATATCATTCTTCTCCCGTGTATTAAAATCCTTTTTGGTATGCGGCACCAGAAACGGTGTGAAATATTTCTCCATCGGACGGTAATGTGTGTGATATGCCCTCCGGTATATGTAAGTTGTGATTCCTTCTAATGGCGCAAGATAGTATTTCACCTTTATGTCCTCCTGATTGTCTTCCTATTATTGCTCTCTCCGATCTCACAGACCGTCAGCACGCAGTCTTTCACCCGGAATTTGATTTCATATCCGGCATATTCCATTCCATACACCCTGTCCGGGTCATTCTGATAAGATGGTCTCGGATCACCGGCAAGAATCTGCCTCACACATTCCCTGTGCTCCTCCGGCAGTTTTGACAGATAGATCTCCGGAATCTCTACCTCTAATGCATAATTCTTTACCACATCAGCGAATCCGCCTCTGGCATCCGGTACACAATCCGCATATGGAAGATATGGTTTGATATCGAAGATTGGTGTTCCATCCATCAGATCTGCCCCTTCCACTTCAATAACCATTCCTTTTTCCGGATGCTTTTTAATTCCGGTCAGCTTCACACAGGATAATCCGATCGGATTCGGACGGAACGGTGATCTGGTTGCAAACACACCGCACCGTTTATTCCCCCCAAGCCGCGGCGGACGCACGGTCGGACTCCAGCCTGTTCTGACAGCCTCTGAAAACTCCCAGATCAGCCACAGATGTGAACATTCTTCGAGTCCTTTTAGTGCCTCTTCTTTGCGGTATTCCGGTTCGAATACAATAGTTCCTTTCGTATTCACAAGTCTCGACTGTCTCGGAATCCCGAATTTTGTCGGAAAGTCTGTTTGGATTTTTGCTATATATTTCAGTGCATTCAAATATGTTCGCTCCTTGTTTCCCCCAGATACTCTTTTAATCTGGCAATTTCATCTTTGTGTCCGGCATCATCAAGCGGTGTCTCCAAATAGAATGGAAGATCTTTTAGCTTTGGATGACGCATCACATTCAGAAGAGCTTCCAGTCCTATCTCTCCACCTCCGATCACTGCATGACGGTCCTTTCTGGAATCAAACGGCATCATACTGTCATTTAGATGGACAGCTCTTAAAAGCGGCAGTCCCAGTATCCGGTCAAATTCTTCCAGCACTCCATCCAGATTATGAACAATATCATATCCCGCCGCAAACACATGACAGGTATCCAGACAGATTCCGATCCTTTCCGGATGCTGCACACCGTCCCGGATCTCTTTCAGCTGTTCAAACCGGTAACCGATCTCTGTACCCTTTCCACTCATCGTTTCCAGTAAAACCGTAATGTTCTCCAAACCTGTAATTGCCTGATCCAGTCCACGGATGATATTGGCAATTCCTGCTTCTTCTCCAATCCCGGTATGACTGCCCGGATGGAATACCAGATTTTCTATCTGTAATTCATCCATACGTCTGATATCTTCCCGTATCACCGTACAGGCAAATTCATACGTTTTTTCTGTTGCACTCGCCAGATTCATCGTATACGGTGCATGTGCGAGAACCGGACCGAATGCATGATCTTTCCGTATCTTCTGGAATCTTTCTATTTCTTCCGGCAGATACGTTTTATAACTTGATCCTCTTGGATTCCTGCTGAATATCTGCATGGTATCAGCATTCATCTTTACTACGTTTTCCGCAGTTTTTGCAAGTCCTCCTGCGATGGACATGTGTGTTCCGATTGTATACATTATTTTCCTCCATAGAATCATCTTAAAACTCTGATGCTCATTATAACATGCTTTCTATTTCAGCAAAAGAATCTCTTTTTCCGGCAGTTTCAAATAATCCGGAATTCCTTTTTCTTCCAGTTCTGCCCAGAGGGTTTTCTGTACATACCAGCAGATATCGTCGCTTTCTTCCGTCTCTCCTTTTAAGAAATATTTCCATTCGAATGGAAATTCTGCCTTTCCTTTTACCTTAACCGGAATACAGTTGTCTTCTCTTTCTCCCCATACCGGAATGAACTCGTGGGCGCGGAGCCCGATATGGGTGATATCCACATCTATCATCTGTTTCAGATGAAGACAGGTTCCCCAGTCCGGAATCCTGACATGATGTGCATCCAGACGTTCTGCCGGAACGATATTCTTACACCCGGTAAGTCTTGCAGCTTCTACCTTCTTTGGATGGTCAAATATCTCCTTTGTATCACCATAACAGATCTGCTTCCCGTCATCGATAATAAGAAGTTCTTCGCTGAACCGGTAGATTTCATCCCTGCTGTGGGACACCAGGATCACCGTCCCGTCATAATCACTCAAAAGTTCCATCATCTCCTGCTGCAGACGGTCTTTCAGGAAGACATCCAGTGCCGAAAACGGTTCATCAAGAAGGATGACGGACGGCTCATATGCCATAATCCTCGCCAGTGCAACTCTCTGCTGCTGACCACCGGAAAGCTCTCTCGGAAGTCTTTTTTCCAGCCCCTCCAGGCGGAAATGCCGTATCATCTTCTCTACCTGTTCCTGCTTCTTCTTTTTATCACCGGAAAGTCCGGCTCCTACATTCTGTGCCACGGTCATTGCAGGGAATAATGCATAGTTCTGGAACATATAACCGACATTTCTTTTCTGTGGTTTTAAACACGTTCCGGAATCGGAATCATACAGGATATGCTCTCCGATTCGGATATAGCCCTTGTCCGGATGTTCAATTCCCGCAATGCTTTTCAAAGTCAGACTCTTGCCGCTTCCGGAAGCCCCAAGGATTCCGATTCTCTTCTTCATGGATTTCCAGTAGACATCCAGTTCATATTCTCCAAGCTTCTTATGTATCTTTACTTCCATCGACATCTGTCTTTCCTCCTACCATCTCCGGATATTCTTCATATTCCGGCCTGTCACCAGATTCATGAGGAATATCAGCACAAATGCAACCAGCATAATGATCACAACCCAGATTCCGGCTGTCATGTAATCACCATCCTGGATAACCATCGCGATTCTCTGGGAAATGGTTCCCGTCTTTCCCGGTATATTGCCTGCAAGCATGGACGTTGCCCCGTATTCCCCCAGTGCTCTTGCGAATGTCAGGATCGTTCCCGCCACAAGGCCCGGTCCTGCAGAAGGAACAGCAACCTTCCAGAATATCTTATATTCCGGCATGCCAAGTGTCCTTGCCGCATGGATCAGATTCACATCGATCTGTTCAAATGCCGCTCTTGCGTTTCTATACATCAGCGGAAATGCGATCACTGTTGCTGCGATGATGCAGCCTGCCCATGTCTGTACAACCTTGATACCAAACTCCTCATACAGCAGAATTCCAAACGGACGTCTTCTGCTGAACAGAAGAAGCAGGAAGAATCCTGCTGCAGTTGGCGGCAGTACCATAGGCAGTGTCAGGATTCCATCTGCAATTGCTTTCACTTTCGGACCTGCCTTAATCACTTTTCTCGCAGCAAACAGCCCCAGGAAAAATGAAAAGATCGTTGCAACGATTCCTGTCTTTAACGATACATACAACGGACTGTAGTCCAGTCCCTTTAATATCTCTATCACTGCATCCATGTATTTTCCTCCTCATATTTCATCTATTGCATCTATCACATACTTTATCTGTAATATACTTTGATAAACAGAAAACATGCAGCCGTAACGTCTGCATATTTTCTGTGTTTGTACTCTTATAAATTTTCTTATCTTTCTACATCTGTATCAAAGTAGTATGCATCAAAGACTTTCTTAGCCTTATCAGATAATACGAATTTGTAGAAATCTTTTGCTGCTGCAGTCTGTGTCTTATCTGCCTCATCATTCTGTACCTGGCAGATCGGATAGATAACATCACCTGTCAGATCATAGCTTACTGTCTGAAGGATATCGAGTTTTTCTTCATATCCGTAAGTATCTGAATAGTATGTTGTTCCCACTTCGCAGGATCCTTCTGCTACTGCTGTAAGTACTTTGCTTACATTGTCTTCCTCGCTGATCTCAACTCCACCGAGTGCCTGTGATACCTGAGCTGTTGTAATGGCATCTACTTCCCCGTCTGTTTTTAATGTTCCTAGATTTACGAGTGCCTGTCTTGTGTACTTTCCAACCGGAACACTTCCTCCTGCAAGTGCGATACTTTTGGCATCTTTCAAATTCTCAAGCCCTGTCACCTTTGTTCCGCTGTCTTTTAAAGATATAACTACTACCTGGTTGTTCAGGACATTTGCTCTTGTTCCGTCTACTACCAGTCCGTCTGCTTCGAGCTGGTCCATCTGCTTCTGTGCTGCCGAGAAGAACAGGTCGCATTCATATCCTTCTTCAATCTGTGTCAGAAGCGTTCCCGAACTGTCTGCGTTGAATGTGATCTTCACTTCCGGATGATCTTCGTTATACTCTTTGGCAAGTTCTGTCATAACTGTATTCAGACTTGCTGCAATGAATACCTGAATCTCCGTCTCTTTTTTGCTGCTTTTTTTGCTGTCATCTGCTGCCTTTTCTTCTGTCTTTTTGTTTCCTCCGCATGCTGCCAGTGAGACTACCATCACCCCCGCCAGAAGGACAGATGCGATTCTCTTTACTATCTGGTTCCTCATAATACTTTCTCTCCCTTTTCTTGTGTTTTTATAAGTTTATCAGCTGCTCTATCTGTAACAGAATTATTTTCTGCCACATTCCTGTACATTTCCCCGCAGAACATCCAGTCCGTGAGGAAGTCTCGGAAGAATATACTCCAGTGCTTCCGTCACTGCTTTCGGACTTCCCGGAAGATTGATGATCAGTGTCTTCTTCCGAATTCCCGATACTGCCCGGCTGAACATCGCACGGTCTGTGACCGTCATGGAATAATTCCGGATCGCATCTGCAATTCCATTTGCCATACGGTCACAGACTGCACAAGTAGCTTCCGGCGTTACATCCCTTGGTGCGAATCCCGTTCCACCTGTTGTCAGAATCAGATCAACCTGCCTTTGATCCGCCAGACGGATCAGCTGCTTTTTCAGTCCTTCTTCGCCGTCCGGCAGAAGAAGTGTCTCTTTTATATCAAATCTGATATGCTCTTTTTCTTCACTTTCTCTTAACATCTTTTCAACCGCCGGTCCGCTTAAGTCTTCCCTCTCCCCGGCAAATGCTTTATCACTCAGTGTGATCACTGCAGTACTGTACGGCCGGTCTGCCTGCGGCATTCTGACTTCTACACTGTCACCCACACAGATGTTTCCACCTTCCAGCACTTCTGCAAAAATTCCTTCTCTCGGCATGATACAGTCTCCCATCCGCCGATAGATTGCACAATGGCTGTGGCATTCTTTTCCAATCTGTGTAACTTTTAGTCTGACAGTATCCCCGATCCGTATCTCAGAATCTACCGGAACATTTCTCAAGTCGAATCCCTCTACGATCAGATTCTCTCCAAATGCCCCGAAATCCACATCTGCTCCCTGTTCCCGGAATGCTTCAATCTTCTCCAGTGCAAGGAGACTGATCTGTCTGTGCCATTTTCCGCCGTGTGCATCTTCTTCGATTCCCCAGTCCGGTACGATCCTGGCAGACTCTACCGGATACTTGGCAGTTCCTCTTTTTTCGCTGATACAGATTCCTCTGACTACGCCTTTCTTCTGATCCATCCTGTTTTTATCCTCCAATCTGTGCCATCTGATGTGCTTCTGTAATCTCTCCCGGCTTTTCAAAACAATGTGCCGCCGGCTTATTCTCTATGGCATGCTTTATCTGTTCTCTTATCTCATCATCTGTTCCGCTTTTCAGTAATTTTTTGAGCGGATATGTATCCCCGTAGCACAGACACGGCTTCAGGTCTCCGGTCGAAGTCAGCCGGATGCGGTTACAGGTGTTGCAGAATTTACCGTGCATCGCACTGATGAATCCGATGCTTCCTTCAAATCCCGGAATCCGGTAATATACCGCAGGTCCGTTTCCGTGTACTTCCGAATCTGTCCGGATATCCGGATACTCTTTTTTTATTTCATCCAGTAATTTCAGATTCGATACACCGGTATTCTTCTTTCCACAGCCAATCGGCATCAATTCTATAAACCTGACATCTACCGGCAGTTTCTCTGCCAGTCTTACCAGTGCTCTCCATTCCTGTCTGTCACCGGCATCCTGCAATACACTGTTTACTTTGGTCCGTATTCCACTTTCTGCCGAAGCCTCCACTGCTTCCAGCACAGTATTACAGGCATCTGTCCCTGTGATCTTGCGGTACTTTTCATGATCCAGTGTATCCAGACTGATATTTATCCCATCCAGTCCGGCATCCTTTAATGCTTTCAGGTTTTCTTTCAATAAGACACCGTTTGTTGTCATCGTCACCTGGATGATACCCGGAATCTCTTTTATCATTCCGATCAGATCCACACAACCTTTTCTTACCAGCGGCTCTCCTCCTGTAATCTTGATCTTCCGGATTCCAAGCTCTTCCGCAAGCGTGCATATTTTCTTAATTTCTTCGTATGTGAGAATCTCGGACATTGCCACCTGTGTAATTCCATCCGGCATACAGTACCTGCATCTCAAATTACAACGATCCGTAATGGAGATCCTCATATAATCAATTGTTCTTCCGGCAGCATCGATCATATCTCCTTCTCCTGTCCGGCTTTCCACACTCCACTTTTTCCACCTGTTTTCTCCAACAGCCGGATATCCTTCATGCACATACCTTTATCCACTGCTTTACACATATCATAGATAGTAAGCAGTGCTACCTGTACACCGGTGAGTGCTTCCATTTCTACACCGGTCTTTCCGACTGTCTTCGCTGTACAGCGTGCTTCAATTTCACAGGCTGCCTCTATATATTCAAATTCTATCGTAACCTTACTCAGATTCAGGATGTGGCACAGCGGAATCAGCTCCGATGTTCTCTTGGCTCCCATGATCCCTGCAATCCTGGCTGTTCCAAGAACGTCTCCTTTTTTCATTCCGCCTGTTTTCACTTTTTCGAAACATTCCTGCGACATTGAGATTCTTCCCATTGCCGTTGCTTCACGCACTGTGTCTGATTTTTCACTGACATCAACCATCACTGCATGTCCCTGTTCATTAAAATGCGTAAATTCTCCCATGATTACTCCTTTTTTACTATGTGATTCTGCTTATATCCTTATTACCCGGACAGATTCTCCTTCTGCATACGTCCGTTCCCCTTCCGGAAAAATCACCAGGCAGTTACTTCCGATTCCGTTCTTAAGCTGACCGTTTTTCTGGATCTGTGGAAGATATACACCGCTTTCATCGCATCTTCCTTTTACAATCCGTTTCATTTTACCTGTCTTTACAAATGTCTGTTTCAGTACTTTCCTCTGATTCTTCTGTAAATACCTGCTGTCTTCCATATCCGTCAGATAGCCGCCGGCTAATACTTCAAATAATGCTTCCACAGCAAATGGATTGCCTGAAAGCGACAGAACCGGAGTTCCCTTCACCACCGAAAGCATCGTCGGCATTCCGGGTTTTACCTGTATCCCATGAAATAACACGTTTCCGTTCAGATTTTCTATGACACCCGGCAGAAGATCTTTCTCTCCTACCGACACACCTCCGGTTGTAAGGATCAGATCTGCTTCTTTCCATGCTTCTCTGATCTCATCTGCAATTTTACTTTGGTCATCTCCTGCTGTCTGATACCGTACTACCTCGCAGTCCATCTCTCTTAGCCGTGTACACAGCCAGATCCCATTCGCATCATAGATTTTTCCCGGCTGCAGTGGTGTCTCCGTATTCTGTAATTCATCACCCGTTGTGATCACCGCTGCTTTCAGTCTTTTATACACCGTAAGGTTTCTTACTCCTGCTGCCGTGACAGCTGCCAGCAGATAAGAATCTACCGGGGTTCCGGCTTCTGCCAGCAGATCTCCGGCAGAAAAATCTTCTCCCTTGGGGCAGTAATTTTCTCCGGGCTGCGCATTATGATATATCCGGACTGCTTCTGCGTCCCATTCTGTATCTTCCTGCTTTACCACACAGTCTGCGCCTTCCGGTATCATCGCACCGGTCATGATCCGTACTGCCTGATACGGCTTTAGCACAAGTTCCGACTTCTGTCCGGCACACACGCACCCTGTAACTTCTAATGTAACCGGATGCTGCATATCCGCCCTGCATATATCCCGGCTTCTCAATGCGAATCCATCCATTGCGGACCTTGGAAACGGCGGCTGTGTCACTGCCGCATATATCGGCTTTGCCAGAATCTGTCCCAGACAATCTGCAGAACGCTTTTCTTCTTTTTTTCTTACAGGCATACAGGTTTTAAACAGCTCCTGCGCCTGTTCAAGTGTTACTCTGGATGGCCGCACTTTATGCCTCCTTTCCAAATGGGCAGACTGGATAATGGCATTCCCGGCATCCCAGGCAGAGTCCTCCATGTCCCATCCGGATAATCGCTTTCCGGTCAATCCGGACTCCTGCCGCCATTCTCGGAAGGATCAGGTCAAATACCGTCGCCTTTGCATACATCACACACCCAGGCAGTCCGACAACCGGTGTTCCGTCCTCAAAATATCCAAGACACAACATTGCCCCCGGAAGTGTCGGTGCTCCATAGGTTACAATCCCGGCTCCGGAAGCTTTGATCGCCCCCGGCGTCTTATCATCCGGATCAACACTCATTCCTCCTGTACAGATGATCATATCCACTCCTGATTTCTTCATATCTGCAATCGCCTGTGTAATCATCTCCATATCATCACTGCACAGCACATGCTTTGTCATCTGTATTCCGAATGCTTCCAGTTTCTTTTCTACTACCGGCGTAAACTGATCTTTGATCAGGCCTTTATAGACTTCACTTCCTGTCGTGATCACACCTGCAGTCTTTAGTTTCCACGGTGTCACCTTCAATAACGGTTCTTTCCCCGCTGCTTTTTCTGCTTCTTCCAGTTTCTTTTCATCTATGACCAGCGGGATCACACGCATTCCCGCAAGCTTGTCTCCTTTTCTCACTGCCACATTTGTATGTCTGGTCGCGATCATGATCTCATCAACACTATTTACATCATATAAACGCCCGACATCCACCTGAAATAACCCGTCAACATCCGCAATTAATTCAATCTTTCCTTCTTTTACTTCTGACGGATGCATATTTTCATTCTGTGCGATCTTACGCAGGCGTTCCGCACCTTCATCTTCATGAAGCATTCCATCTGTCTTCTCCCAGACATACAGATGTTCTTTTCCAATCGATAGCAATATCGGAATATCTTCTTCTGTGACAACATGACCCTTCCGGAATCTTGCATCTTTCGTCACTCCCGGAATGATCTGTGTCATATCGTGACATAATACGTGCCCTGCTGCATCTTCTGTTCTGATCAGTTTCATATTTTCCTCCTCATTTTCTTTTTGTTTACATTATCATCATGATATATTCTGTATATAGCGGAATAAAAAATCTGCCGTTTTCTCAATCTCTTCCAGTGGGAACACATTTTCGCAATCCGGAATCTCCACATCACTGATCACTGCCAGACATTCTTCCGGCAATAACGGCATGGGTTTTCCGGTTTCCTTCCGGTGCAGCATAATCTTCGGCCATGGTCCTTGTTTAAATCCTTCCGTCAGGATCAGATCTACTCCGTCTATCTTTTTCAGAAATTCTTCCGGGTCTGTCTGTCTGTTTTCCATCAATACCGCTTTTTCCGATGAAATCAGTCCCGTTACATCTGCCCCGGCTTTTGTGAAACGGTCACTGTCTTTTCCTTCGTGGTCAATTTCAAAGCGGTGTCCGTCATGTTTCACAATTGCGATCTTAAGTCCCCGTGCTTTCAGCTTTGGGATTAATCTCTCCAAAAATGTCGTCTTACCGGTACCGGAATATGCAACAAAAGATACAACCGGAATATCTGTGTGCAGTTCTTTTTCCAAACTGACTTCTGATCGTGCTGTAAACGTCTGATATTCCTCCCTGGTATTGATATTTTGGAATTTACGGCTTCCATCCGTCAATCCTTCTACAGCTACATAACATACTCTCAGACGCCCCAGCAGATGCTTTACCTTCAAATCTCCTGATTCCAGCTGTTCTTTCAGAATCTCCAGTATAGATTTCCGATACCATGCACAGAGCACGTATTTCTTTCCGGTCCTGTCTACCGGGATTACTGCATCGATTCCATCCTCAAAATAGACCGCTAATTCTTCTGCTACCTGCCAGTCTATAAAAGGCATATCGCAGGAAGTCACCCATATCTTTTCATAACTGCATTCTTCCAACGCAGAGCATAGTCCCATAAGCGGACCCTTATCCGCTTCCCGGTCTTCGACATGCCTTGCTCCTATCTCAGGATAATCCCGCCGATTTTTTACCGAGAGCAATATCTCATCTGCGTCTTTTAGATTTTCCTCTATCTGTTGTAAAAATGTCTTCTTCTCAATCAGAAGTCCTGCTTTATCCTGACCCATCCGGGTACTTTTCCCTCCACAAAGTATCACTGCGCTGGATCCGGACTTTATCTTATCCAATTCTGCATTCATAATAATATAAAAAACCTGCTCTTTCCGAAAAAAGAGCAGGCAGACACGGAGAACTTGCCATGTATTAAAAAAATCTGCCACTGGCAGTTCTTTACAGATGCTTTGGCATCCGGCAACTTCTCTTGTATATCTCAAGTGCTGCTCTCCTTTCCAAATATGCGGGAGGCAGATACGTTTCCACATCTACCCTGAGGAACTGACATATCTGCCGTTCCTGGCCAGCATCCCATCATCACAATTCTTCTGATTCTCTTATATCTGATTTCGATTTCATTTTGTATGCATCGGCATCTCAGATATGATACTTTATGTGATCTTAGGTATGAAGGCTTCGGAGAAACCTTGTATTTTCACTTATTTTAACATGCATATTATAAACGGAGTTCTCCGTTCTGTAAAGAAATATCTCTCACAATCTCCGGAAAAGCAATCACCGGCGGCTGATCTGCCACGTGCTCTCCAATCTCTTTTTCCATCCATGCCAGATTATACCATCTGTGGAATTTATAGCCACAATTTGTAAACCAGCCGACCATGCGATATCCCAGATGTTCATGATAACGGATACTTGCATTGGTCAGATATTCATCTTCCTGTTCCGTACAGGCGATACACGCATTCATATTCAGTATATTTTGCCTCTTTAATATCTTCTCCAGCTTATCATACAGTGCTGTTCCGATTCCCATTCCTTTTTTATTTTGGTCCACATAGATAGATGTCTCCACATTCCATCCACATGCCGGTCTGTCATGAAAGGCACTTGCATATGCATATCCGCATATTTCCCCATTTAACTCTGCCACAAGATATGGATATCTCTCCAGCACGCGTCTGATTCTTCCGCGGAATTCTTCCACTGTCGGCACATCATACTCATATGTAATAACCGTATGCTCAATATAAGGCGCATAGATTGCAAGCAATGCTTCCGCATCTTCCTCTTTTGCAATCCGGATCATCATTTCTTTTTTCTCATTTTGCTTCATTCTATCTTCAGCTCCAGTCTGCTTATTTTCCACTCTCACTATTATAAACATGTCTGTAAAAAAATGCCATCTCCCTGCAAGGTTTCCCCTGCAAAAGAAATGACATTTCTGATACTTTC
>CAKRCY010000028.1:0-27936 GCA_934309195.1 uncultured Dorea sp.
TAGTCTTGCTCGTCTGCCAGTTCCGACACTTCCGCATTCATCTTTGCTCTCTCGCGAAGACAAGATATATAATACATCGAAATTGTTATTATGTCAACAGTTATTTTGAATTTTTTTATTTTTTTGAACTATTGCATAAACTGTTAATATTTCTTCTGTTTCAGAAGGACTTTCTTAATATACCGGAAAGTTTTTTCCTCTCCTTCTTCTGCCAGCATTTTCAACAATCCGTGCAGAAGGCCTGCTGTATCCGGATGGATCATTTTTCCAAGCCGTCCGGCTCCCCTCTCATAATACTCCAGCGGATGACTGTCTCTGTATGCATCCCCCTGGTATGTCTTAGATGCTGCAATACGATCCATGAACATCTCCACAACATATCGAAGCGGCATCTTAAGGCCTATGATACCTTCCCCCGGATCTACACTGTAATCGATCCAATATTCATAATGATGTTTGTTACGTCCTTTATGATGTAACCACGCCTTGGAATAACCCGTTGCCTCCCGTTCAGCATTATTCGGGCTTCTATTCCCCTGATAGTACCTGCATCCCACTAAAAATTCTGTCGGTGAATATTTGGACAGGTCATGAAGAAGCCCCTGTCTGTAAAGTCCTACTTTAAAGCACTCCTTCATAACAAGATATTTATGATGATTGATCGTCTGTAAGTGTTGTAATGCTTTCATTTTTCTTCGTTTCAACCTCCACAATCCGGTCTGCTGTAAGCACCGTGACCGACCGCTCTTTTAACTCTAATTTTCTCTGATCTTTCAAAAGCACCGGCGCATCTAATATCCCCTGTTCTGTCGTTGCTTTCGCATACCAGCCATACCCCTTTGGCAATGCCGGCAGTGCAAATACATGTTCCAGCCAATGCATATTATACGCAACATAACAGTCCTCACTTTTTGTCTGCGCTCCACTGTAATATACGCCCAACTGCCTGCTCGACACTTCCCCTGGTATCTGCCATGCTTCTTCCCCGTGATAAGATACATCCGGCACACCGCAACAGCTAAGATCTATTCCCTGCAGCTCTCTCTCCGGTGTAAGAATCGGATGTGATTTACGGAATGCAATCAGTTTCTTTACAAAATCATGCAGCTCTTTCTTCTTTTCCAGCCCCCGCCAATCGGTCCACCCTATCGGATTATCCTGACAGTATACATTATTATTACCTTTCTGAGAATTTCCAAACTCATCTCCCGCAAGCATACACGGAGTTCCCTGTGCCAGAAAGAGCAGGAAAAATGCATTAAATATCTGATGATTCCGTAGTTCCATTACTGCCTTTTTTCTGCTTGGCCCTTCCGCCCCGCAGTTCCAGCTATAATTATAATCCGGTCCATCCTGATTATGTTCACCATTCTCCTCATTGTGTTTCGCATCGTAAGACACCAGGTCATTCAAGGTAAATCCATTCTGATCGGTAATGTAGTTAAAGATCCCCTGTTCTTTTGAATGGTGTTTCAGCCAGTAGATCACGTCATGGATCATCCCTTCATCACCTTTCAGAAATCTGCGCATGACTGTCTGAAATCCCAACTCATGTTCCATAATCTTGGTATTTTTCAAAAACGGATCTGCATGTACACTCTCCGTCGAAATCACAAACGGATTCACTATAAATCCATCTATATGATATTCCATAACATAATATCTCAGACATTCTAACATCTTCATCTTATCTGCATCCGTACAGAAAGGCATCTCCAGAACAACCTCTATTCCGGACTGATGGCATGCTTTCACCATATCTTTCAGTCCCCTGACTCCGTCTCCATCTGCCGAATATGCGCTTTTAGGTGCAAAATAGCTTCCCGCACCGTATCCCCAGTAATTTCTATATATCTGGCATTCTTCAAATTCATATACCGGCATACAATGAATCTGGTTAATTCCAAGATCTTTCAGATATTCCAGCTTTTCAATTACTCCCTGAAAAGTTCCTTTTGCCTTTACTTTTGATGATGAATGTCTTGTAAATCCGCGGATATGCAGACTGTACGCTATTACCTGATGATATGGTATCTGTAATGTATGATCTCCTTCCCAGTCATAATCACTCATCTGCAGCCGTCCCCGGATCTCATGTTCTGACAGTTCTTTTTTTACACCCCAGCGTTCTTTACCGGCAAGTGCTTTTACGTATGGATCAGTTACAACTTCTTTATCGATCAGATAATTGTATTCATAATCTTCCGGCTCGATATCCTCAAGTGCTATACACCTCACTTCACCGATCATTGGTTTCATATCAAACTGCCTGCACGGTTTCTTTCTCCCTGTGCGGTATAATAACAGTTGGCAGTCTTTGTCTGCCGGAACTGCAATGGAAAAATTGACTCTGTTTTTACTTATCTGCACTCCCAGTGGTAATGGATATCCCTGAACCTCTCTCATCTCTGTTATGTCCTTCCCGTTGCCCGTCTGCGCCTATTGCCATCCGTCTGCGCCATACATTTCAACATTATCTTTATTAATCATAAATACATCTATCGCCGTCTCTGTTTCAAAATCCTTTCCGTCAAGGGCATTCAATGCAATATCTACTGCTTTTTTTCCGATATTGATCGGAGACTGTGCGACCGTCCCTGCGATCTGACTATCCGCTTTCATTAATTCCTTCTTAATATCAGGCGAACCATCTACACTGTACACAACTGTCTGATCATTATTCGCAAGGTTCAGCGCTGTCTTCGCTGCAACAGCCATCTGGTCATTTCCACACATGATCGCCGTCACATCCGGTTGTTCCTCCAGAATCTTCTTGGCTGCTTCCAGCGCACTGTCAAATGTTCCGTTTGTATCTTCTCTTGCTACAACTTCAAACCCTTTTTCCGCCCTGGCAACCGCCTGTTCGAACCCTGTGATACGGTCATTCACCGAATTCTGTGTCGTAGCCTCCAGGATTGCAACCGTACCGCCATCCGGATACTTTTCAATCAGATCATTGCCACAAAGTTTTCCTGCTTCTGTATTATCAGAGCCTACATATGCATCAATATAATCGGTATCTTTTACCTGTGAATCAATGTTAATGATCTTTACCCCTGCATCCTGCAATGCCTGGAGTGAAGGCGTGATCTTCTCCCAGTCAACCGGGCAAAGGAAGATTGCATTGATTCCCTCATTGATCATCTCCTTGATCTGCTCCGCCTGTATATCCGCATCAGATGCTGGATCTTTTACCACCATGGTACATTCTTCTTTTTCTACGACCTGCTGTGCGGCTTCTTCCAATGTTATAAAATACGGATTCTGCATATCGATCACAGAGAACCCGAACTTGTACTTTCCTGCATCTTCTGTCTGATCCGTATCCTCTGAATCATCCGTTGTATCCTCACTGACTGCATTATCTACCGGTTTTCCAGCCTCTTTCTTGCATGCAGATAATGCGAAAATGCATACGAGTAATACTGCGATCACTCCTAACATTCTCTTCTTCATCATGTTGTTATTCCTCCTTATTATTGCGTTACATACAGCTACATTCTACAACATTTTTATCCGTTTGACTACTATCATCTTGCTTTTTATCCGTTTCTTTGTTAAAGTTAAGATAAGTTTTAATGTTAGTAAAGGAGACTATGATATGAGTGACACAAAGGAAACTGAAAGCTACACAACCGTAGAACTTACACTCGATAACGATGAGGTCATTGAATGCGCAATCCTCACAGTATATGAAGCTGCAGGCAAAGAATACATCGCCCTGCTTCCTCTGGATGAGAATCTCGAACCTAATGAAGCCGGTGATGTTTATCTTTATCAATACAATGAAACTGAGGACGGTGAACCGGACCTCGGCAACATTGAAGATGATGACGAATACGAAATTGCCGCTGATGCTTTTGATGAATGGATGGATTCCCAGGAATTTGATGAATCAGACGTCGAAGAGTAATTCGGACACAAAACGGGAAGGGGTCATATCTTTCCCGTTTTTTTCTTTTACATAACTGATGATCAGCTTTCTCTTCGCCCTGGTCATTGCTACATAAAAAAGCCGTCTCTCTTCTTCGATTTCCTCATTCGTCACTGCTTTCTTATACGGACTGCTGCCCTCATCTGCCTCGATCACAAATACGGTATCAAATTCCAGTCCTTTTGCCGCATGCATCGTCATCAGGTTCACACCCTCTGCCGCAATTTTTTTACAATTCTGCTCCTTTAATATTTTCCCGTATCGCTCTACATGTTCAAACCAGTCGCAGATTGTTCTATATCCTTTGGAATTCTGCCATATCTCTTCCAGCACCGCAAAAAGATCTTCCGGTGAAATCTTCCGGTATACCGCATAATCTTTTAAAAACTCATCATAACCCATATGTTTCCGGATATATTGGATTGCAGCATATGGTGTTTTATCTTTTATCATCTTCATGTCCCATTCTAACTGATCCACTCTGTCTGTCATCCAGTTTTTATCCCGGTAATATTCTCTGAGCGAATCATAGGTAACTGTTCCGCCTTTCATACTATCCCTTGAAAAAAACCTGTTTGGCCGGTTTGCAATCTGCAAAAAATATTTCCGGCTATATTCCCCCTGTGAAAGATGGAAATAACTGCTGATATCCTGCGCAATAAAATGCTCATAAATATTATTCAGATGCTCTTTCATCACGAACGGAATCTGATATTCCATCATAAGCTCTGACATTGTCCTTGCATCCACATTCGTCCGGTACAACACCGCTATATCTGTATAAGCAATACCTTTTTCCTGATATTCCTTTATTTTTTCCAGCACATATTCTGCCTCCTGCACAGGGTCTTTTACTTCCTGGACATGAACCGTTTCATCTGCTTTCTGAAATGCTTCGATCTTCTTTTCAAACCGGATTTTATTATTACCGATCACTCTCAAAGCACCATTGACAATATAAGCACTGCTGCGGTAATTAATATCCAAAAGCACCCTCCTGGCCTTTGGATAATCTTTCATAAATTCCATCATGATTCCCGGCTTTGCTCCACGGAATCCATATACCGACTGATCATCATCCCCCACCACGAACAGATTATTCTGCGGTTCGGCCAGCATACGGACAACATCATACTGTGCCTGATTCACATCCTGGAACTCATCTACCAGAATATACCGGAATTTGTCCTGCCACTTTTTCAGAATATCCGGATAATTAAAAAAGAGATCCCTGCACTGGATCAGCATATCTTCAAAATCAATCTTCCGACATTTTTTCTTCTCTTCTTCGTAATCTTTGTATAGTGCACGGAACTTTTCAGTTGTATATTTTACCGGTTCATAAGTTTCAATAGCCATACAATTATTCTTTACTTTCCCAATCTCTGCGGCCAGTTCCTGCAGATAGTCTTTTTCTTCATCCGTTTCCGGCTCCTGATCCCATCCGACTTTTGGCAGAAGATTTCTTAACATCCGGTATTTTTCTTCATCCGTAAGGAGATTCGATGATTCCAGACGATACGCCCATTTCAGGATTCCGTAATAGATTCCGTGAAATGTTCCGAATGTGACAGCATAAGAAGACGGACCGCAGATCCGTCTGGTTCTTTCTTTCATTTCCTGAGCCGCATACTTAGTAAAGGTAATGACCAGAATTTCTTCTGGCCTTACCTTATACTTCATGATCAGATATTCTATTCTCTTTGCAATGGTTAGAGTTTTCCCCGATCCGGGGCCGGCGAGGACCATGCATGGTCCTTCATTATGGGCGACTGCCTCTGTCTGAGCATGATTTAAACTCATAGAATCCCCTTACTTGCTTAATAATTCAATTCCGTCTTTGATTCGTTTTACAGATTCTTCTTTTCCAAGAATCTCCATAATCTCTGTTGCTCCACCCGGTGTACTCTGCTTTCCTGATACAGCGGTACGGATTGGCCACATTACATAACCGACTTTTACACCCTTCTCGTCAACATAACTCTTAAGAAGTGCAAACAGTGCATCATTACTATAGTCTTCCTGCGCTTCCAGAAGCGGAAGAACTTCTTTTAATACTTCCAGTGAATTCTCTTCATTGGTTTTCATCTTCTTATGGCAATACATTGCTGTGTCATATTCCGGTACTGCTTCAAAAAAGTCGATCTGCTCTGCAATATCCGGGAATATCTCGATTCTTGATTTTACCAGTGCTGCAATTTTCTTCAGGTCATAATCTTTTGTGATAACTTTGCGGATATATCCTTCTGCTCTTTCATAGAACTTGTCGAAATCCATAGCTTTGATATATTCACCATTCATCCATTTTAATTTGCCAAGATCAAACACAGCCGGTGATTTATTCATGCGGTGGAAGTCAAATGCCTTTACCAGTTCTTCCAGCGAGAATATCTCCTGATTGCCTTCCGGCGACCATCCAAGCAGTGCTACATAATTGACAACTGCCTCTGTCACAAATCCCTGCTCGATCAGATCTTCATAAGAAGAATGTCCACAGCGTTTGCTGAGTTTCTTATGGTTCTCATCTGTGATCAGCGGACAATGTACATATACCGGCACATCCCATCCGAATGCTTCATAGATCTTGTTATATTTTGGTGCCGATGACAGATACTCATTACCACGTACAACATGTGTGATTCCCATCAGATGATCATCGACAACATTTGCAAAGTTGTAAGTCGGATATCCATCTGATTTGATCAGGATCAGGTCATCCAGTTCTTCATTTGGAACTGTGATATCTCCGTAAATCTCATCGTGGAATGTAGTGGTTCCTTCTGTCGGCATGTTAAAACGGATTACATGAGGTTTTCCTGCTGCGAGGTTTGCTTCGATCTCCTCTTTACTTAAATGAAGACAATGTTTGTCATATACGACAATCTCTGTTCCGCCATCCTCATCAGACACTTTACTTTTCAAAGACTCCAGACGTTCTTTGTCACAAAAGCAGTAGTAAGCATCCCCCTGTTCGATCAGCTGTTCTGCATATTTCAGATAAAGTCCCTGTGCATTACGTTCACTCTGCACATACGGTCCTACCCCGCCGTCCTTATCCGGACCCTCGTCGTGAACCAGCCCGGTCTCTTTCAACGTACGGTAAATGATATCCAGTGCGCCTTCTACAAAACGTTCCTGATCTGTATCTTCAATTCGGAGGATAAAATCTCCATCTTCATGTTTCGCGATCAAATAAGTATACAGCGCTGTCCTTAAGTTTCCCACATGCATTCTTCCTGTAGGGCTTGGTGCAAATCTTGTTCTTACCTTACTCATAACTGTCATTATCTCCTGTTTCATTATTATTTTGAAATGTATGAAATCTATGTATTGCTACATACATTAGAACACTATCCGTCTCTACATTGTAGCACAAGTCCGAGGCGGACAGCAACCTTTTATATCAGATCTTTCATCTGTACCTTTCATCTGGAAGATTTATCAGATCCATCTTTCCATTTTTTCTGTTGTTTTGCAATCTTTCTTTCAACCCAGTATTCTTTTTGGAACACTTCTCTCGGAACAGATACAATGCAGACAATTCCAAGCACAATCCCGAAAGCCACTTTTATTGCTCCGATTCCTTTTACAGCAGCCATTGCGAACTGATTTGTCACCAGATAATACGCCGTAAAATAGATGCCTGCTCCCGGCACCAGTGTAATGATACCCGAAATCATAAAGATAGTGATCGGACATTTCAAGCGGACTGTCAGCATTCTCGCAACCAATACAGCACATACCGTTCCTATAAAGGAAGCAGATGCAACCGAACAATATACAGACGCAAACTTGTACATCATCCAGCCCACCGATCCGGTGATCCCGCATCCGATATAGAATCTTCTCGGCACCTGGAACATAACCGCATATGCAATCGTCCCGATAAATGAGCATGCCAGATTTGCTATGATTTTTATGATCATTATAAAATGCCTCCTAACACATGATGATATACCGATAACGCCGTTCCAACACCGATTGCAATATAGACAAATACCATAACTGCATCAATCATCTTAACTGTACCCGCAAGATAATCACTATCTGCCAGATCACGGATTGCATTCACAAATGCAAGTCCGGGTACCAGCGGCATAATCCCGCCGGTCACGATCCCTTCCATCCTGAGTTTCCCCAAAAACGGAATCTGCATTGCCGCCAAAGCCATAGACGCAATAATAATTCCGCCTACGATATGAACCAGGATCTTTGAAACACCGTGTTTTCCGGCGAAAAGAGACCATGAGAACACAACACAGCCAACAAAAAATGCCACAAAAGCTTCCATTGCTGTCCCACCAAGCAGATATCCCAGACCTCCGGCACTTAATCCCGCCGCCGCGATCTGATATGGAATACGCTTGACCGGCATCTTGTCAATCTTCTTTAATTTCTTTATTGCTTCTTCAATTCCGACATGTCCTGCCGCAATTTCCCGGGACAGATCATTTACTTCTGCTACGATCCCCAGATGCGTGGAAGAAAGCGGTACCTGTTTTACTTTTGTGTACAACTTTTCTTTATCCGTTCCTGCACAGATAAACAATCCATGACTCAAAGTAAACAGCTCCACATATTTCACCCCGAATCTACGACAGATTCTCATCATCGTCTCTTCCACACGAAAGATCTCGCCTCCGTTTTTCAAAAGCATTCTTCCCGCTTCCATTGCAAGATTAATTACACGTTTTGTGTCGATTTCCGACATCAGTTCTTTTTTCAGATATATCTCATCTTCATCTGTGAATCCACATTTTTCACAGAACTCCATGATATCCCGGCATCGGTCTTTTTTCATATATCCCCAGTCATACTGTGAGCAGTAATGTTCACAGATATAATGGATCATATACCGGCCATACCCTTTGCCACGGTCTTTTTCTATGGTTACAATATTTTTTATCTCACATTTCTTTTCTTCCGAAAATATAACCACACACAATGTACGGAGTTTTCCATGCTCTTCAAGTAAAAAGAGTTCGCCTTTTTCCAATACTTTACGGATTCTGGATTCATCCGGATCTCCCATACGAAGCAATTCTATATAATCTTCTTTGCCGTCTGTTACCTGTCGAATATTCATGCCTTTTCTTTCTGCTCCTTTTTGCTGTAAAGAACTCCATCTATGCTTTGATATGCCGGATTGTCCGGTGCAACCTCTATATACATAAGACTTTCCAGTTTTTCCAGGGCACCGGGTTCAATCCATGTAATATTGGCCGGAATATAGATTTCTTCCGCTCCCACAATTCCGGTTAATGCTTCTGCTCCGATTCCCTTACATCTGTCATCTGATGGCAATATGATAATCCCATCCTCGGCAGCCAGAGACGGATTCTCACAACGTTCGATCATGCCATTTTCTCCTATGATAAATCCGCCAAGATCCAGCATTTCACTCTGCTGTTCTCCTGTACTGCTCTTGTCCTCTTCACCGCTCTCATCCGCCGGCGCTACAGGCGTTGTATCTGCCGCAACAAATGCAGCTCCCGCACTCTTTTCTGTTTTCAAGATCTCCGCTCCACCTTCCAAAACAGATGTGTTTATCTCATCTGCGTCAGGCATCTTTGTAATCTGGCCGTCATCCTTTCCCGCATCAGCTGTTGGTGTGGTTATATTCATAGTCGTTTCATTCGGTGTCGTTACCTGAGCACACAAACTTCCGGCTACATTCTTCGCCTTTAAAATACACGATGCTTTTATTTCCACATACCCTTTTACAGTTTCCCGTCCACAGCTTTCCACTGTGCTGACGGCTATCTTATACCCATTCCGGCTTTGGATATATCTTTCCCCTGTATATTCCAGCCTTGTTAAACACTGTACAGCAACTGCAAATACAAGTACCATTGCCAGGTCTGTATATCTGCACCTTCTGACCCGGTATTGCTTTTCTGATGCTGTACCATTCATCATATTCTTAATCTTTTCCATAGTCTTTTCCATATATCCGCTTTCTTCCCCCTTATACTTCCATATGGATTCATTATAAATCATATATACAAGAAAAGAAAGTGATGTTCCATTGCTCACTGAAACTCCACTTTCTTTTTCACATTTTGTCTGTTACAGAATCTTATACATTGATCTCTGCTGTTACTCCAAGAATATCCTTATTTGCTTCCAGCATAGGATTTACGATGTTCTTAAGATATGCATCAACCTGAACCGGTGCACGTCCCACATATTTTGCAGGATCCATCGTCTTCTGCAGTTCTTCCAGCGAAAGATTGAATGCAGGATCTGCAGCGATCAGTTCAAGAAGGTTGTTGTCTAATCCCTTTTCTTTGACATTGCGTCCGGCTTCCATAGACAGTTCACGGATTCTCTCATGAAGTTCCTGTCTGTCTCCACCTGCTTTTACAGCATCCATCATGATATTTTCTGTTGCCATGAACGGAAGTTCTGACATCAGTCTCTTTTCGATAACTTTTGGATATACCACCAGTCCGTCTACAACATTCAGGCACAGATCCAGGATACCATCAATTGCCAGAAATCCTTCCGGGACACTGAGACGCTTGTTAGCAGAATCGTCAAGTGTTCTCTCAAACCATTGTGTTGCAGATGTGATTGCCGGGTTCATGGCATCTACCATCACGTATCTGGAAAGTGAAGCGATTCTTTCACTTCTCATCGGGTTTCTCTTATATGCCATTGCCGAAGATCCGATCTGGGTCTTCTCAAACGGTTCTTCGATCTCTTTCAAATGCTGAAGGAGACGGATGTCATTGGACATCTTATGTGCACTTGCCGCAATACCTGCAAGTACATTTACCACTCTGGTATCTACCTTACGTGAATAGGTCTGGCCAGACACCGGATAACATGTCTCAAATCCCATCTTTTTGGCGATCATCGGATCAATCTTATCAATCGTCTCCTGATCTCCGTCAAAGAGTTCAAGAAAACTTGCCTGTGTTCCGGTCGTTCCTTTTGATCCAAGAAGCTTTAAACTTCCTTTTACATATTCCAGATCTTCCAGATCCATCATGAATTCCTGCATCCAGAGTGTTGCTCTCTTACCTACTGTTGTAGGCTGTGCAGGCTGGAAATGTGTAAATGCAAGTGTTGGAAGATTCTTATGTGCATCCGCAAACTTTGCAAGTTCAGCAATCACATTGATCAGTTTCTTTCTGACAATCTCCAACGCTTCCGACATCAGAATGATATCTGTATTATCGCCTACATAGCATGAAGTTGCACCAAGATGAATGATTCCTTTTGCATTCGGACACTGTTTTCCATATGCATACACATGAGACATAACATCATGACGGACAACCTTTTCTCTTTCTTTTGCCACATCATAATTGATATCATCCGCATGTGCTTTTAATTCTTCAATCTGTTCTTCTGTAATATCCAGTCCCAGTTCTTTTTCTGTCTCTGCAAGTGCGATCCAGAGTTTTCTCCATGTACGGAATTTCTTATCCGGCGAGAAAATATACTGCATCTCTTTGCTTGCATATCTTTCTGAAAGTGGACTTGTATATCTGTCATTACTCATACTAATAATCTCCTTCGTCAATTCTTCCACCCGACTATTTTAACCTGTTTTCTATTCAAATGCCAGTGAAACATCTCTTCCAGGTACTTTCATCGGATAATTACCGGTGAAGCATGCGTCACAATATGCAAGATCACCGACCATGTTTTTCAATTTTTCAACTTCCATATAACCAAGCGAATCCGCCCCGATCATCTCGCGGATCTGCTCTGTTGTATGGGAATGTGCAATCAGTTGTTCATTCGAAGGCACATCTGTTCCGAAATAGCATGGATGCAGGAACGGTGGTGAACTGATCCTTACATGTACCTCTTTCGCTCCGGCCTTTTTGAGCATCTTGATAATGTTCGCACAGGTTGTTCCCCTTACAATAGAGTCATCTACCATAACAATACGTTTTCCCTTTACAACCTCTTCGATCACGTTCAGCTTGATCTTCACGCTGCTTTCACGCTGACTCTGTTTTGGCTTGATAAACGTTCTTCCGACATAACTGTTCTTGTGGAATGCCATACCATATGGAATTCCCGACTGTTCAGAATATCCTTTTGCCGCAACCAGACCGGAATCCGGTACTCCTACAACCAGATCCGCATCTACCGGATAAGACTCTGCCAGAGCTTTCCCTGCAACAATTCTCGCATGATATACATTCACATCATCGATCACGCTGTCCATTCGTGCGAAATATATATATTCAAAAATACATCTTGCCTGCTTTTTGGGATCGATTGCCATAGTTTTATCTGACTTCATTCCATGTTTTGTAAAACTTACAATCTCTCCAGGCTCTACGTCTCTTACAAATTCCCCTCCAACGGCAGCAATCGCACAGCTCTCCGAAGCCAGAAAATAAGTATTATCTCTTTTTCCAATACAAAGAGGCTTCAATCCAAACGGATCTCTGGCACCGATCATCTTTCTCGGCGAACTGACAACCAGTGCATATGCTCCCTGGATCTTCTTCATCGCATTTTTTACCGCATCTTCTGCCTTCTCAACATTCAGACGTTCTCTGGCGATATGATATGCGATCACCTCCGAGTCAATCGTTGTCTGGAAAATAGCGCCTGTGTACTCCAGTTCATGGCGAAGTTCGATCGCATTTGTCAGATTACCGTTATGTGCAATTGCAAGGATTCCTTTCACATAATTGATAACCAGCGGCATCGCATTTTCAGCTCTGGAAGCACCTGCTGTCGAATATCTTACATGTCCGACGCCAAGATTTCCCTTCAATTCCTGTAAAGACTCTTCATCGAACACTTCATTTACCAGTCCAAGTCCTTTCTTGGAATGTACTTTTCTTTCTCCATATGTATCCGTTACCGCAATACCACAGCTTTCCTGTCCTCTGTGCTGCAATGCAAAAAGTCCATAATAAACGGATGGTGCAACATCTCCGCCATCCATATCATAGGCTCCAAACACACCGCATTCTTCACCCAGTCCTGTTGTTACTTTTTCAAATTCATTCATAAATGCAGACTCCATTCTTTTCAAATTTTTCATTTGTCAAAACTGTCTTTAAAAAGCATTTTGCTATATCAGTATAATACAAGGCAAACGGAAAAGCAATATTTCCATCTGCCTTGTATTGCTGCTGATACATTATTTATAACGTGCCATTTAATAAGTATAACTTATAAATCCGCTCTATTCATTAGTTTTTCCGCGGTTAATCATTGAATTTTCCGAGAAATTCTTTCATTCTTTCATTGGATGAATCGAATACTTCTTCCGGGGTTCCTTCTACTGCGATCACGCCTCCATCCATAAAGATTACATGATCCGATACATTTCTCGCAAAATTCATCTCATGCGTAACGATCACCATTGTCATATGTTCCATTGCAAGTTCCCGGATAACTTTCAGGATCTCTGCGGTCAGTTCCGGATCCAGTGCGGACGTTGGCTCATCAAAAAACAGAATATCCGGATGCAGTGCGAGTGCTCTCGCGATTGATACACGCTGCTGCTGTCCTCCTGACAACTGACAGGGGTATGCATCTTCCTTGTCGGCAAGCCCCATCTTCTTTAAAAGTTCTCTCGCCTCTTTATAGACTTCTTCTTTCTTTCTTTTCTGCACTTTCAGCGGTGCATCTGTGATATTCTTCATCACCGAATAATGCGGAAACAAATTAAAATTCTGAAACACCAGTCCGAAGGTTCCGGAATAATGAATTTTGCCCGCATCCGCAGTCTCAAGCCCCGTTGCGCATCGGAGAAGTGTTGATTTTCCAGAACCGGAAGGACCGATGATACCAAGAACCTCTCCCTTTTCCACCTTCAGAGAAATGTCTTTCAGAACTTCGACCCCGTTAAAACTTTTTTTGATATTTTCCATTTCAAGCAGACTCATGATCTATTCCTCCTAGTGGTAATAATTCAATTTTTCTTCAATCTTTTCCATGATCATCGCAACAAGCAAATTAAAAACATAATAGAAGATACCCGCTGCAATATACGGAACCATGGAAGTCTGTGACGCCGCAATCTGTTTTGCCATAGTAAACATCTCCGTTACAGCCAGCACAAATGCCAGTGAAGTGTCCTTTACCAGCGTGATGATCTCATTGGTCACTGCAGGAAGGATATGCTTACACACCTGAGGAAATATGATCCGGAAAAATGTCTGGCTTCTGGAATATCCCAGTACCTTTGCCGCTTCATACTGTCCTACCGGAATTGCCTCAATCCCGCCTCTGTATATCTCAGCAAAATATGCCGCATAATTAATTGCAAAACCGATCAGCACCGCAGTCATACGGTATCCTGTGGAAATGCGCATTCCAAACAGATAATATGGTCCGAAATACACCACCATCAGCTGAAGCATCAGCGGGGTTCCTCTCATAATCGATATGTATAATTTCGATATCCATCTGACCGGTGCGATCTTTGACATTCTCCCAAATGCAACTACCAGTCCAAGTGGCAGTGAAAAAAGTAATGTCAGAATAAATATCTCCGCCGAGATCCACATCCCTCCGCCAAGTTCTCTTATCAGTGTTCCTATCTCCATCTATAATGTCCTCCAGTTTTTTTCACGCTTCTTCCGAATGAATGGCGAGCTAAAAGGGACCAATCCCCTCCGGGGTCGGCCCCTTCATTTTACTTACTGTTCTTTCCTATACAAAGAGCTCCCGGAACTCCATAATCTGCATATTTTTCTGCGATCTTATCAACCGTTCCGTCTTCGGCCATCTCATTCAGTGTCTTCTGAACTTTATCTTTCAGCTCTGTATTTCCTTTTTTGAATCCGACTGCATACTGTTCAGATGAAATTTCTTTGTCCAGGATCTTGTAATCATCCGGATTTTTTCTTGAATTCACCTGATAGTTTGCAACTCCGATGTCCATAGCGATTGCATCACATGCACCGGATTCCAGATCCATGAATGCTGTATTGTATTCTGCGACCTGATTAAGATCTGCAAATGTTGCTGCCAGATCCTTCTGATCACCTTCCAGTGCCGCAAGCGCAGAAGAATCTGTCTGTACTTCCACATGTTTTCCTTTCAGTCCCGAAAAGTCATCAATACCAGAATCACTTCTGACTACCACAACCTGCTTGTTATCAATATATGGATCTGACCATGTATAATCATCTTCACGGCCGTTCATTGTAAATCCATTCCAGATACAGTCAATCGTTTCCGAATTCAGCTCCGCATCCTTAGAATCCCAGTCTATCGGCTGTTTTACCAGTTTCCAATCATTTCTATCGCATACTTCCTGTGCAAGATCAAGATCGAATCCCACATATTCTCCGCTATCATCTTTATAGCCATATGGAGGGAAAGAGGCATCAAATCCAACGATCAATGTGTCATCATCATTTTCTACTTTTGATTCTTTTGCCGATTTCTTTCCACTGTCAGATGAACCTGAATCTTTACTTCCACAGCCTGCCAATACCGTTGTAGCTGCCATTGCCGTAACAAGGAGCAGTACTAATCTCTTTTTCATAACATATATCCTCCTGTATTCCTTTTACGTGTGTCAAACAGCCGCTACACTCTTTTACTAGTTTAGCAGTTGATTACTTTACCACACTAAAATCTTTGGATATATTATCATACTCCGCGGTGTTTGTCAATCCTGCGGTACTCCTTTTTCCATTCATTCAGCTTTTCTTCCGGAATATCCGCGCCTATCTTATTCTTTGTTTTTTCCATTTCATCACGCAAAACGGTGTCCAGACTCAGAAGGATTGGATTCCCCGACAGCATTTTTAAGTATTCATCATGCGGAAGAGCCTTATAACAGCTATAAAGATATGCTTTCAACATATCCGGCTGTTCACAGATCTTATACGCTTCCTGATAAGCCTTTGCCGCTTCTTTATACAGAAATTGATGACCATATGCAGATCCCATACTTGCATACACACGGCCGTAAAACTTTTTATCTACCGATTCATCCCAGTCTTTGTTAAGGATGGACTGATATACCAGAATCGCTGATTCGTATTCTTTACTGTTTTGAAGCGTATCTGCCTTATATTTTTCTTTTTCTACGTCTCTCTGTGACTGCAGCTGTTCCAGAACGCTCTGCATTTTATGGATTTCTGCCGCAGCATAGATATTAGATTCCTTCAGGATCGTAAGTACAAACTCTTCCATCGATCCATTCTCCCGAAGAAGCCTTCTTAATTCCTCTGCCAGCTTCGGCAGTTCCAGTTCATCCCCGATCCACCGGCACAATCGTTCATTAACGATCGTATAATCGATCAGATACAGATTATTACAGATGTAATAACACAATTCTTCTATCGTGTAGATCCGTGTATGGACTCTGGATATTTCAAAAGGTCGTTTGGCCCGTTTTTTATGACAAAGAATTAAACTGCCCATTGATACCTCCTAAATGTAATTCCTTTTCTACAAGGAAATCTGATGCCGGATAAAATTCTCCGAAACCAACATCTTTAAAACGCAGCCTGCAGGTACGCTCATCCATAAACATGACTTCAATCTGAAGACGCAAAGAATAATCCATTCGTTCCGGCAGTCCTTCCAGTGACACTGTCTCAACTTTCAGATCTTCTCCGTCAAGTGTCTCTATATGGATCTCAATATCCGATGTATCTTCCAAAATCACTTCCCACTGTCCGTCTGCCTCATACCAGTGCGTTCCCCATGCAACGATCGGATACCATCCTTCCTGTCCGCCAATTCTCATACGCAGGCAGATCTGTTCCGTCATCTTTGTTCCATCCAGATAAATCGGGCCATCATCATACGGATCTGCATAGCGCATGGATGAATAGCATGCGCCCTTGCTGTATAAATTATTTCCAAGAAAAGCCCTCCGTCCGTTACACAGTACCTTCAGGGAATTCGGATACCAGTTATTCTCAAATCCCTCTCCCGTCAGATAAACAGACGATACCACCTTTTTATCAAATACATTCTGGATAAAAGACTTAAAACTCTCATCCGCATCTTTGGCTTTATCTACATTCAACACAGGATAGATCGCTTCCAGTTCTTTCATATGCGCATTAGCGACTTCCTCCACCGTTACAAACATATCCCTGCTCTTGGTGCTTACTGTATTCAGACGACGCAGCATATATGCACGGATTTCCTGCGCATCACAGTAAAACAGCGCTGATTCATATTGCCACAATTCTTTCGGCTGATAAAACATATACTGACAGAAGCTTTCCTTATAATCCTGTACAAATACACATTCTCCCGGTACACCGATATGTTTTCCGATTCCCTTTAACATCTTCGACATATCAACATTCGTATACGGAACAGAAAACGTAATATAATCAATCTGTTCGAATTTCTTCAATGTCAGGGAAATAAACTTCGCAAGAAGCCATACTCCATCATGGATTTTCCCACCTACACGTACTTTTTTTCTCTTTACAGCTTTACGGAACAGATGGGTGACAATATCTCCCTCTCCCGCTTCTCTCAGCCGTTTTGCTTCCTGCCCATATACCCATCGCTCTTTATAATAGCCAAGGATCAGAGGAATCTGATAATTATCAACTGCTGCTTCCATCGTTTCCGGTTCTTCTTTATTTTCATCATAATAACTGATCTGACAATTCTTTTCATTGAGATCATAACCCAGAACACTTCCTTTTTGCATTATCGTCTCCTCCTTTCTTTTTAATATATCTTAAATATCTGATCTGCCATCTGTTCTTCTTCTTCAAACTCAAGCATGGCTTTCGAGCGTTCCGCATCCGAATCCATGTCTGTCATTGCATTCAGCATCTGATACTTTCCGGCAAATACTCGTTCTTTATCTGTTTCCAGCGACTTTTTGTCTGTTGTGATCATCTCTCCGTTTCCGGATTCCTGGAAATAATAATTCACTGATTCGTCATTATAAAGGACAAATTGTTTCACATACAGGTTTTCATAGACCGGCATCATTGCCTCCGCCCGGTACCCCAGTTCTTCCCTGTCTTTTTGTTTCATCTTATAGTACAGCCTTACTTTTCCTCCCGGTTTACAGCGGTATGCTGCCATCACCTTATTATAAAGCTGCACTTCCCGCAGCCATTCTTCTTTATAATTCATGTAATATGGGAAGACCAGTTGTTTTTCGCACATTTCCCGCAGTACCTGATGAAGGACATCTTCCAGTTCACCTGTATATTCCTTATCTGAATAATATTTCAGAAGTGCAATCTTACATACATCCGGCAGATCTTCTTTCTCATCACATTCATTTGCAATGATTTCAAACACACATTTTTCCAAACTTCGCCCGTACACGATATATTCCCTTGTAACGTAAGCAAGGTATGCCTGTTTTAAGCGGAAATATACATTATCAGACAGATAATAATCCTCAAAAATATGCTCTTCCTCATATAATGTTTCCGAAAAGACCATCTGCGTAATAATCCGTTCACTGACCTTATAAGACGGAACTCCATATTGTTTTAATACTTTCCAGAGCCGCTTCATATCTCCGATCGCACCACAGTAATACTCCGCAAGATATGTAAGTGTTACCTTGTCATACTGTCCTCTCCGGAACATTTCAAATGCAAGGTAACTTAAAAAGTCATCCTCCGTATAATTCTCTTCCCTGATTCTTCTGCTGCAAACCAGGAAGACATCCTTATCCTCAAATGAATCTATCCCCTTTGCCTGAATCTTTTCATAATCCGGTTTTTCTTTCTCCGGCTCCTGATTCCAGAATCCTGTAGATGCCGCATATTTTTTACACATATCTACAAAACGCGGCTCATAAAACAGCCTTTTTGTCTCATACGGAATGGAATCCGTATAATGTCTGCCCTCTACAGACTCCCATACAATTCTCGATTCCTTATCATACAGATAAATGATTGCTCCATTCTTCGTATCATACGGGATACGCTGACGTACCGAACCATCTTTTTCAATTACCAGCACACATTTCATCCCGCGTACTTTTGTCCTTACTTCATAAGAATAACAGATGTCACGCATTGCCTCCATACGTTCTGCCGTCATCTCGTCTTCTCTGCAAAATCTTTTATACAGTGTACGCAGCGATTCTGTTATGTGGCGCTTTGCCAGCTGTTCCCATGTAAATGCGACCATCTGTTCTCTGTAATTCAGATACAGATCTCCTGCCTGCTCCTCATGGATCACAAGACTCGCATACAGATACGCAGCCTTCTTATAATCCAAAGCATTCCCATGCATAAAATATAAAACCAGCGATTTCGGCAGCGGTCCATGCGCACTGTCTTCATCGATTGTCATCATATAATATTCATAAAGCTGGGCAATCTTAAGATCCGAATCAACCGCTTTCTGATACCACGAAAAATACTTCTTTGCCGTTTTATTTCCTTTGATCAAAAGTGTACAGATTGTATTCAGTATCATCGGTTCTTCATACATCTTATAAATTCTTTCCAGGATCCTGAACAGATTATCACTGTATTTTTTCTGCTGACTGGCAAAATTCGAAATATAAAGTGCCAGTTCTTTTGTCATCATGCGGTATTTGGTCGCAAAATTTAACACCTGTATCTCAAATGCGCCTAATTTCTTAAGAAGTGTCGGTTTTTCCTGATAGCACAGATATGCTTCCAGATAAAACAATACTGCATGGATCCCATACTCAAACTGCTGTTCCAGAACTTCCAGACGTTTATAAGGATTCTTATACCTGTTATCAAGATTCAGTATCATATAGAGCAGCCACCAGGAATCCTGATGACGCATATATGTCTTTCCAACCTCATCCAGCACCCGTTCTTCATAGTTCACATCTCCACGAATCTTTGCAGTCAGATACAGATAATAACAGTTTGTCAGCGGATCTTTTCCGATTGCGAACCGATTATAATTGTAATTCTCAAGAATCCATTTTGCTTCTTCCGTCTTGCCTCCGAGCAGATAGATATTACCAAGCATCAACTGATATACTTCATTCAGAGGATCCAGCTTACGCAGTGCTACCATCTTCTCAACTGCACTGTCCACCCAGTGTTCCAGTGTCACTCTTCCTGCCACATATCCCACATATTCTTTGATGATCTGAGCCAGTAAAAGCTCCGGCATCCTGTGATCTTCGTCATACTCCTGATTCTGCAATACCTCAACTTCATAAGTGAGTGTCTCATATGGTGTCACGAACTTCAATGCTCCGTAATTCCGCCCGCCATGAAGTTTCTCTGCTCTTACCACATATTCGATCTCATGTGCATTTCCCACAAAGTCTTCTGTGCTGATCTCAGGTCTGGACACCCGGATAAAATCACCGACTGTCTCAATATGGATCGGCATATATCCCCATGTATTTTTCATCAGAGTCAGTGTTCCCTTTGTCGACTCTGTCAGATCTTCGAACAGCATTCCCTCTCCCTGAAGCGTAAGGAAAATGCATTCTTTCTGTTTGATCCCTACCATGAATTCTTCCATGGCCTGTTCTCCGAGAGACCATTTGCGCATATTATCGTACAGATAGAATGTACGCTCATTCTCATATTTTAAAATCTCATAGAATTCTTTGGAACGGAAGAGCCTTCCCGCTTCTGAAAAATCCTTAATTGCAAGTTTGCGGAAATCATCGGTACTCTGTACTTTTCCATAGGTTGTCATCACATATGGTTTCTCAATGATTGCCGTAAAAGCCAGTTCAAACTCACCACCGGTACATACGACCGTGAATTTTCCTTCCTCTACATGTCCCGGACGAAGTCCCCGTCCGTCATACGTAAATTCCACTCTTGCCGGATTTCCCTCAAATCCCTGATCTTTAAAATGGACGCGGAAAGAAGACGAGTACACCAGTCCTCGTATCCTTCCCTCATTGTTCGCCCTCATTGTAAAACTTCCTCTGTATACTTCCCCTTCACCTATAATGAGTACCAGATTGGTCTCATCGAATATAACATCAGGTCGTATCAACTGAAAGTCGCCTTTTGAAAATTTTTGGATTTTATTTTTCAAGTCCTACACCTGCTTCTTTCGTTGCTTTTTTCTTAAAACATACTATAATAAATTATAGCATTGTTTGTCAACGAATGGCAATGCCGGAAAGAGAAAATATCAAAATTGTGTCGATAGGATGGAAAATTATGAAAAAAAAGCCAGAATTTCACGGAAGCGATCTGGAAAAGATCGCAGATTATTATCATCTTAACAAGGAAAATATTGTTTTATTTGGAGCAAATGTAAATCCTCTCGGATTATCCGGGCAGGTAAAAAAAGAGCTCGCTGCTCATCTGGATGTCATCAGCAGCTATCCGGACCGGAATTATACGGATCTGAAAAACGCAATTGCTTCCTATACCGATACCTCTGCGGAGCACATCGTTGTCGGAAATGGTTCTACAGAACTAATCTCTCTTCTGATCAGTCAGCGTGCACCAAAAAAGGCACTGCTTCTCGGTCCAACCTATTCTGAATATGCGCGAGAACTGAACCTGGTCGGAGGTACACTGGAATATTATAATCTGAAAGAAGAACAGGATTTTAGGCTGGATATCTCCGATCTGACAGATGCCCTCAAAAGTGATATTGATCTTTTGATCATCTGTAATCCGAACAATCCGACTTCTTCAGCTATCAGTACCCCTGATATACGAGAACTGTTAGCCGTATGCCGGTCACTTGGTATCTTTGTTATGATCGACGAGACCTATATTGAATTTGCTCCGGAAGGAGCCGCCCTTTCAGCTGTTCCTCTGGTTCCGGAATTCGATAACTTTATGGTCATCCGCGGAGTATCCAAATTCTTTGCTGCACCGGGGCTTCGTTTTGGCTATGGTCTCACAAGTAACCAGGCATTTCTTCAGACGCTTCTTACCCACCAGAATCCGTGGAGCCTGAACAGTGTCGGAGCTTATGCCGGAGAACGGATGTTGAAAGATACCGATTATATTAAGAAGACCTGGACTCTCATTGATTCTGAGCGCACCCGAATGTGCACAGAGCTTTCCGGACTGGATACCGTAAAGATTTATCCTGCTTATGCCAACTTTGTCCTTGTAAGAATTTTAAAAGAAGGGCTCACTTCTTTCGATGTCTTTGAAAAAGCGATTCACCAGAATCTCATGATCAGGGACTGTTCTTCTTTCGAAAGTCTGAAGGGTGAATATGTACGATTCTGCATTATGAATCCGGAAGATAATGACCGGCTGTTAGAAGTATTCCGCTCATTATAGATAAAAAAAGATAACACCTGCCTGCAGCCTGATATCATTTCTGAAATATCAATAACCGCAGACAGGTGTTTTCTATTTTTTTAGTTTATTTCTTTAAGATCAGTGCCATAAATGTGAGTTCTTCATCACCGGTATTCTTGATTCCGTGTGCATCTCCGTCTTTGCACAGGAACAGATCTCCAGGATTCGCCGGCTGTTTTTCTCCGTTATCATCATAAGTTCCGTGTCCTGTCAGGATAAAGTATGATTCCGTCTCTCCGTGGTGCTCATGGTATCCCACTTCACATCCAGGCTGAAGATGGATTCTCGCATACATCTTACAAGCTTCTCCCACTTCTTCCGAAGTAACCATAGCTTCTCTTTCGATATATCCATCTCCACCATTTACATGCTCAATTTTTACCAGTTCTCTTTCTCCGTCTTTTGTCATTTTTAAGTTCCTCCTTGATTCATAAAACGTTCTAAAACAACAATACAACCAGAAAGATACAAAGTCAATGGCAAACCCTTAATCTTAATTCACGATCCGGTAATATTCTTTCGCTGTTATGCTGTAAACGATGATATAAAATACCGCAAACACTGCTATCGTAATGATTGTACATACCGCAAACAACGATACATTCGTAAGATTTAATACTCCCAGAATTTTTGTCATTACCTTAAAGGCTGCTGCAACATGGATCACCGCTACAACCAACGGGAGGAAGAATACGCTTAAGACCTGGCTTCGAATGGAATGCTTCACTTCTTTTTTACTCATGCCAACCTTCTGCATGATCTGGTAACGCTCCCTGTCATCATAACCTTCCGATATCTGCTTATAATAAATGATCAGTACCGTTGCCATAATAAACATACTTCCCAGATAGATTCCAATAAAGAACAGTCCGCCATACAATTCATAAAAAGAAGAACGGCTTAACATACGGCTTTCCATCATTCCGTCCGGGATCTTTTCATAAAATTCGTTCTGTATCTGTTCCAGTGCCTCTTTTTGTTTTCCGTCATCTCCTTTCAGATTGAATTTATCTGCATAAGAAAATGGCTCGATACGTTCAATCTGCTCTGCATTTGCAAATACAATGTATAATGTCTTATACATTTCTGCCGTACGCTTCGGCTGGCTCGTCATCTCGGACAGTTCTTTTTTCACCTGATAGTTCTGTCCTGCAATGTTTATCTGTTTTTTCCCACATTTGCCGTTCGTGCTATAGGTCAGTATCTCCTGTTCCTTTAACGATACATTCTGTTTTTCTATCCGGTTATACTCATCCTGTGTCATCATCTCTACATAGTAGAAATGATTATCCGGATAATACTGATCCACCTTTTCCAGTTTATCTCCCTTCAGAACCGCATTCATACTTCCATATCTGTACCGGACTCTGTCGGTTATTTTCACACCTGTTTTTTCACATTGCTCTTTCAGCAAATGATCAATGATTTCTTCATGATCCGCATCTGCCTGATTGCAGACAATGGAAACTTCTCTCGGAAAACGCGAGTCCAGGATATCTTCCATTCCAGCATACAAAGATACCGTTGTGGATACCATAACCAGAACCATCGTGCTTAACACACAGATATTCGCAAGTCCCGCTCCGTTTTGTTTCATACGATAGATCATGCCTGATACACTGATAAAATGCTTTGGATTATAATAATAGGCTTTATTTTTCCGGAGCATTTTCAATACCACAATGCTTCCGGCAATAAAAAGCGCATAAGTTCCAATAATCACACAAACCACTGCAACAAAGAATTTCAAAAGTGCTTCTAACGGTGCCTCTGTTGTAAGTGCAATCCAGTAGCCATTGCCAAGTGCCGCCACACCGATGATCACAAGCAGCCATCTGCTCTTCGGCTCTTTCTCCCCCTGATTGCCTCCGTGCAGAAGTTCCACCGGATTCACCAGCTGTATCTGTAAAATGTTATATAAATACGTGAGAAAAAAAATTCCTGCAAATAATATGACAGTCTGTACAATCGCAGTTCCATTAACCGAAAACTGCATATCCACACTGTTATGCAGAATCTTAAGGAGCAGCAGATACATCAGTTTTCCAAATATTATTCCAAACACCAGACCGCCAAGAATACTGATTCCAGCCGTCAGGATTGTCTCAATCGCCATCATTCGTGCAATATGCCGCTTTCCCATTCCAAGAATATTGTATACTCCGATTTCCTTCTTTCGTCGTTTGATCAGAAAACTATTCGTATAGAACAGAAAAATCACTGCAAATACAATGAGCACACCCGTTGCATACTGAAGACATATCTTCAATGTATTCTGGGTAATACCTTTCCCCTTGCTCAGTGCGTCAATGATATAGAACATCATGACAGTCAGAACACCGGTAAAGATATAGGGTACATACGTCTTACGGTTATTCTTAAGATTTGTCACAGCAAGTTTTTCATAGATGAAATTATTCATCCTCCTCACCTCCTGTGGTAAGAACCTTCAGTGTGTCTGAAATTCTTTCATACATTTCTTCGTTCGTAAGATTCCCTCTGTAAAGCTGATGAAATACTTTTCCGTCCTTGATAAAAAGCACCCGCTTCGCACTGCTTGCCGCCTTCACACTGTGCGTTACCATAACAATTGTCTGACCATCCTGATTGATCGTTGTAAAAAGATTCATCAGACTGTCTGCCGCCTTCGAATCAAGTGCACCGGAAGGTTCATCCGCAAGAATCAGCTGCGGTTTTGTGATCAGTGCTCTTGCAATCGCCGCTCTTTGTTTCTGTCCGCCTGACACTTCGTATGGATACTTCTCCAGCAGTTTTTCAATCCCCAGTTTTTCTGCAATTGGTTTTAGTCGTTTTTCCATCTCCGGATATTTCTTTCCAGACAAAACCAGCGGCAGGAATATATTATCCTTTAATGAAAATGTGTCCAATAGGTTGAAATCCTGAAAGACGAATCCCAGATTCTGCCGTCTGAATGCTGCAATCTCTTTTTCTTTTAATTTTCCCAGATCCCTGTCTTTTAAATAAACCTTTCCTTCTGTCGGTTTATCAAGTGCCGCCAGAATATTCAGCAACGTCGTCTTTCCCGATCCGGACTCTCCCATGATTGCAACATATTCCCCGCATTCTACCGTAAAATTCACATCTCTTAAAGCCTCTACCTGATTACTTCCAAAACGAGTCGTATATATCTTCTTCACATTTTTTACTTCCAGTAATGACATAAGTTATTCTTCCTTTCTTTTTTAAGATCTCTTCTTTACGGTATCTATTATAAAAAAAGAGAAAATATCCTGCCATCGAAGCATGTGACATTTTCCCTGTTTAATCTTACATTCCTGTAAGGTTTTCTCTTTTTCTCTGATCGTTATTCCGGATTCCATTCTTCTCTTGTCAGTTCCAGATACACACGAGTTCCTTTTCCCACCTCTGAATCGATCCATATCTTATGCCCCATCCTATCCATGATCTTTTTGCAAAGATACAGCCCAATCCCTGTAGACTTCTTATCTGCTCTTCCATTGTATCCTGTAAATCCTTTTTCAAATACTCTCGGAAGATCTTCTGCCTGTATCCCAATTCCGTTATCTCTGATCACCAGACAGTCTTTTCCATTTTTTTCATCCATATATATACAGATCTTTCCCGTCGTTCTTGTATATTTTAAAGCATTTGACAATATCTGTTCTACCACAAACTCAAGCCATTTTTCATCGGTCAGCACAGTCTTTTCCACCGGTTTATAATCCAGACTGA
Source organism: uncultured Dorea sp. (assembly GCA_934309195.1). GTDB lineage: Bacteria > Bacillota > Clostridia > Lachnospirales > Lachnospiraceae > Dorea_A. Next base: position 25,834 of record CAKRCY010000028.1, read on the forward strand.
TCTTCTGCAAGATAAACATCTGCGAATATTTCCGGGCGGACTGCTTCAGTATCTTGTCCAACGGCACTTCCTCAAACTTCAGATCTCCGGACATATCTTCCATACGCAGATACGTCAGTACCATCTCTACATACTGCTCCAGCTTAAAAAGTTCCATCTTGATTTCTTTCATTTCGGACAGCTGCGGAGTTTTTTCTTCTACGGACTGTAATAATACATGCATAGCTGCGATTGGTGTTTTAATCTGATGCACCCACATTCCGTAATAATCATTCAGGTTCTGCCTGGTGATCCTTTCTTCCGACTTCAGTTCCACAATCTTCTCGTTTGATATTTCCAGTAATTCCTGATAATCCAGTTCCAGAAGGTTTCTGCAATCCGGCAGTTTTCTGATACATTCCTGCATATTTTCTTTCAAACATTCCAGCAACAGATGATTCTTTCTGAATCTCCGATATTCCGTCAACATATAAAGGACGAACCACAAAAGTACAAGAAAAAGAGCATATTTCAACGCATCCAGCCGGATATTATAGAGAAAAGATACAACAACGAAGATTCCGGCTGTCCCGGCATAAAGGCTGATTTCTCTTGTTTTATCTTTAAAAAATGCTATTAACAGTTTCATGCCTCCACCATATATCCTATTCCTTTTTTTGTGATGATCTTTCCGCCAAGGCTAATCTGCTCCATTTTTTTACGAAGTCTTGCCACATTAACCGTCAGTGTATTATCATCAATAAATTCATTGCTGTCCCAAAGTCTCGTCATAATACTTTCGCGGCTTACGATCTTCCCCGTATTTTCCAGAAGCATCTGCAATATCTTAAATTCATTCTTCGTCAGTTCCAGTTTCTGATCCCGATACAGAACTGTCGCATCTGCAAGATTCAGGATTGCACCATTCCACTCCATGACATCTGCCGACCCACGGAACTCATAGGTTCTTCTTAACACAGCCTGCACCTTTGCCGTCACCACATTCAGGTCAAACGGTTTCTCGATGAATTCGTCGCCGCCCATATTCATTGCCATCACAATATTCATATTGTCATTCGCCGATGACAGGAAGATGATCGGCACCTTCGATATCTTCCGGATCTCCTGACACCAGTGAAACCCATTAAAAAATGGAAGTACAATGTCCAATAACACAAGCTGCGGTTCAAATTCCACGAATTTATCCATTACGTCTTTAAAATCCGTCACACTCTCTGCCTGGTAATTCCATTTTTCCAAATGGCTTTTCAGACCGCCTGCGATTGTCTCATCATCTTCCACGATTAAAATCTTATACAATCTATCTTCTCCCCAACAATTAATAAAGGACAAAAGTTAAAAACTTCTGCCCTCTTATCGTAATACATTCGTAATGCAATTGTCAATTCCGGTTTTCTTAAGATTTCTTTCGAATTTCTGAAGAACTCCAGCTGCATTCCATATGCATTTCTTTCTATAGTATTTCTGCAAATATTAGTGGAAATAATGTGCTCCGATCTTCATTCCGGCGCCACCCTGATCAAAATAAAGACAGTTTCCGATCGGATTGGAGCCGTTCAGTGCATCTACAGCGGCCTGCATGGCTGTCTGTGAATACCCCTTTGAACTTCTGACTCTGTTCAGCCATCCGGTTGCTGCCGGTCCGAACTGTCCGGACTGATAGATAACTGCTTCAATCGAATCCGGATAGCTTCCACTTTTGACACGATTCATGATAACCGCACCTACAGCAACCTGCCCCTCATATGGCTGATTACCGGCTTCGCAATAGATGATGGATGCCATTAGTTCCTGATTCGCTCTTACATACGCTTCTCTTGCTTCGCGTTCCGCCTGTTCCCTTGCTTCCTGCTCTGCCTTTTCTCTTGCAATACGTTCTTCCTCTTCTTTTTTTGCTATATTTTCTGCGATCACCTGCTGACTTGCATCTGTCATCTCCTGTGCAGATGCAACGATATTCTGTGATATTGTCTGTACAGCGGTATGTGTATTCGCATCTTCCTTTTTTGTCTCTGTGATTGTTGTTACTTCCGGCCGTTCAGAGGCTGCCTGACTGGTAAAACCAGTTGCCATTACTGCACATGCTGAATACAGCACGAACAT
>CAKRCY010000029.1:0-27933 GCA_934309195.1 uncultured Dorea sp.
TTTATTTGCAAACCTCCGAAGAATCAAGGTTTTAAAGGATTTAGAACAATAAAAACTAGGTAGTTTTTGACACTACCTATATTAATATGGGGGCTGAATTTATGAATTATGTAATCCATCTTATAGCAATTAATTTAAGAAGTATTTTCCAGACTGTCCGCAACGCAATTTCATCCTGTATCCGAGACACAGACCTACGTTTCGTTCTAGTTGCGGCTTTTCTCGGAACACTGAATCATTTCCTGTATTTTTTATCCGGACAGTCTGCATTTGTTGCGCTTTTTTGCCCGGTTAATGAATCTGTATGGGAACACCTGAAGCTTTTATATTTCCCATTCTTATTTGTAAGCATATGGGAATATCTTTCTCTGCGCCCGGAGGTTCTGCATTTCTTTTATTGCCGGTATCTGGGTGCCATCTTTGGAATACTGTTTACTGTTTCCGTTTTTTATACTTATTCCGGAATCCTTGGACAGAATTTTCTGATATTAGATATTCTGCTCTTCTATTCCAGTGTGATCGTTTCATTTGGAATATCCGAATATTTTACCGGCCGCACACACACTTCCCATAAAACAGATCCTGCCTTTGTCATCTCACTTTGGGTAATAACTGCATTTTTCTTCTTTATATTTACCTGCTTTCCTCCGGATCTTCCATTATTCTATTCGGCATAACTTGAGTATTATCAGATTGCTCTAACTATATTGCAATATTTTTATATTTTTTTCTGTTTTTGAGACTTTTTCACAATAATGTAGTATTGTAATAAATAGATTACGATTTATAGATATTGAAAGGAGACGTTTTTAATTATGAGTGAAAATATGAATCAGGCCTGTCCTGTCACTTGCAAGATTGAACACCACGCCATGATGTTTGCATTTCTCGCAAAACATGCAATTGAATTATGCGGTGATGCCGGTAAAGAAGCTATCCTTGCCGGAATGACTACATATGGCAACGAGCGGGGTGCCCGCATGGCGGCAAATGCACTCGCTCACGGGGACGAGCTTACCACAATGACCAATCAGGCATACGGTGAATGGAAACCGGATTACGCCGGACAAATGGACTTTGGAACGCTCCGCACCGAACCGACACTTCAGACTTACATCGCCAAATGTGCCTGGTGCGAAGCCTGGAAAAAGCATAACATTACCGAATATGGGAAATATTATTGCGTCAATGTAGACAATGCCGTTTACCAGGGATTCCGTTCCGACTTCGTCTGTACCCCGACTGCCACATCCATGAGCTGGGGCGGCGAACGCTGCGAGTTTGACTGGGGACATCCGCTCTCACAGGAAGAGGTAAAAGAACTGGCGGAGAAAAAGGCCGAGCTTGGAACTTCCTGTATGAAAGATTTTAACTTCCATACGGCACATTTAAAATATACCGTCAGTCAGGCTCTGATCCGGAATCTTGGTGAAAAAGGAGAAGAGGCAGTGAAACTTGCACTTACTGATTATGTAGATACATTCGGACAGGAATATTTGGATGTATTGGACGGGCTTTATCCGGTTGAATAGTTTTTACTTTTCATATAAGAAAACTATGAAATCTATTTACATCCTGTTTTTCTGTGCTAAAATGATAGATAAACACCCGATTCTATGAGGAGGTATCTATACTTTGAATACACTAACAACCGAACATACACCTGACAATATCATTGCCAGCTGGCTCGACGATCATCAGGAAGAACTTGTACATACTGCCGATTACATTTTCCATCACCCGGAACTAGCATATCAGGAGACTCTTTCTTCCAAATGCCTGGCAGATTATCTGGAAAGCCAGGGATTTAAAATAACATGGAAAACAGCCGGTATCGACACCGCATTTACCGCAGTCTGGGGAAGTGGAAAGCCTCTCCTTGGATTCCTGGCCGAGTACGATGCTCTGGCCGGTGTCGGACATGCCTGCGGGCACAACCTGCTTGGAACTGCTGTTGCCGCAGCGGCATGCGCATTAAAAGCTGATATGGAAGCAACCGGTGCTGCCGGAACGATCCGCGTCTACGGCTGCCCGGCCGAAGAGATCATGTCCGGCAAGATCGTGATGAACGACCAGGGAGTCTTTGATGACCTCGATGTTGCTATTACCTGGCATCCATTCGACCGCAACCGTGTCAGCAATGATATCTGGCAGGCTCAGGATATCAAGAACTACACATTCCATGGTCTCAGTTCTCATGCAGCGAAAGCCCCTGAAAAGGGCCGCAGCGCCCTGGATGCTGCCGAACTTATGAATGTCGGTGTCAATTATCTCCGTGAACACGTACCGGGAGATGTCCGTATGCATTATGCCTACATTGATAACGGCCTTCCGGCAAATGTCGTTCCGGATATCGCAAAGACGAATTATTTCATCCGCTCTTACTTACGTTCCCGCACCGAAGATGCAAGCGAACGTGTGGACAACTGTGCCAGAGGTGCCGCACTTATGACAGACACCACCGTCGATATCGAACTGGTTGCAAGCTGCAGTGAGATGAAAGTTAACCGGATACTGACAGAATTATATTACGATGCCATGACCAGGATCCCGACACCGGCTTATACACCGGAAGAACTGGATTTCGCAAAGCAGATCACGGAAGAAGCCGGACTCGTCAATGACGGGACACTATTCTCCGGCCTGGAACCGCTTGAAGATGAGCCGGTTCCGATCGCCATCGGCACAGACGCTTCGCAGGTCAGCCACACAGTTCCGCTGATCACTTTAAGTGCCGCTACGATGTGTAAAGGTACCCCGCTTCATCACTGGGCTGCTGCCAGACAGGCCGGTATGACTATCGGACAGAAAGGTATGTTCTATGTTGCAAGATGTATGGCAGAAGGTACGAAATTATTGATGGAAACACCGGGAAGTATTGAGAAAGCGTGGGAGCTTCATAAGCTGACTCCTTAGGGCTCCTGTCATTGCATGCTGTACAATTATAAATATCTGCTCTGAAACATATCATGACCAAACGAGGAGGAATTATTATGATCACAAAAAAAATCGGAATTATCGGATGCGGCAATATGGGCGGTGCCATTCTCTATGGCGCACTCGAAAGCGGTGTCCTGGACAAAGAAAATGTCTATGTATACGACATCAACCCGGCTATGATGGAGAAAGCCAAAGGCTGGGGCGTAAATCTTGCAGAAAATGACGAAGATGTCTGCAAAAAAAGCGAGATCATTCTTCTTGCCGTAAAACCGCAAAATGCGGCCGAAGCTCTGTCACAGTGCAAAAAAGCCCTGGACGAAAAAGCTTTGATGTCCATCGTAGCCGGTGTCACTGTCGAGAGACTTCAGAATATGATCGATGGCACACCTAGAATTTTAAGACTTCTCCCTAACACACCTGCCATGGTATTCGAAGGTGCATTTGCCCTCTGCTCAGATAATGATCTGACAGAAGAAGAATTAGAAGCTGCCAAATCCCTCTACAGCACGATCGGTATTGTAGAAATGATTCCGGAACATCTGTTAGATGCTGCCTGCGGATTAAGCGGTGGCGGCCCTGCTTATGTAGCTATGTTCATTGAAGCCATGGCTGATGGCGGTGTCAAACAGGGACTTCCACGCGCAACTGCATATCGTCTTGCTGCCCAGACCTGCCTTGGTACTGCAAAGATGATCCTCGAAAAAGGAATTCATCCGGGTGAATTAAAAGACATGGTCACATCCCCTGGCGGAACAACCATCGAAGGCTGCGAGGCTCTTGAAAAAGCCGGCATGCGTGGTGCTGTAATCGAATGCATTAATGTAAGTACAGAAAAATCCCGTTCATTATAATCGTTGTCATTCTATGTCGATTCATGCATCGGAATTATCAGACAAAAGAGGAGTTATCCACAGTTTCCCGTGGATAACTCCTCTTTTGTTGGGGATAAGTGGAATTACTTTGCAAAATTTGTCGTTACATTTTCATCCTCTTTATCACCTTCAACCGTGTAAATTCTTCTCTTTCCTTCTCCTCCAGCGCATTACTGATCGTATGCACCAGATTCGTATACATCGGTATCGTAATATTCTTAAGCGCATTCGCCCGCTTCTGTGTCTTCTTGATATTTGTGGCCAGACGGTACGCCGAGTTCTCCACCTCAGCCAGCTTGATCGTAAGTTCCTTCACTTCCCGGAAAGCTTCTCTTGCGATATCCACCGACTCATGTGTCGTGCTGAACGAATACGTCAGATCATTCTGCTTCGCATCATACTTGATGTGCGGGATCTCCGTTCCCATGATGCTTCTGGTCTGCATCTTCAGCGAATCCTCGATTGGAACAGTAAATGCCAGTTCCTGGACTTTACTGATCCCGTGTTCGATATTGGCACGCTGCAGGCAGGCATATGCTTTTGTAAAGGTTGCATCGATCTCTTCCTGAATGTCTTTCGCCTCATCGATCAGTCCCATCAGCTCTTTCAGAAGAATATTCCGCTTTTTATCCATCAAGTCATACCCCTGACGTGCAAGCATCAGAGAATTCTTTGCAAGCATCAGATTTCCCTTGGTAGGAAATTCTCTCGGATCCATATGCATCCCTCCTACTCTTCTGTCTCCAATGTCTCTTTCGTATCCTTCCAATACTTCTCAACCAGCTTCGTATCAATACGGTCCAGTTCTTCCTTCGGCAGAAGTCCAAGCAGTTCCCAGCCAAGATCCAGCGTCTCCATCATCGTACGGTTCTCCGTCGGTCCCTGTCCGATATAGCGTCTCTCGAATTCTTCACCGAACTTCAGATACTGCTTATCGATCGGTGACAATTCGTCTTCACCAATAACGGAAGCAAGATTCCTTGCCTCTCCAACCTTCGCATAAGCGGAGAATAACTGGTTCGCAAGATCCTGATGATCTTCCCTGGTATATCCTTTTCCGATACCGTCCTTCATAAGCCGCGACAGTGATGGCAGGATACTGATCGGCGGATAGACTGCCTGCCCGTGAAGATTACGGTCCAGTACGATCTGTCCTTCTGTGATATATCCGGTAAGATCCGGGATCGGATGTGTGATATCATCATTCGGCATAGTCAGGATCGGAAGCTGTGTTACGGAACCATTTGCCCCGTCCACAATACCGGCACGTTCATAGATCGTTGCCAGTTCACTGTATAAATATCCCGGATACCCTTTTCTTGACGGAATCTCGCCACGGGAAGAAGATACTTCACGCATAGCTTCCGCAAAAGAAGTCATATCCGTCAAGATAACCAGAATGTGCATATTTTTCTCAAATGCCAGATATTCCGCTACCGTCAGCGCAACCTTCGGTGTGATCAGACGCTCCACCACCGGATCATTTGCCAGATTCAGGAACATACACACATGATCCGCCACACCGCTTTCCTCGAATGTCTTACGGAAGAATTCCGCCACATCGTGCTTTACTCCCATCGCACCGAATACAACAGCGAACTGTTCATCCGAATTGTCTCCAAGTGAAGCCTGCTTTACGATCTGTGCCGCAAGCTGGTCATGCGGAAGGCCGTTTCCCGAGAATATCGGAAGCTTCTGCCCGCGGATCAGTGTCGTCAGTCCGTCAATCGCCGAGATTCCGGTACGGATATAGTTTCTCGGATATTCCCGTCTGACAGGATTCAGCGGAAGGCCATTTACATCCCTTTTTTCGGCATCTGCAATCGGACCGAGTCCGTCGATCGCTTCCCCGATTCCGTTAAATGTACGTCCCAGCATTTCCTCCGATACAGTAACTTCCATCGGATGTCCCGTAAGTCTTGTATGGGTATTATCCAGTGACATATTTTCTGTCCCTTCAAATACCTGGATCACGGCCTTGTCTTCATCCAGCTCCACGATACGCCCCATTTTTCTCGTATTATGATCTACAATAAATTCTACGATCTCATCGTAAAATGCATGTTCCACGCCTTCCAGCACGACAAGAGGGCCATTTATGCTGCTCAGTCCAAGATATTCTATTGCCATCTTACGTCCCTCCCTTTACGCATTTTTCTCGATGACGTGGTTATAAAAGTCATCAATGTCTAATTTATACAGATCCAGTAATTGCAGGTTGTCATTCGGCACATCATACTTGATCGCAATGACCTTTTCAAATATACCTTCTGCCTTCAGCACCGACATCGGCATTCCCATCGCTACCAGTTTCCGGCTGGTCTTATACAGATACAGGATCACATCCATCATCTTGAACTGCTTCTCCAGCGATACACACGTATCATCCTTATGAAATGCATTCTGCTGCAGGAATCCCAGACGGATCACCTTTGCAATCTCCAGGATCAGCTTCTGGTCGTCCGGAAGCACATCCCCGCCGATCAGTTTTACAATCTCCATCAGACTGCTCTCCTGGTTCAGGATCGCCATCAGACGGTTCCGGTAATCGACGAATTTCGGCGATACATGATCGGAATACCAGCCGCTCAAGTCATTCAGATATTCACTGTAACTCGTCAGCCAGTGAATTGCCGGGAAATGTCTTGCATACGCCAGGGATTTATCCAGTCCCCAGAAGCAACGCACGAAACGCTTCGTATTCTGCGTAACCGGCTCGGAGAAATCTCCTCCCTGCGGAGACACCGCTCCGATAATAGAAACAGATCCTGTCGCACCATTCAACGTCTGCATCATGCCGGCCCTTTCATAGAACGCCGACAGTCTCGATGCCAGATAAGCCGGGAAACCTTCCTCCGCCGGCATCTCTTCCAGTCGTCCGGACAACTCTCGAAGAGCCTCTGCCCATCTGGATGTCGAATCCGCCATGATCGCCACATCATAACCCATGTCACGGTAATATTCTGCCAGTGTAAGTCCGGTATAGATGGATGCCTCACGGGCGGCCACCGGCATGTTCGATGTATTGGCGATCAGCGTTGTCCTGTCCATCAAAGGATTCCCTGATTTCGGATCGACCAGCTCGGAGAATTCTTCCAGAACCTGTGTCATCTCATTCCCACGCTCACCGCATCCGATATATATGATAATATCCGCATCCGACCATTTTGCGATCTGATGCTGTGTCATCGTCTTTCCGGTTCCGAATCCTCCCGGAATTGCCGCCGTACCGCCCTTTGCGATCGGGAACATTGTATCCAGGATCCGCTGTCCCGTTACCAGCGGTACACTTGCCGGGAATCTCCGGCTCACCGGTCTCGGCACACGGATCGGCCAGTGCTGTGTCATCGAAAGTTCCTGTTTTTCTCCGTTAAACAGTTCAATCGTAACCAGTGTCTCATCGATCGTATAATCACCATCCGGAACTACCGATACAACCGTTCCTTCCACTCCCGGAGGAACCATGCATTTATGCACAATAGCTCTCGTCTCCGGCACTTCTGCAATGATCGTTCCGCCCTGTACCATGTCGCCTTCTGCCACCGTGATATGCGTCTCCCAGAGCTTCTGGCGGTCCAGCGCATCCACACTGACACCACGGGTGATAAATGCCCCGCCCTTGTCAGCAATCCGCTCCAACGGTCTCTCAATACCGTCGAAAATATTATTCAATATTCCGGGTGCCAGCGTAACCGACACTGCCGCTCCCGTACCTTCCACGAGTTCTCCCGGATGCAGTCCGGAAGTCTCCTCATACACCTGTACCGTCGTCCGGTCCTTATCCAGGGAAATGACTTCGCCAACCAGCTTTTCCGCTCCCACATGGACCATTTCCGACATCTTAAAATCCGTCTTCCCTTTCAGGTAAATGACCGGGCCATTGATGCCATATATCTTTTCTGTCTTTTCGCTACTCACCCTTTACACCTCCCCGGAACTGGAATTTCTGGTATTCATTCTCCAGTGCCCCTTTGAATGCATAGTCCACCAGGACATTCTTCTCAGGCACAACCGCACGTACGCCGCCGATGAAATCCACCTTGCTGATCGTCAGCGTCATTCCCGTGTGTTCCTCCAGATACGTCTTCTTATCTGCATCGGATGGATTGATATAGATCGTCATCGTCATCCCGGATGCAAACTGTGCTGCTTTTTCTATATAACGGATCAGAACCTCTTTATACTCTTCTGTTCTCATGAACGCCAGAAGCTTTAACTGCACTTCCTCGAACAGTTCTGTCTTAAGTTCTGTCTGCGTCTTACCCATCTCACGTTTTAATTCAAGCTGCGCCTTTGACATTGCCATGTTCAGCTGCTGTTTCGCAGTCATACTCTCCGCACGCACTCTCGTCTCCGACTGCCGTCTGGCTTCGATCTGATGCTGCTCGAACACACTTCGAAGCGCATCTTCATGCTGCTTTACGATCGCATTTGCTTCTGCTCTTGCCTCTTCCATCGCCGCTGTACGGATGTGCGTGATCTTTTCTTCGTTTGTCAAATGTGCCACCTTCTTCCTGTCTATAATTTCAACCCTATCGCTTCATTTACATACGACGTGATAAAATCTTTCTTACGTCCGGTCCCGTGTCTGTCAGGAATCTCGATCAGAAGCGGCATCGTCCGCTCCAGCTTGATCTCGTCGATCAGGTCCGGGAATTCTCTTCCGAATTTCTCCGTCAACAGAATCACTCCTACATCCTTATCCTCCATGGCATTCTCGATCGCACACCGGAGTTCTTCTCTTTCATGTACCACGATTCCGTCTACCCCTGCGAGACGCATTCCTGTCAGAGTATCGATATTATCACTGATCAGATACATCTTCATCTTACAATTTACCTAAGATCATGAAGGAGATGATCAGTCCGTACAGACACACACCTTCTGCAAGACCTACGAAGATCAGCGACTTACCAAGTGCACTGGAATCCTCGCTGATTGCTCCAAGAGCCGCACTTGCTGCACTTGCAACGGCGATACCACCGCCGACGCAGGAAAGACCGGTTGAAAGTGCTGCTGCCAGGTATCCGAATCCGGTTGCGTTCGATGCCGTATTGCCGGCCGCTTCCGCTGCCTGTACCGGATCTCCCGCAAAAAGCATGATCCCCGCGATCAGAACAGTGCTGAAGAAGAAGAATACATTTGTACCGATAGCTCTCTTATAACGCTTCTTCGTCCTCTGTCCGATCAGAAAATATCCAAATGGAATTACAATACTCAGTAACAAGGTTACAACGAATAATACTCTAACTGTCAGGCTCATATTTTTGTCCTCCTGTAAATATATCTTTGAATTTTATTACTTTCTGTCACTCTGACTGTGGAACGGCTTGAATTCCCGTCCGGTTCCTTTATAGAAACGGCTGAACATCTCATAATATTCCAGACGCAGTACCTGGATACCGACGACCAGACCTTCCAGCCCGCACACCAGCACATTTCCAAGCACAAACACGATCCAGTTCGTGTGTCCTGCACTTGCGCCGGACAGCATCAGCACAACCTCCATCATTGCCGCATGGCTGACGGCAAATGCACCGATACGCACATAAGAAATGGTATTGGAGAAATAACTCAGCATCGTCTCGAATAATTCGAAGAATGCCTGCACAAAGAACATTACTTTGCCCTCTTCCATCTTCTTATGCTGCTTTGTCACCAGATTACCCAGCGGCTCCTTGAACACGAACAAGATCACCGGAATGCCCAGGAAAATTACCATCATGATATTACCCGGAACCTTATGTCCCGTCATATAAAGCACGATCGTCAGCACCAGGAATCCGTAGAACACCAGCCCTGCGATTCCGTTATGGGAGAATAACATATTTTCCAGATCATGACTTTTGATTGAATTGATCACGTTAAAGATCATCACCAGGATATTCAGTCCCATACCAAATGCAATGGCTACCACGAACACTGTGTTGAGCTGACCGATAAACGGCAGGTTCGTCATCGCATCCACCGGTCTTAACCAGTGTGCCTGTATCACATCTTCAAATCCGAAGATACTTCCGAACATGAATCCGAAAAATGTCGAGAACAGTCCTGCAATGGATATGATCCCTGCCAGATTGATCTTCTTGATCAGATACAAAAGTCCGCCGAATACGAACAGACATAAGCCCTGTCCGACATCCCCGAACATCGCTCCGAAGATAAATGTATACGTCAGTGCCACGAACATCGTCGGATCCATCTCATCATTTGCCGGAAGTCCGTACATCCGTATGAACATCTCGAACGGCTTGAAGAATCTTGGATTCTTAAGCTTCGTCGGCGGTTCTCCGAAGAACTTCTCCTTATCTTCTTCTACTACGACAAATACTTTATCATCGTTTTTCGATTCCGCCAGGAATTTTTTTACATCTTCTTCTCCCATCCAGCCACACAGGATGTAATAATCTTCTTTGTTATCTCCTTCTTCTATCCTTGCCGCCAGCTTACGTACATCAAAATTTGTAGACAATTCTTCCAGACGCTTTTTCGCACCACGGAGCTTTGCGGCATTCTTTGCCATCAGCTCTCTGATCTGTTTTTCTATCTCTGCAATCTCTTTTTGTTTTTCTTCGATTGCCTTTTCAAGCTCTTCACAGGCCTGCTCCGGTGTTCCTATGTACTCGGAAGGAATTGTAATCCTTTCAAAATGCAAAGAATTGAATACCGAGTCTACTTTACTGGAATCCGCATTCGATACGAAATAACATCCGTACACATAATTTTCATTTCTCGTGCCTTCGATAAATACCGCATTCAGATCATCAAATAAATATTTCTCCAGACGTTTGTAATAATTCACATCCACCCGTCCGAAACGTACTTTCATATATTTGTACTTCAGTGATCTCTGCATATCCAGTTCTAATGTCCGAAATGGCTCCATGATCAGAAGCTTTTCTTTGTATTCCTCTACCTGTTTCTTCGTTAACTCTTTCTTTTCCACAAGATCCAGATAGTCATGATTGACATCCCGGATCAGACTCAGTATATCATCCTGATTCATCGATACATCGATCCGATGGTCTTCATCTGATAACAGTGCGTTGAACTGTTCTGCCTTCGCAAGCGGCTCTTTGTATGGATTGACTTCCACAAAAGGCTGCAGGTTGTCGGTCGTCTTAAGCTCCGCCGCCGCATTCTCAAGCTGCATCTCATATTTCGACAGATACACCTCGCAGACACGGTCGATATCATTCTTCGGTCCGCTGATGCTTAAGAACTTCATCTTAACAATCATTGATTCACACCTCCTAAGTATCCTAATGTCTCTCCCTTTGTCAAACCGTAACGGATACACTCAAGGGCTGTCGTTAGTTTATAGATTTCTTCTTCTTTCAGGAACAGATACGTATTGATGATCGCGATCGAATACGGATCATTCCTTTTATCGGTCAGGTACAATTTCCGCAGACAGTCACGGTACATCTGTTCCAGTGTCTTATCTGCCTGCATATAATCATACTTTCCCGCATAGTACGTTTTTCCCACTTCAGCTTCGAACTGCTCCAGTGTCGGAGTCTCTACCAGACTCTTGAACTCTTCCACACGGACCCGGTAATGAATTGGGATCGTCATCGAATAGATATCCGGCGGAAGCATATGATAATATTTCTTCGCACGGTAGATCCACTGTAGATTCAGAAGATCGATCTTCGTTCCGTAATCTTTTAAAAATATCTTCTGTTCATGTCCTTTCAGAATCCGTTTTCCCTTTTTCCACATGGTGGAAAAATAATACAGATCCAGTGCCAGATCATAATCAAAAAGCGTTCCCGCCCCGGAATCTTTAATTCTGGCAAGTGCATCATAATACTCCGTATCCCGTAAGTTATCCACAAGCTCATCGATATTTTTTGAAGTTATCAACCGGTCTATGGAAATCTGTGAATATCTGTCAAAAAACTCTTTCTTGTATTCCAGGTCAAACGGCTTGTCATAATGATTAAACACGATCCTCAGACAATAATTGATCAGATCGATCTCATAACGTTTCCAGTATAATTTCAAAAATGTCTTCTGCTCCATCCCGGCAAACCGGAAGATTCTTGAATAATCATCAAACAATGACTGGTATAAAATCTTCTCTACATTTCCTCTGTGATAGAGGGAAATATCCATCCGGTTCACATACGGCGCATACGCCGTCTTATCTTTCAGATACTCGATTGCTTCCGTTACTGTCCCGAGTCCGGCAATTGTGTCGTAATCCTCCGCCTTCAGAAGCTTCGCCGACATCGCACGTACCTTTGTCGTAATCCCACTGTAAGCCATCACATTTCCCATACGCTACACCTCGATCATATGTCTTACGATTTCCTCTGCATAAATCTCGTGATTTTCTTCATATTCCTGCTTCAGCGCATCAATTGCAGTCTGATTCTTCTTCCGTTCCCGGTCCAGAACTTTCTCTACTTCCTGCTGCGACTTTTCTTTTATCTTCTCCAGTTTTTTCTGTGTCTCTTCTTCCAGATCACGGTCAAATTGATCTCTTTCTTCCTGTATCTGTCTTTCAATTTCACTCTTCTGCTGTCTGGCATGCTCTACGATTGCCTCCGCCGTCGTCTCTACTTCAGCCAATTTTTCAATTACAGAGTTCATAAGCCGCCCTCCTTTTTGCACATTTCACAACAAACAATTGTTACTTTTTTATCCATGTTATAATAATACACCTATTTTTTTAAATTACCACAATTATTTTGTATATATTGTATTATTTTTTCTCAATTCTTCTGACAATTTTTGCTTCCATTGACTTTTTCCTGCACAGACGCTAAACTAAGAACGATTTGCAAATCCAGTGATTATAAGGAGGAACACATATATGCGTCTTAGAAATATACCACGTGCAGAGAGCGTTCTCGAAGCCTGCAAAGAAGTTGTGAAAGAGCCGGAAAGCTTACGCGGAGACTGGAACCTGGAGTTTAAAAAAGACCAGCCTCTGCATATCGAGATCGGTATGGGAAAAGGTCAGTTTCTTCTGACCCTGGCAGCAAAAAACCCACAGATCAACTACATCGGCATCGAGCGTTATTCCAGCGTTCTGCTGCGTGCCGTTGAGAAATTTCAGGAACTGGAAGCAGAAGGAAAAGCTCCTGCCAACATCCGGTTCATCTGTATGGATGCAAATGACCTGCCGACCGTATTCGCCCCGGCAGAAGTATCACGTATCTACCTGAACTTCTCCGATCCGTGGCCGAAAGCCCGCCATGCAAGAAGAAGACTGACTTCCAATGAATTCTTCAAACTTTATGACCAGGTCCTGACCACCGATGGAACGGTAGAATTCAAGACCGATAACCGCCCGCTTTTTGACTTTTCGGTAGAAGAGCTCGAAACTTCCGAACTTTTCGTTCTGGATCAGCTTTCCTATGATCTTCATAACGACAGTACGATGAATCAGGGAAATATTATGACTGAATACGAAGCCAAATTCTCTTCCATGGGCAATCCGATCTGTAAACTGATCGCAAAGCGCAGATAACACGCTGCAATATCCGGACTTATATACCAATCCCGGCTGCCTGCACTTCTTCCCTTTCCTTTCATATATTAATAGAGAGCATATCTTATGCTCCTGTTTCTTATGGGAAAGGGTGGAAGCTTATGTTACATCTGACGACACAGAACTTTGAGATCTGCCGGATGAACCACTGGCAGTTTCCTTCCGATACACCGGCAAAGACAAGACCGGAACACACCACACTGGCTGTAGTCATGTTCTACGCACTCTGGTGCGGAAAATGTGCAATGATGCGCCCTGTCATCGAAGACTTAGAAAAGAACTATCAGAAGAAATATTCCGGCAGCATCTGCTTTTTTGAAGTAGAGACCTCTGAATCCGCACTTCTTGCTGCGCAATATCAGACCAGTCTTCTTCCGGCATTTCTCATTTTCAAAGACCGGGAACTGATTGCCACCATGCAGGGAATGATACCGCCAAAGGAGCTGGACTCACGCCTGCAGGAGTTGTTGACTGTGCATTTACGGACGCAATCTACAGAAAATCTTTAGAAATAGTTAATTTATATTTCCTAGGAAAACACACTGTTTTATGTTATATTAAAAAAGTAACAGGGATAAAAATATTTAATAAAAAGGGGGCATGGTGAACACACCACGCATTATGAAAAAATTTAAAAGAGCATTACCAGTTGCCATGGCAATCGTACTTGGATCTACTACGGCACCACTGGTTGTAAGAGCCGATTCATCCAAAGTTGTAACACTTGGAGCCAATCTGACTGATTCACAAAAGAATTCTATGTATGAGTATTTCGGAACTTCATCTGACAAAGCAGAAGTCATCGAAGTTACCAATGCAGACGAAAGAAAATATCTGGAAGGAGTCGCTCCTGACGAACAGATCGGTACCCGTACCTACAGCTGTTCTTATGTCGAACCGACCACAAGCGGCGGAATCCAGGTAAAAGTTTCCAACTTAACTTATGTTACAAGCTCTATGATCTCCAGTACGCTTCTGACATCCGGTGTTGAAAACTGTAATGTCGTTGCCGCTTCTCCGATCGAAGTATCCGGAACCGGTGCATTGACAGGTATCATGATGGCTTATGAGAAAGCTACCGGAACAACTCTGAATGACGATCAGAAAGCTGCTGCGACCGATGAACTTGTCACCACCGGAGACCTCGCCAATGACATCGGCCAGGACAAAGCGGAAAGTGTCATGAATGATGTAAAAAAAGATGTGATCGAGGGCGGATTAACGGATGCAGATGACATTCAGAACGCAGTTGAAAACGCTGCCAAGGATAACAATGTCACTCTGACACAGGAACAGATCGACAAGATCTCCGATCTGATGAAAAACATTTCCCAGTACGACTATGATGTCAAAGCTCTGAAGAATACATTAGATAACATTGACGGAAAGAGCGGTGGATTCTTCTCTAACCTCTGGAGTTCCATCAAAGGTATCTTCGGCGGCGATGACAGTTCCGATGGCGGAATCATCAACGGCACAGATGACAGCGCACTCGGTGATGATGTCGTAACTAACAGTACACTGGATTCTTCCGACAATTCTTCCAACAGTGCAGACAGTTCAGAAGCTGCTTCCGATGACACTTCGGATGACAGCAGTGATAACGACGGATTCTGGGGCAAGATCAAGAAGTTCTTCAAGAATCTGTTCGGCGGAAGTGATTCCAAGAAAGACGACACAGACAAGAGCAGCGATGATGCCAATACAGAAGACAACTCTGATAACACCGATGAGCCGTCTGGTGACACACAGAACGATTCTCTGAACAGCGATACGGATTCTTCAGATGCCGGCACAACAGACAACTCTGCTGATGATTCTTCACTGAATGACAGTACAGATAACCAGTCTGATAACCAGAGCACCACACAAAACAGCAGTGACTCCGATGCCTCTGGTTCCGACGCTTCTGATTCCTCAGCCGACAGCTCTTCTAACTAAAGACAGTCGTTAATAAAGATGTATAGTAAAATGAAAAATGCCGGGAAGTTTCAACACTTCCCGGCATTTTTATCCGCAGGCATCAAAGCCGTGGGCTTTTGCCTCTGACATCATATAACTAAAATTCAAATACAGCAACTCCGTAAGGCGGCAATTTGTATGCGAATGAATACGGTCTTCCATCACATTCTTTCTTCTCCGCTTTGTATATCTTCTTACGGGCCGCTCCGGTTCCGCCGTATTTCTCCTCATCACTGTTCAGGATCAGTTTATACTGTTTCTTTCTCGGCACTCCGACTCTGTAATCATCTCTTGCCATCGGCGTAAAGTTGCAGACGAACAACAGATTCTTTTTTGCACCTTTCGAATGTCTCATAAAGCTGTAGATACTTCTGTATCCGTCATCCGCATTGATCCATTCGAATCCTTCCCAGCTCTGATCCATCTCATACATTGCCTTATGCCTCTTATACAGGTGCAAGAGGTCTTTTACCCACATCTTCATCTGCTGATGTTCCGGCTCAGCCAGCAGGAACCAGTCCAGTTCTCTCTCCTCGCTCCATTCCCTGAGCTGTGCAAATTCCTGTCCCATAAACAGAAGTTTCTTTCCTGCATGTCCCATCATAAATGCATATCCGGCTTTCAGATTCGCATATTTATCAAATCCAAGTCCCGGCATCTTATTCAGCATCGAACACTTGAGATGTACCACCTCATCATGCGACAATACCAGAATATAATTCTCACTGTACGCGTAACTCATTGCAAATGTCATCAGATGATGATTGTCTTTTCTGAAATATGGATCCAGCTTCATATATTCTGTGAAGTCATGCATCCATCCCATATTCCACTTCAGGCTGAATCCCAGTCCACCTTCTTCTACATCTCCGGTAACCTGCGGCCATGCCGTAGATTCCTCTGCGATCATAAGTGCTCCCGGGTTTCTTCCAAGTACAACAGAATTCAGATGTCTGAAGAAATCGATTGCCTCCAGATTCTTATTCTCGCCATATTTGTTTGCAACCCATTCTCCGTCCTTCCGTCCGTAATCCAGATAGAGCATAGACGCAACTGCATCCACCCGGAGTCCGTCTATATGGAACTTCTCAACCCAGAATAACGCATTTGAGATCAGGAAGTTCCGCACCTCATTCTTTCCAAAATCAAATACTTTCGTTCCCCAGTCCGGATGTTCTCCCAGTCTTGGATCTGCATATTCGTAAGTCGGTGTTCCGTCAAAATCTGCCAGTCCGTGTGCATCCTTCGGGAAATGTGCCGGTACCCAGTCGAGAATGATACCGATTTTATTCCTATGCAGATAATTGATCATCCATGCGAAATCTTCCGGCGACCCGTATCTGGATGTCGGTGCATAGTATCCGGTCACCTGATATCCCCAGGATCCATCAAACGGATGCTCGGCAATTCCCATCAGTTCCACATGTGTGTAACCCATCTCTTTTACGTATTTGGTAATTGCCCTGGCAAATTCTCTATATGTATAGAATCCTTCATCTTCCCGTCCCGGGTGACGCATCCAGGAACCAATGTGTGCCTCATAGACAGACATCGGCTCTTGCTTATGATTCCAGGTCTTTCTACGTGTCATCCACTCTGCGTCTGTCCATTTGATATTCTCAATATCTGTAACCCTGGATGCTGTTCCAGGTCTTAACTCCGCATAATTGGCATATGGATCCGCCTTAAATATCTGTTCTCCCGAATAAGTCTCGATACAATATTTATACATCTGACCCTTCTTCACACCTGGTATAAAACAGGTATAGATCCCGAGCGGTTCTTCCCTCTTCATCGGGTTTGCCTCTGTATCCCATTCATTGAACTCTCCGACTACCGATACCGCCTGCGCATGCGGTGCCCATACTGCAAAATACACACCTTTTTGTTTTCCGTTCTGTACCAGATGTGCGCCCAGCTTCTCATAGATCTCATAATGATTGCCCTGTCCGAAAAGGTATTGATCTAACTCACCTATTTCATATGGTTTTTTCTTTTTTTCAGCCATAATTACCCCTCGCATTCTGCTGCATATTTATAAGAACATTATACTTTACAAACGGGCAAAAAGAAAGAGCTTTGACCGTTTAGTTTGTCAAAACTCTTTCAAAATCCGACCTGTAAATCCCGTCATCGACAGCTTCTTACAGGTATTCGTTTTTATTAAATTCTAAAGTCTTCTTCTTTCAGAATAATTCTGTCAGAATCGTCGGTTCCCTTACCGAATACTCTTCGCGCAAGATGTTTTACATTTGCTTTCTGTGAATGTGAGATTGCTTCATCCATGATCTCTTTTACTTCAGCAACCGATACTGCATGGTCTTCTCTCTGCATCACATCGATACGGCTGTACAGTGCAAGGATTCCCATCTCATCCAATTTGTATCCATTCTCTTTCGCATATGTCTGACCGAATGTTACCAGCTCATCATTGATGAATACCGGAAGCTCCAGCTTAGAACTGAACTTCTTCTTGAATTCCGGGTTTGCTGTCATCAGACGCTCCAGAGGTTTTCTCTGATCTTCCAGTACAAAGAGCAGTTCTCCTGTCTTCTTCTCCATCAGATAATTTAACTCTTTCACAGTTCTTGCATTCAATTTTCCTGCATGCTCAATGATGATCGCTCCGCCGCGCAGCTTCTGAATAATATTCGTAAGCTCTTTCTTATTAAGAGATTCACCTGTAACGATTGCTACTTTACCCTGTTTCAGACTTCTCTGTTTCTGAATTGCTTTTACAATATCAACCGCAAGGACTGTCTTACCGGATCCTTTTCTACCAATCACAAGAAGGTTGCCTGTCTTGGATGTTCCTTCTCTCTGCGCCCTTCTGTCGTTATCAAGTACTTCAACGATCTGTTCGCTCATTCCTCTCACCGGTACGAAATATGAGAACAGCTTCTTCTGTTCTTCTGTAAGTCCGGCTTTCAGACCAATCTCACTCGTAGCACTCAGATCATATCTTCCGGTTACAACAAATCCTGTATCGAACGGAACACCGCCTTTAGATTTCTTAATTCTTGCCTGAATCTCTTCCTCTGATGGCTCTTCGATTTCTAACTCTTCATCCGCTTCTTCGTCGTCTTCAATCTCTAAGTCTTCGTCATCAAAATCTGTCTCTTCATCGTCTACATCTGCAAAATCATCGTCGAAGTCTTCCTCTTCATCATCTGCATCTGCAAAATCATCGTCGAAGTCTTCCTCTTCGAAATCAGCCTCTTCAAAGTCTTCATCCTCAAAGTCTTCCTCTTCGAAATCAGCTTCTTCAAAGTCCTCATCCTCAAAGTCTTCCTCTTCAAAATCAGCTTCTTCAAAGTCCTCATCCTCAAAGTCTTCTTCCTCATCATCGAAGTCTTCCTCTTCAAAATCAGCTTCTTCAAAGTCTTCGTCCTCAAAGTCTTCTTCTTCGAAATCAGCCTCTTCAAAGTCTTCATCCTCAAAGTCTTCCTCTTCGAAATCAGCTTCTTCAAAGTCTTCATCCTCAAAGTCTTCCTCTTCGAAATCAGCTTCTTCAAAGTCTTCATCCTCAAAGTCTTCCTCTTCGAAACTGCTTCCATTCATATCGATTCCGCTAAGTTCTTCTTCGATTCCTTCAATGAAGTCTTCTTCTGTTTCCGAACCGTCTTCAAAATCCTCTTCATAGAGTTCTTCTTCCGACTCTTCATTTTCCATTTCTTCCATCAGGCGTACGATATCATCCGGAATTCTCTGCGTCTTACTTATCGGTTCTTCCTCTTCTTCGGCTGCTTTTCTTGCCTCTTCTTCCTCGGCTTTTCTTCTTGCCTCTTCTTCAGCTGCTTTTCTTGCTGCTTCTTCCTCGGCTTTTCTTCTTGCCTCTTCTTCAGCTGCCTTTCTTGCCGCCTCTTCTTCCTCAGCTTTTCTTCTCGCCTCTTCTTCGGCTGCCTTTCTTGCTGCTTCTTCCTCGGCTTTTCTTCTTGCCTCAGCTTCCGCTGCCTTTCTTGCCGCCTCTTCTTCCTCGGCTTTTCTTCTCGCCTCAGCTTCCGCTGCTTTTCTCTCAACTTCTCTGCGCTCTTCTTCCTGGCGGATGCGAGCCTGTTCTCTTTCTTTCTGAAGACGCTCTTCATCTTTTGCTTTCTGCTTCTCGATTGCCGCTTCGTGGTCTTTCTGTTTTTCTTCCCACTTCTGAAGAATATCATCGATCATCATCTGACCATTCGCCAGAATCTCATCTTCACGCTCTTTCATTGCTTCTTCTTCAATTGTAATGCCATTGGCAACCGCCATGCCCTGCGCCAAAGCTTCTTCCAAAGTAGCTCCTGTCACAACCTGTTTAATCGCAGATCCATGTTCTGCCGTATCCGGTTCCGTTTCCGTATATACCGGATTTTCTTCTACGACTTCTTCCGGAGCTTCTTCTACAATTTCTTCCTGTGGAATCTCTTCCTGTACAATGGTTTCTTCTGCCGGTTCTTCCTGTACAACAGTTTCCTGCATCGGCACTTCCTGCGGAGGGATTTCCTGAACTTCAGATTCATCAACTCTTTCTGTCAATGGCTCTCCGGCAGTCTCTTCTGTACCTTCATTATATTCATTCTCGTCATCCACTTCTTCCAGTGTTGATTCCGGTTGTTTTTCCGGTTCCGGTTTCTTCTTAACCGCTCCCGGACGGCTGTCATATTTCTCCTGCTGAAGTGGTGTCAGTGGTTTGTACTTCATCTTCAGTTCCATTGCAAGGTATACATATTTGCCTTCACTGAACCACAAGATCAGATCATCACATTCTTCCAGACATTCTGCAGTCATTCCGGCTTCATCATACAATTTGGCAAGTTCATATGCCCACTTTTCAATATATTCCGCTTTTTTAAATTCTTCCAGTGCTGTAATCTGATCTGTCAGCGATGCCCCCTGTGTTCTCAGAATCTTATATTTCAAAATATACTGATTCGGATCTTTCGGTGCCAGCTTTACGAATTCTTCATAACAATCCGTAGCTTCTCTGATATCTTTGATCTTCAATGCCAGTGTGCCTAAGCGATATACAATTTTTCTGCTTCCCGGTGCTCTGTCAAATGCCAGGAATAAGATGTCTCTCCCCTTCTTAAACTCACCGTTATATTCATAAATCTCACTGACCGTATTGAGCATTGATGCATTCTTTACTCTTCGCCAGTCTATACCATCAGCAATTTCCTTTGCCTGCTGGTACTCCTTCTTTTCCAGATGATCAAGCATTTGCTCGGTCTTCACCCTGTATTCATATTTATCCAATATCTCTCACCTCAAATGTTTATTTTAAAAAAGCGTATTTCCCTACAATTTTACTTATATAAGTTTATCATATGACCTGTTTATTGTCAAAATATCCCGCCAAATATGTTAAAAAAATATTACAAAAATTACAATTTTTTTATCTCTGTAAAATATCTGCCGGCTGCTCTCTGATATCCCGTAAAAAAACAGCCATCATAATCTTTGCTATGATGGCTGTTACATATTCAATTTTATCATATTTAATTTTTATATCGGAGAATGATTTTTATTTTTTATTTCTTGTTCCCTGTCGCCTTTGTATGCTTTCCGATGATCTTTTACTCATCTTCTTTGCACGTTCATTCAAATCTACTATTCATGTTTCTTTACACATATTAATAATATCTTTAAATATGTGGTATTCTGTTCAATATGTCTGCAGTTCTTTTTATCGTCCGGTGTATATTTTCTCCGTCTATTCTTTTCTTCTGAATCTCCTCTACCGGCCTTTTATCTATTATAATAAAGGCTTATTCTCTGGGAACTTCTACCTGCCATACCACTAACATATTGATTCGATGATTCTACTGTGTCCATTGGATTAAGCCTCCTTTTCATAAATTTCCAATCAACGATATCTCACCGACATATGAAATATTCTTCATCCTTGATAAACTTTTCTTTTATCACTTAAAATATAAGTTTGAATTTATTATCTCATCTCTTCTATGATTATGATCCATATCCCCTTGATATCTTTCTATAATCTTT
Organism: uncultured Dorea sp.; assembly: GCA_934309195.1. GTDB lineage: Bacteria > Bacillota > Clostridia > Lachnospirales > Lachnospiraceae > Dorea_A. The sequence continues at coordinate 21,265 of CAKRCY010000029.1, forward strand.
ATTCATCCATTCTCTTTCTCTACAATATATTTTACGATATCTAATATCCGATGCCTTACCAAATATTTAATACCTATATCCTGTATTTTCGATTCTTAAACGAATTGAGAATTTATAATAAAAATACATCTTATAAAATATGTGATATTAAATTTTCAAGATTCCCTTTCTCGTCAGGAATTCTTTTTTGTTTATTTTGGATTTCCTTTGGATTGATTACATAATATCATTCGGCTTTTGTTTTGTCAATACTTTTTGCAATTAATTTTATTTATTTTTCATTATTTCATTTTAACGGTTGAATTATCTGATTTTTCTTTATTTGTTTTAATGTTTACACAATACTATACATTTTCAAATCGTATGCTTTTGTTAACAGTATACGCTTGCTCACATCCGATTGTTAACCGGCTATCTTTTGCAGTTGACATTTTATCCTGTTTATTTTATACTTCTGTTATATTTTTGATATAAAACTAAAGGAAAGGAGTTCTGCCATGTCATACGGCAGACAATTACCACTATGAACAACACAGCAAATAGCACAACAACGAAAAAGCTTTCCACCCGCAAACTGGTTCTGATTGCTTTGATGACTGCGATCACCTGTATCTTCGCTCCTATGGCGATTCCGATTCCTGTCAGCCCGGTACCGATCAGTCTTACCAACCTGGTGATCATGATCAGTATCTATATACTTGGTTTTAGAGATGCAACCATCAGTTACATCGTATATCTGTTACTTGGTCTTGTCGGTCTTCCTGTATTTTCCGGTTTTACCGGTGGATTAGGAAAGCTTGCTGGTCCTACCGGCGGATACCTGATTGGTTTCATCTTCCTTGCACTGATTTCCGGACTGTTCGTTGATAAATTTCCAAAGAACAGAGTCCTGGCAGTTGCCGGTATGGTCATCGGTATGGCCGTCACTTATATCTTCGGTACAGAGTGGCTTGCGATCCAGTTGAAAATGTCATTCGTTGCAGCACTTTCTGTCGGAGTAATCCCTTATCTTGCCGGTGACGCAGTGAAGATCATCATTGCGATCATCGTCGGACCTGTACTCCGCAGCCGTCTGAGTCAGCTGCAGTAATAAAAATACACAATATCGGAATTAAGCTTCTGCTCATTTTCTGATATTGTGTATTTTTTTCTTTATATGATCCGGGCAGCCACATCCGGATAATTTGTGATCACTGCTGTTACACCTGCTTCTGTCAATGCTTTCATATCCGCTTCTTCATTCACAGTCCAGACACGCACATTCAGGCCGCTTTCTATATATCCTTTCAGGAAATCCGCCATCTTTACATGATATACTGCCGGATGTAAACCATCTACTTTTGTCTTTCTGGCATAATCTTCTACATTCAGAATCACATCACTGTACAGATAAGCCGTCTCTGCATCCGGTACAATTTCTTTGATTCGCTGCACGCTGTAGTGGTTAAAAGAAGAATAAATGATCTTTTCTTTCATTCCTGTCTCCTCTACAATCTCTGCAACCTTTTTTTCTATATCCGGATACCAGTAGATTCCCGTCTTTAATTCTATATTCACCTGGATGCCAGATGATTTTACTGCTTCTAATACTTCTTTCAAAGTTGGAATCTTCGATTGGCTGTATTGTGGGAATCTGTCCTTTAACACAGTCAGTTCTTTTAATTCCTGAAGTGTGTAATCTTTTACATAACCGGTTCTGTCTGTCACCCGGTCAATCGTCTCGTCATGAATTACAACCGGAATCCCGTCTCTGGATAACTGTACATCCAGCTCGATTCCGTCCGCCCCCTGTTCGATTGCCAGCAAAAATGCTTCCAGTGTATTTTCCGGAGCATATCCGCTGGCGCCTCTGTGTGCAATTACTTTTGTATTACTCAATTGTAACGCCTCTTTTTTTCATTAATTATTTACAGTGTTATATTCTTTGATTGATTTGTTAATAGACTCTGACATTTTCTCTACAGCTGTATCGACATCTTCTTTTCCATTTAACATGCTTTCAATCTCAGATTCTACAGTCGCTCTTGCTTCCGGGAATACACTTAACAGTGCTCCGCAATATTCCGGTGAAGAATCATGCAGCTGATCGATCGCAGTCTGGAACTGTGGATACTCTGCAATGTTGTCTTTAAATGTCTGCTCATCCTGTGCTTTTGTTGTAACCGGGAAGTATCCTGTCTGAGCATTCCAGTATGCCTGTGATTCCGGAGAGATCAAGAATTTAATGAACTCCCATGTTGCACGGAGCTTCTTCGGATCATTATTGTTCAGCGCCCATAAAGATGCACCGCCGATAGATACACCGCCTTCATCACTTTCTTTTACCTTCGGATAGTATGCTGTTCCAACTTCAAATTTTCCATTTACATCCTGAAGAACCTGTTTCAGAGAAGCTGTCGATCCAAGTGTGATCGCTGACTTTCCTGCTGAGAAATCTGCAAGTCCTGCATCTCCGCCTTTTCCTACGACCGGAGCAAATCCGTCTTTATTTAATTTCTGCCACTCTGTCAGAATATTCTTAGCTGCGCCGTTCTTATCAAAATCAACGGCTGTAGCTGCTTTGTCACGTCCGTTTCCATTATTTGCATAATCAAGGCCCTGTTTTCCGACAAACTGCTCAAAGAACCATCCATAAATTCCAAGTGACATTACTTCGCTGGCTCCGCCTTTTGACATTAACTGCTCACCAATCTTATCAATTCCTTCCAGACTGTCCGGAATATCTGTGATTCCTGCCTTTGCAAACATATCTTTATTATAATACATAATTGGTGTAGATGAGTTAAATGGCATAGAATACAATTTGTCATCAATCGTATAGTATGCTGCAAGGTTTGGCTCAATCTGAGACACGTCATAGTTATCTGCATCGATCATTTCCTGCATCGGAACCGTCCATCCGGATTCGATCATAAAACGTGTACCGATCTCATATACCTGTACCAGATCTGCTCCCATATTACCAATCTGTGCGCTCTTTAATTTGTTCAGGGAATCATCATACTCTCCCTGATACTGGGACTCTACTTTGATTCCATATTCGTTCTCATCATTGAACTTTTTCACCAGCGTATCGATTGCCTGACCATTGACACCGCCCATCGAATGCCAGAATGTAATCGTTGTTCCATCTACGTCTTTCGCATCAGCCATTTCTACTTTTTCATTACTGTCTGTACTTCCGTCAGAACCATTCTGGCTTACGGATGACTTTCCATTTCCACATCCTGCCAGCATCCCGACTGCCATTGCTGCCACAAGCAATATTGAGACTGCTTTTTTCTTCATAATACCTTTCCCTCCTGAGAAATACTTTTTTGTTTCTTTTACCATTTTGTCATATCGGAGATAACTGCAAGGTTGCAGATCTTGCTTTTGCAGTTATCTCTGATATCCTGGTATTGTACGTGTATGTGGTATACACAGATGTTATATATAGAATCGGGATCGTGAATATTGTATTTCCCGTTTCTACCACTATAAAATGATACTGTTTAGCCTTTAACAGCTCCCGAGAACATACCTCTGATCAGCTGTTTCTGACCGACGATAAAGATAGAGATCGACGGAATAATGATCATCACAACTCCTGCGATCATCAGCGTGATTGACTGCGAATCCACACTGTCCAGCATACTGATACCGATCTGTACCGTTCTCATGTTGTTGGAACCCGTAACCAGTAACGGCCACATATACATGTTCCATGCATTAATAAATGTATAGACTGCCATTGCTCCGATTGCTGATTTTGTCAGCGGTATCAGAATTTTGGCGATAAATCTTAAGTTGCTGCATCCATCCAGTTTCGCAGATTCATACAGCGACATCGGAAATGTCATATAGAACTGACGGAATAAAAAGATTCCCATTGCCGATGTCAGATAAGGGATGATCAGTACCGGATATGTATCCAGGATTCCCCATTTTCCAACAGTCAGATAATTGGAGATGATCGTCGCCTCTCCCGGAACCATCATCGTTGCCATAACCACTGCAAACAGAAATCCTTTCCCTTTGAAATCCAGGAATGAAAATGCAAATGCTGCCAACGAGCAGGAAATGATCTGTCCGACCGTGATACAGCCCGCCATGACAAACGAGTTCACAATAAATCTAAGTAACGGTACTGTTGTAAATGCATCCTTAAAATTCTGTAATGTAGGATGCTTTGGGAACAGATTCAGATCTGTCGTAAATAATTCATTCGACGGCATAAATGCAATGCTTATTGCATACAAAAGCGGAAGTAAAATCAGTACTGCAAATACAATGTTAGCCAAAAGTCTGAGTGCTGTACGGCTTCTCCTTTTTGCAAGTGCCTTCGCATTCATTTTATTTTTCAATTCCAGAAGTTCTTTCTTCGAAAGACGCCCCTCCATTGGAATTGCCATACTTTCCGACTGACTCATTAGTAATTCACTCCCTTCTTTTCAATGCGGAACATCACAAGCGTTATCAACATGATAATAACGAATAAGATCACTGACTGTGCAGACGCACTTCCGAATCTGTAGTTAAAAAATGCATCTCTGTAAATTGAATATACGATTACATTGGTCGATTCATTCGGACCACCCTCTGTCAGGATCTTGATCTGACCAAACGACTGAAATGCCTGAATAATATTGACAACCACGGTATAGAACATGATTGGTGACAATCCAGGAAGTGTCAAACTAAAGAACTGTTGTACACCGCTTGCCCCGTCTACAGATGCTCTTTCATAGATTGTCTCATCAATATTTCCCAGTCCTGCAGAAAAATACAGGAAATTGATTCCACTGTTCAGCCACGCTGTCAGGATTGCCACACAGTAAAGTGCTGTATGTGGATCATTCAGCCAGTTGATGTCCAATCCAAGAAGTTTATTCACGATTCCCACTGCCGGGTGAAGCATGATCTGGAAGATCATTGCGGCCGAACTGGATGCAATCGCCATCGGAAGCGCATACGCTGTACTGAATACCCGGATTCCCGGAAACGCCTTGTTACACAGAACCGCTGCTGCCAATCCAAGAAGCATTCCGCCAAACACAACGATGGCAACAAATATCAGTGTCACTTTCAAACTATTTCTAAATGACTCTGAAGCCAGCAGATCTACATAATTCTGAAGTCCCACAAACAACTTCGCCTGTCCCATTTTATCGGTCATGAACAAGCTTAAGTACACCGTCTTCACAAATGGATAAAACAGAAATATCGCAAATATCAGAATACTTGGGAACAGATAGAAATACGGCGTGATCTGCAGTTTATTTCTCTTTTTCATTCTTAACATCCTTTCCTGTACAGAATATTTTCTTCTGTCTCTATATCAAATACATGAACACGGTCCATATCAAAGTACAGCTTCACCTTTTCTCCTGCCTTCGTACGGTTGGATGGCTGTAATCTGACGGCATGTGTCCGGTTCTGTTCATCAAAATACAAGACTACTTCCGCACCGAGCATTTCTCTTGTGACGACTGTCTCTTCTACACCCACACTGTTTTGCTCAAATCCACCAGCTTTTGCTTCTTCATATTCATATATATCTTCCGGGCGGATTCCCAGGATCACGCGTTTACCATTATATTTTTCACGGACGATTTCTGCATTCCGCCCGGTCAGATAGACTTTCTTTACCGGTCCGGTTGTTGCAAAGATCAATGCCGTCTTTTCTCTTTCTGCATATACATCACATGCAATGAAGTTCATAGACGGAGAGCCGACAAATCCTGCTACAAATTTATTGACCGGATTATCGTAAATGCTCTGTGGTGTATCTACCTGCTGGATCAGACCATCCTTCATAACTACGATCTTTGTCCCCAGTGTCATTGCTTCTGTCTGGTCATGGGTTACATAGATGATCGTTGTATCCAGTTCTTTATGCAATTTCTGCAGTTCCACGCGCATCTGTGCACGTAATTTTGCATCCAGATTAGAAAGCGGTTCGTCCATCAGGAACGCTTTCGGCTGCCGGATGATCGCTGCTCCGATCGCAACTCTCTGCTTCTGTCCTCCAGACAGGGCGACCGGTTTACGGTCTAACAGGGAAGCAATCTCCAGAATTCTGGCTACCTGTCTGACGCGCTTATCAATCTCCTGTTTTGGTACCTTTCTGATCTTCAGTGAGTATGCAATATTTCCATAAACCGTCATATTCGGATACAATGCATAGTTCTGAAATACCATCGACATCTCCCGTTCTTTCGGCTCCAGATAATTACAGAGTTTTCCATCTATCCACAACTCACCATCTGTAATCTCTTCAAGACCGGCGATCAATCTCAATGTCGTTGACTTCCCACATCCGGAAGGTCCGACAAAAATCACAAATTCTTTATCATGAATGTCCAGATTAAAATCCTTTACTCCATAGTGCTCTGAATCAAATTGCTTACAGACATTTCTTAACGCAATTTCTGACATTCTTTTCCTCCTTTGCAGTCCTGATGACCGCTTCTTTTTCGTCATTTCTCGTACGGTGACTATCCTATCATTTCTGCTTATAGAGGTTCTATCATGATTTCAAAAAGTTTTTGTTAAATGTTGGTAAATGTAATTAGGGTTTTATTTGGGATTTAATTCAGGAAGGCTGTGAATACCCGAACCGGAATAAAGCTTGGAAAGGCGTTCCTGTTCAGGTTCCATCGGCGGGTCAATTCTAAAGGGGCAAAA
>CAKRCY010000030.1:0-27827 GCA_934309195.1 uncultured Dorea sp.
ACATAATCTAATACTAAGAATGAAGAGTACAGGAAGTGAAGAAATGAAGGAAGTATATCTGGATAATTCGGCGACCACCATGGCATATCGAAGCGTCGGGGAACTGGTGCAGAAGGTTATGTGTGAAGACTATGGCAATCCGTCTTCCATGCATAACAAGGGTGTGGAAGCAGAAAAATATATAAAAGAAGCAAAAGAGACATTTGCAAGACTGTGGAAAGTACAGGAAAAGGAAGTATATTTTACTTCCGGCGGTACCGAGAGTGACAATATGGCGCTGATCGGTGCAGCAAGGGCGAACAAGCGTGCAGGCAACCACCTGATCACGTCATCTATTGAACATCCGGCAATTATTAATACCATGCGTTTTCTGGAAGAGGAAGAAGGATTCCGTGTAACCTATCTTCCGGTAGACCAGTATGGAAGAATCCGTCTGGATGCGCTGCAGGAAGCACTGTGTGAAGATACGATTCTGGTATCGGTCATGTATGTGAATAACGAGGTAGGTTCTGTTCAGCCGATTCAGGAAGCGGCAAGTATCGTAAAGGCATATAATAAAGATATTTTATTCCATGTCGATGCGGTACAGGGATTTGGAAAATATAAGATTTATCCGAAGAAACTCAAGGTAGATATGTGTTCCATCAGTGGTCATAAGATCCACGGACCGAAGGGTGTGGGTGCTTTATACATCGGTGAAAATGTAAAGATCCGTCCGATCGTTTATGGAGGCGGCCAGCAGCATGATATGCGTTCCGGAACAGAAAATGTACCGGGAATCGCTGGACTTTCCCTGGCAGCAAAGACGATTTACGACGACCTGGATAAGAAGGTAGAGAAGATGAGGATGCTAAAGCAGCATTTCATCGAAGGCGTGGAAAAGATTGAGAATACGACGATCCACGGATTATATGATGAGACATCGGCACCACATATTATCAGTGTGGGAATCGCAGGTATCCGGAGTGAAGTATTGCTGCATGCATTGGAAGATAAGGGAATCTATGTATCATCCGGTTCGGCATGTGCATCCAATCATCCACAGATCAGCGGTGTGTTAAAGGGAATCGGCGCAAAGCAGGAGTTCCTGGATGCGACGCTCAGGTTCAGCATGTCAGAATTTACTACGATGGAAGAGATTGACTATACGCTCGATGCACTATATAATATAGTACCGATGCTTAGAAGATATACCAGACATTAAGTAGATCACGATAAAAGAGAAAGAAATCAGGAAAGGAATCAGAAGATGAGATTTCATACATTTTTATTAAAATATGGAGAGATTGGAATTAAGGGAAAGAACCGTCATCTGTTCGAGGATGCACTGGTACGCCAGGTGCGCTATGCATTAAAGGATGTGGACGGACAGTTTGATGTGCACAAGTCACAGGCGAGAATCTATGTGGACTGTGAAGGAGATTACGATTATGATGAGACGGTAGAACATCTGAAAAAGGTATTTGGTCTGGTCGGAATCTGTCCGGTTGTCCGTATGGAGGATAAAGGATTTGAAGAACTGAAGAAAGACGTTGTGGCATATATGGATGAGATGTATCCGGATAAGAACTTCACATTCAAAGTAGAATCCAGACGTGCAAAGAAGTCGTACCCGCTGAATTCCATGGAGATCAGCCGTGACCTTGGAGAGGCTATTCTGTATGCATTTCCGGAGAGCGGAATCAAAGTCGATGTGCATCATCCGGATGTCATGGTCAATGTAGAAGTAAGAAATGAGATTTATGTATATTCACAGATCATCCCGGGAGCAGGCGGAATGCCGGTTGGAACGAATGGTTCGGCGATGCTGCTGTTATCCGGTGGTATTGACAGCCCGGTTGCAGGATATATGGTATCAAAACGTGGTGTGAGCCTTGAAGCAACCTATTTCCACGCACCGCCGTATACAAGTGAGCGTGCAAAACAGAAAGTTGTGGATCTTGCGAAGAAGGTAGCAAAATATTCCGGACCGATCAAGCTTCACGTAGTTAACTTTACTGACATCCAGCTTTATATCTATGACCAGTGCCCGCACGATGAACTGACGATCATTATGAGAAGATATATGATGCGTATTGCCGAGCATTTTGCAAAAGAAGACGGATGCCTGGGTATGATCACAGGTGAGAGTATCGGACAGGTGGCAAGTCAGACCATGCAGAGTCTTGCGGCAACCAATGATGTATGTACGATGCCGGTTTACCGTCCGCTGATCGGATTTGACAAGCAGGAGATTGTGGATGTATCAGAGAAGATCGATACTTACGAGACATCCATCCAGCCGTTTGAAGACTGCTGTACGATCTTCGTGGCAAAACATCCGGTAACAAAGCCGAATATTGATGTGATCCGACGTTCAGAAGAGAATCTGAATGAAAAGATTGATGAGCTGATGAAACAGGCGATCGAGACTGTTGAGATTATTGAAGTGAAATAAGAATCAAAAGAGGGCTGGACCCTTCAACAGGCCAGCCCTTTTTTCTAAGTAGATCATTTACTTTAATGACGGATTAGTCACAAAGATATGGTTTTAACATAGCCATGATCTCATCTACATTATCATCAGCGTGGATGTTCAGATCGATCGGTTTAGAAAGATCTAAGCTGAAGATTCCCATGATTGATTTTGCATCGATGACATATCTTCCGGATACAAGATCAAAATCATAATCAAATTTTGTGATGTCATTTACAAATGATTTTACTTTGTCAATTGAATTTAAAGAAATCTTTACTGTTTTCATTGGAATACCCTCCTTGATTCATTTCTTGTTCTATAGATATATTAAGAGTCAGACGAAGAAAAGTCAAGAAACAAATTGCCAAAGAATTCAGAAGATTTTCGTTAGAAGTTACAACAATGTGCAAAACAATGTGTAAAAAGAAAGGAACAGATACATGAAGAAAGTAGCATTGCATAATCTCGGGTGCAAAGTGAATGCGTATGAGACGGAAGCCATGCAGGAACTGTTGGAAAAGCACGGGTATGAGATCGTGCCGTTTCAGGAAGGTGCAGATGTGTATATCATCAATACCTGTACGGTGACAAATATGGCAGACCGGAAGTCCAGACAGATGCTGCACAGGGCAAGAAAGATGAATCCGGATTCGGTTGTTGTTGCCTGCGGCTGTTACGTGCAGGCAAGGAAAGATGACATCCCGGATGGAATCGATATTGTTATCGGAAATAACAAGAAGCAGAATATTGTCGAGATTCTGGAAAATTATGAGAAAGAGAAAAATCCGGATGCCCAGGCCGGAACACCGGCAAAACAGGAGAAGGCGGCAGAGACCTATCAGGAGATTCTGGATATCAATCACGAAAAGGCGTATGAAGATCTGCATTTAAGCACGGCAGCAGAACATACGAGAGCTTATATTAAGGTACAGGATGGATGTAATCAGTTCTGTTCTTACTGCATTATTCCATTCGCAAGAGGAAGAGTAAGAAGCAGAAGCCGTGACAGCGTGCTGGAAGAGGTAAAGACATTGGCGGACAACGGATACAAAGAAGTGGTACTGACGGGAATTCACCTGAGTTCCTATGGAATCGACTGCGATGACAATCTGTTATCCCTGATCCTTGCAATCCACGAAGTAGATGGAATTGAAAGAATCCGTCTCGGATCACTGGAACCAAGAATCATCACGGAGAAATTCGTGCAGATGATCGCACAGCTTCCGAAGATGTGTCCGCATTTCCATCTGTCACTGCAGAGTGGATGCAACGCAACACTGAAGCGCATGAACCGCAGATACACGGCGGAAGAGTATTATGAGAAATGCCGGCTGCTCCGCAGGTATTTCCATAACCCGGCACTTACAACAGATGTGATCGTTGGATTCCCGGGAGAAACGGAAGAAGAATTTGCCGAGTCAAAAGCATTTGTAGACAAAGTGGATTTCTACGAGACACACATTTTCAAATATTCCAGAAGAGAAGGAACGAAGGCTGCAGCAATGAAAGACCAGGTTCCGGATCAGATCAAGGCCGCAAGAAGTGCGGAACTTATAGAACTGAGCCATAGAAAGCAGGCTGCATACGAAGAAAGACTAATCGGAACCACGCAGGAAGTTCTGATCGAAGAGAAAATTATACACAACGGAAAAGAATTACAGATCGGCCACACGAAGGAATATGTGAAAATTGGTGTAAAAAATCCGAATAATCTTATTAATCAGCTTGTAAATGTAGAAATTGAAAACCAATTACAAATATTGCATTGAAATTTAAGATTTAATCATGTAGAATAAAATTGAAATATTTTTGGAGGACGTGATTACATGAAAAATATGACAAATACCCAGTTTTTCCAGGTGGAAAGTGGACCGCAGATCAGTGCAAAAGATATTCTGGAAATCGTATACAAGGCATTGAGTGAAAAGGGATATAATCCGGTGAATCAGATCGTAGGATACATTATGTCCGGCGATCCGACTTATATCACAAGCCATAACGGAGCCAGAAGTCTGATCATGAAGATGGAAAGAGATGAACTGGTAGAAGAGATGCTCAAGACGTATATCGAGCATAATGAGTGGGAATAATGACTATGAGAATCATGGGACTGGACTATGGATCCAAGACGGTAGGTGTTGCAGTCAGTGATCCGTTGGGAATTACTGCTCAGGGAGTGGAGACTATATGCAGAAAGGACGAGAACAAGCTCAGAAAGACCTGTGCGCGTATCGAAGCACTGATCGAAGAGTACCAGGTTACGAAGATTGTCCTCGGACTTCCGAAGCATATGAACAATGATATTGGAGATCGTGCGGAAAAATCAATGGCATTTGGTGAGATGTTAAAAAGACGGACCGGCCTGGAGGTCGTGATGTGGGACGAGCGTCTGACCACGGTAGAAGCTGAACGGACTTTAATAGAGAATAAGGTAAGGCGTGAAGACCGCAAGAAATATATTGATAAGATTGCGGCTGTTTTTATATTGCAGGGATATCTGGATTCACTTGCACGCACGCCACTGGATTAAGAGGTAGATTGCAGATGGAAAAGATTAAATTTATGTCCGAAGAGATGAATGAAGAAGTAGATTTTTATGTACTGGAACAGACGAAAGTCGGTGGTGTGTCATATATTCTGGTGACGGATTCGGAAGAAGATGATGCAGAATGTCTGATCCTGAAAGACACATCAGGAGAGAGCCAGTCAGAGAGCGTATACGAGATCGTAGAGGATGATGTAGAGCTTTCTGCCGTTCTGAAAGTATTTGAAGAACTACTTGAAGATGTAGAGATTGAAAGGTAGTTTGGAATGTCTATCAGTAAAGAGAAGTTTAAAGAAATGCTGAGAGAAAAGGGGTTGAAAGTTACCAACCAGCGTATACTGGTACTGGAGGTCCTTGCAGATCACCGCGATAAGCATCTGACTGCAGAAGATATTTATGAATTAGTAAGAGAAGATTATCCGGAGATTGGGCTGGCAACTATATACCGGACAGTGCAGCTGTTACTGGAAATGCAATTGGTGGATCGTATCAGTCTTGACGATGGATGTGCACGTTATGAAATCGGAGAATTCTTTGATGGAGAAGAAAGACATCATCATCACCATCTGATATGCAGGACATGTGGTAAGATTCTTCCGTTTAAGGATGATCTGTTGGAAGATCTGGAAGATAAGATCGAAGATACCACGGGATTTCATGTGTTAGACCACGAATTAAAGTTCTATGGACAGTGCAGGGAGTGCCAAAAAAGAGGCAGAAAAAAGTAGTGCGGTAAACACGTGGAGGTGTAATTTTGAAGAGAGAAAACAATGGAAAAATGCGTATCATTCCACTCGGAGGTCTGGAAAAGATCGGAATGAACATCACAGCTTTTGAGTATGAAGACAGTATTATTGTTGTAGACTGCGGATTATCTTTCCCGGAGGAGGATATGCTCGGAATCGACCTGGTCATTCCGGATGTCACTTACCTGAAAGATAACATTCAGAAAGTAAAAGGATTTGTAATCACCCATGGACATGAGGACCATATCGGTGCACTTCCTTATGTATTAAGAGAACTGAATCTTCCTATCTATGCGACAAAGCTTACGATGGGAATCATTGAGAAAAAGCTGACGGAACACAATCTGCTCCGCAGTACAAGAAGAAAAGTTGTCAGACACGGACAGTCGATCAATCTGGGTCAGTTCCGTATCGAATTTATCAAGACAAACCACAGTATTCAGGATGCGGCAGCACTGGCAATCTATTCACCGGCCGGTATCGTTGTGCATACAGGAGACTTTAAAGTAGATTATACACCGGTATACGGCGATGCGATCGATCTGCAGAGATTTGCAGAGATCGGCAAGAAAGGCGTACTGGCACTGATGTCAGATAGTACCAATGCCGAGAGACCAGGATTTACACAGTCAGAGCGTACGGTGGGTATCACATTTGATCATGTTTTTGCAGAGCATAAAGATACCAGAATTATCATTGCAACATTTGCGTCAAATGTAGACCGTGTGCAGCAGATCATCAATACGGCATGTAAATATGACCGTAAGGTGGTCGTAGAGGGACGAAGCATGGTGAATATCATCCAGGTTGCACAGGAACTGGGATACTTAAATGTTCCGGATAAGACGCTGATCGAGATTGACCAGCTTAAGAATTATCCTCCGGAGAAGACCGTTCTGATCACAACCGGAAGCCAGGGAGAATCTATGGCAGCTCTGTCGCGTATGGCAGCAGATGTGCATAAGAAAGTAACGATCATGCCTGGTGATACGATCATCTTCAGCTCGAATCCGATCCCTGGAAATGAAAAGTCTGTATCCAAGGTGATCAATGAACTGACAGCTAAGGGAGCGAATGTCATCTTCCAGGATGCACATGTATCCGGTCATGCATGTCAGGAAGAACTGAAACTGATCTATTCTCTGGTAAAACCGAAATATGCGATTCCGGTTCACGGAGAATATCGTCACCTCAAAGCAAATGCAGGAATTGCCAGAATGCTTGGCATTCCGAAAGATAATATTTTCATCCTGAAATCCGGTAATGTTCTGGAAGTCAGTGAGAAGGAAGCAAAAGTAGTAGACAATGTACACACAGGAGAGATTCTGGTAGACGGACTTGGTGTAGGAGATGTTGGAAATATTGTACTTCGTGACAGACAGCATCTGGCGGAAGACGGTATTATGATCGTTGTACTGACACTGGAAAAAGGAAGCAATCAGCTTCTTGCAGGTCCGGATATTGTATCGCGTGGATTCGTCTATGTAAGAGAGTCCGAAAGCCTGATGGAAGAGGCAAGAAAAGTCCTTACAGATGCAGTGGAGGATTGTCTGACACATCAGCGCAACGCAGACTGGAGTAAGATCAAGCTTGTGATCCGTGATACGATGAACGATTTCATTTGGAAACGTACCAAGAGAAGACCAATGATCCTTCCGATCATTATGGACGTATAAAAAAAGAAAAAATGAGCCGCCACATAGTACGAAACCGGCGCCTTCCGACACAGTGTGTGAGGCTGGTTTTGTACAGTGTACGGCTCGTTTCCTTGTAGAATCCTAAGAGAAACTGCAGGAAAGAACAGGTACAAACAGTTAGAACAGAGGTAGAGATACTATGATCGTAGATGAACGTATGGTTACATACATCCGGTCGTTGGAACGTCCGGAGAATCCTGTGATAGAGGCAATCGAACAGGAAGCATTGGAAAACTTCGTACCGATCATCCGCAAAGAAACCCAGAGCTTCTTAAAGGTAATGATGTTAATGAACCGCCCGGCCAGAGTCCTGGAGGTGGGCACGGCAGTCGGATTTTCGGCAATCTTAATGAGTGAATATCTTCCGGAAGGAAGCCATATCACAACAATAGAAAACTATGAAAAAAGAATCCCGGTCGCAAGAAACAACTTTAAGCGTGCGGGGAAAGAAGAACAGATCACACTGATCGAAGGGGATGCCCTGGAAGTGATGAAGACCCTGGAAGGCCCGTATGATTTTATCTTTATGGATGCGGCCAAGGGACAGTATATCCATTATATGCCGGAGGCGGTAAGACTGCTTTCGGAAGGAGGAATCCTGATGTCAGACAACGTATTACAGGACGGGGATATCATAGAGTCCAGATTTGCGGTAGAGAGGCGGAACCGTACGATCCACAGCCGTATGCGGGATTACCTCTATGAATTAAAGCACAGCGATGTGCTGGAGACATCGATCATTCCGCTGGGCGATGGTGTGGCACTTAGTATCAAGAAGAAAAAAGAGGAGAAGGAGAATCGATAAGATGAGAAACAGACATCCAGAATTACTGATTCCTGCAAGCAGTCTGGAAGTGTTGAAGACTGCGGTTATGTTTGGTGCAGATGCAGTATATATCGGAGGAGAGGCATTTGGACTTCGTGCAAAGGCAAAGAACTTCTCTATGGAAGACATGAAAGAAGGTGTGCAGTTTGCGCATGAGCATGGAGCAAGAGTCCATGTCACTGTAAATATTCTTGCGCATAATGATGACCTGGAGGGTGCGGCAGAGTATTTAAAAGAACTAAAAGAAATCGGACCGGATGCGTTGATCATTGCAGATCCGGCAATTTTCATGCTTGCAAAAGAAATCTGTCCGGAGATAGAAAGACATGTCAGCACACAGGCAAATAACACGAACTATGGAACATTCAACTTCTGGTGGAACCTGGGGGCAAAGCGTGTGGTAACAGCCAGAGAACTTTCATTAAAAGAAATCAGGGAGATCCGTGCGCATATCCCGGCAGAGATGGAGATCGAAAGTTTTATCCATGGGGCAATGTGTATCTCTTATTCCGGAAGATGCCTGCTGAGCAATTTCTTTACGGGAAGAGATGCCAATCAGGGTGCCTGTACACATCCTTGCCGTTGGAAATATTCCGTGGTAGAAGAGACAAGGCCGGGCGAATATATGCCGGTGTATGAGAATGAAAGAGGGACATACATTTTCAACTCAAAAGATCTGTGTATGATTGAACACATTCCGGAGATGATCGATGCGGGAATTGATAGTTTTAAGATTGAGGGACGCATGAAGACGGCTCTGTATGTGGCGACGGTTGCGAGAACTTACCGCAAGGCGATCGATGATTATCTGGAGGATCCGAAGAAATATGAGGCGAATATGCCATGGTACAGGGATCAGATTTCGAACTGTACGTACCGTCAGTTTACGACCGGATTTTATTTTGGAAAACCGGGTGATGAGAGCCAGATCTACGATAGTAACACGTATATCAAAGAGTACACTTATCTTGGCATTATCGGCGGGATTAAAGATGGTATGTACCGCATCGAACAGAGAAATAAGTTCTCCGTAGGTGAGACTGTTGAGATTATGAAACCGGACGGACAGAACGTAGAAGTAACGGTGGAAAAGATCGTAGATGAGGATGGGCAGGAGCAGGAGAGTGCGCCGCATCCAAAGCAGGTGCTGTATGTGGCATTAAGCGGAGAAGCATCTGTATATGATATTTTAAGACGCCAGGAAGGTGTAACGGAATAGGACAGACAAGTAACAGAGAAAGCAGTGATTCAGTGCAAAAATGGAAAAGCACAGAATCACTGCTTTTTGCATAGAATATAATAAATCTGCCTAAGAGGTGCTTTGTCTTGAAGTCATTTCCCCAACCATTGACGGCAGCGGAAGAAAAGTACTATATGCAGAAATATACAGAGGGTGATCTGGAAGCAAAGCACATTCTAATAGAACGGAATCTGCGGCTGGTCGCACATATCGTGAAAAAGTACCAGCCGCCTCCGGAAGAGATGGAAGACCTTCTGTCAATCGGAACCATCGGGCTTATGAAAGCTGTTGTAACGTTTGATCCGGATAAGAGCGCAAGACTTGCGACATATGCAGCAAGGTGCATCGAAAATGAAGTGTTGATGTACTTGAGAGGTAAGAAAAAAAGTTCCAAAGAAGTATCTTTGTATGAACCGATCGGAACGGACCGGGAAGGCAATGAGATACAATTATTTGATGTGATCGAGATGAATGAAGAAGATGTCTACCGAAGACTGGAACGCAAAGAAGATGTGATTCGTCTGTATCAGAAGGTGGAATCGGTACTGTCTCCAAGAGAACGAATGGTACTGAAGCTGCGGTACGGCCTGTATAATGAAGAGGAATATACACAGCGGGAAATTGCAGCAATGCTCGGCATTTCCAGATCGTATGTATCAAGGATTGAGAAGAGTGCGATTGAAAAATTAAGAAACTTTTTCACTTCTTAGAAAAGTCTTTAAAAAATCTTTAGAATTCTATATCCGTTATTTTAAGAATCAAAGTCTATACTTAACACCATAAGAAAGAGGCATGCAAAATGGTATGTGAGAAAGGGTGGCAGTTATGAAAGTACTGGTGTTAAGTGGTAGATTTGGAATGGGACATGAGATGGCAGCCAATGCGATCTGCGAACAGTTCCGGAAAATAGATGAAGAGGCAGAAATTGAAAAAAAAGATCTTCTGGAAGAGTTATATCCACATATCAGTAAATTCATTTTCGGTGGATTCCGCATGATGGTAGAGCACTGTTACGGGATTTATAATTTTATCTACAAAATGTCCGGAAGAATGAAGGTAGAAATGCAGCCAAGGGGAAAGGCAATCTATAAAAAGTTAAAGAAGATCATGGATGGAGAACAACCGGATGTGATCGTCTGTACACATCCGGTGTGTGTAAAAGCCATTGCATCCTATAAAGAAAAGACAGGACTTAAAACACCACTTGTGACCTGTATCACAGATATCAGTATGCATCCGGAGTGGACAGCACCACAGACAGATATCTATCTTGCTCCGACACAGGAGATCAAAAGGCATCTGATGAAGGAGGGAACCAGGGCGGAAGATATTCTTGTGACAGGAATTCCGGTTCGCCAGCAGTTCCTGGATGCAGATTACCGTCAGAAACGGGAAAGAAACAGAACACGCAGGGTGCTCATTATGGGAGGCGGACTTGGACTGATGCCGGATCTGAAAGAATTGCTTGAAAAATTACATAGCATGCAAGGCGTTGAGAGCGTAGTCATTACCGGAAAAAATCATAAGATATATGAGGAATGGGTGAACCGCTATGAGGATGTGGAAGTACTTGGATACACGGAAAATATCAGCAGATATATGCGCAGGGCAGATCTTGTAATTACAAAAGCAGGCGGAATTACGCTGTTTGAAATTCTGCACAGTCAGGTTCCGCTATTTGTCATCCACCCGTTCCTGGAGCAGGAGATGAATAATGCAAGGTATGCGGCAGAAAAAGGATTTGCCAAAGTTATATGGGGCAGACATGAAGACTATATTCCGGAACTGGAAAAGCTGTTAAGTGATGAAAAAATGATGAAAGAAATGACTGAAAATGTAAGGCGTGCCTGTAAAGAGATGATAGAGGTAACACTGGATGAGGCAGTAGGGATCATGGAAGAAAGGATGACGGCATAATGAATATACCAAAGACTGCAAAGCTGGGACTGGCCTGTGCCGCAGCACTGGGTTATAGTGTGATTCCGACGTATTTGC
Organism: uncultured Dorea sp.; assembly: GCA_934309195.1. Taxonomy (GTDB): domain Bacteria; phylum Bacillota; class Clostridia; order Lachnospirales; family Lachnospiraceae; genus Dorea_A. Next base: position 11,508 of record CAKRCY010000030.1, read on the forward strand.
TGAAATACCATTGGATATTCAGGAACAGACAGAGGGCAGACCGGGAAGACAAGGTTTTGTATCTGACATTCGATGACGGTCCGGATACAGTATATACGAATATATTACTCGATTTTCTGGAGCAGGAACAGATTCCGGCAGCATTTTTCATGGTCGCAGAATCTGCGCAGAGGCATCCGGGAATCGTGGAACGGATGAGGAAGAACGGACATCTGGTCGGAATACATTCGTTGAGCCACGAAAGTGCAATGCTTTCCGGACCGGGAAGAACCGGCCGGGATGTGAAAGAATCGAAAAAGATTATGGAGAAGATGGGTATTGCAGTGAAATGGTACAGACCACCGTGGGGACATCTGAACCTGGCAAGCCTGTTCTGGATCCGGAAACTGCATCTGAACCTGGTATTCTGGGATGTGATGGCACAGGACTGGTCAGCGAAAGAGACTCCGGACAGTATCTGCAATAAGATATTAAGAAGAGTATTTCCGGGTGCGGTGATCTGTCTGCATGACGGCAGAGGGGAGAACGGAGCACCGGGAAGAACGATAGAAGCATTGAAAAAAGCAATCCCGTTGTTGAAAGCGCAGGGGTATGAATTCAGAAGGATAGAAGAAAAATATGGAACAGCAGGTGAGTCAGAGATCGATTAAAAAGTATATGGTATTATTTCCGGTTTTAGCGTTGCTGGTAGGTTTCGTTATTTTGAAAGGCGCAGATGTGGAATCTGTGTGGAACGCCATGAAAAGTGCGAAGCCGCAATGGCTGGCAGCAGGGCTTATGCTGGCGGCGGTATTCAATATCGCAGAAGCGATCAATCTGAGAAGCGCATTGAATTCATTTGGATATCAAGTGAGTTTCAGACAAGGTATGAAATATGCTTATACCGGCTACTTTTTCAGCTCGATCACCCCGTCTGCAACAGGCGGACAGCCGGTACAGTTATATGTGATGAATAAGGATAATATCCATGTGGCACATGGAACGATGGCTCTTCTGACAGAACTCACCAGTTTTCAGATTGCGGCATTTCTGATGGAAAATGTAGCAGCATTCTGGATACTGACGGGAAGGATACATCTGAATAAGGTGATGCTGGCACTGACGGTTCTCGGGTATCTGATGAATCTGATCTTTATAGCAGCACTGGTGGTCATAATGTTATCCGAAGGCCTGAAAGAGAAGATCGTAAATGGAATACGTTTCCTGATCATGAAACTCCCGTTTGGGAATAAGGAGAGACTGGGAGCTAAGATGGATGAGATTGTTCGTGATTTTGAAGATTGTAAATTGTTTTTCAAAAGGGATCCGGTACTTACGTTAAAAGTGACCGCAGTCAGCCTGATCCAAATCATCTGCTGGTTCAGTGTTCCGTGGGCAGTGTATCATGCAATGGGGGAGTCCGGCAGTTCTTATGGAAGCATGTTCCTGCACCAGATCATTCTGTATATGACTACAGCGCTTCTTCCGTTTCCGGGAGCTGAGGGAATTAGCGAATTCTCATTCGTAAAGTTGTTTGCCGGTATCTTTACTTCTGTTCCGGTGGCAGCGGCGGTGCTGGTGAATCGGGGGATCAGTTTTTACTTTTTGCTGATATTAAGTGGAATCTTTAGCATTGCGCTTGGACATATGGATAGTAAATCAGAAAGTAAAATGAAAGTGAAATTAGAAAAATATTGACACGACGGAAAGAATAGGCTATGATGATTGCACATTTAACGAAGATGAGTGATCAAGTACAGACTATTCTTTTTCGTTTTCTAAATCTGGACCGCCAGTGGCGGATTCTGTAGATGACCGGATCGGTCAAGTTATCAACTATATCAAAACAATTTTATATGAGTGCCGGACAAATAAGGCAGAAAAGATGCTTATATAGGGGCAGGTTCTGCATAGTCTGGTATGGAAAGGAGTGTGCAGATGGCATTTTGTACAGTTTTATCTGCTTCTGTTCAGGGACTGGGGGTAGAGATGATCCGTGTGGAAGCGGATGTAAGTAACGGACTTCCAATGTTCCATATGGTAGGATATCTGTCTTCGGAAGTGAAAGAGGCATCGGAACGGGTGAGGACAGCAATCCGCAATTCAGGGATGAAACTTCCGGCAAAGAAGATCATTGTGAATCTTGCACCGGCAACTGTCAGGAAGAAAGGCGCATCGTTTGATCTGCCGATTGCTCTGGCGGTGCTGGCAGCTATGGGGTATATACCGGAAGAAGCATTGGAACGGGTGATCGTAACAGGGGAATTAAGCCTGGAAGGGAAAATAAGAGGTGTGCCGGGAGTTCTGCCGATGGTGATAGAAGCGAAGGAGCAGGAATGTAAAAGCTTTATCCTGCCCGAAGAGAATGAGACAGAAGGAAGACTCGTAAAAGGAATCGAGATTCTTCCGGCAGATAATCTGGAGGAACTCTGTGCGTATCTGAACGGAGCTGCGCGTTCGGAAAAGTGTAAAAGGGAGAAAAAAGAAAATGAAAAAGACAGACAACACAGAGTCAGAGAAGATTTTGCGGATATCTGCGGACAGAAAGCGGTGAAACGCGCAGCAGAAATTGCAGTGGCAGGAGGGCACAATCTGTTAATGGCGGGATCACCGGGATCTGGAAAAACGATGATCGCAAAGCGGATCGCAACTATTTTGCCGGAACTGTCGTGGGAAGAAAGTCTGGAAATTACGAAGATCTACAGTGTGCTGGGGCTGGTGGATCAGGAATATCCGCTGATCACACAGCGCCCATTTCGTAATGTTCATCATACAATCACCAGAACAGCGCTGACAGGGGGCGGCAGAATGCCGATGCCTGGGGAGATCAGTATGGCACACGGAGGTGTGCTCTTTCTGGATGAACTTGCGGAATTTCCAAGAAATGTTCTGGAAGTACTAAGACAGCCATTGGAAGAACGTCAGATTCATATTGCAAGAAATTATGGGAATTTTACATTTCCGGCGGAATTTATGCTGGTAGCAGCAATGAACCCATGCCCGTGTGGAAATTATCCGGATGTGCAGAAATGTTCCTGCACACCCGGGCAGATTCAGAAATACCTTGGCAAGATCAGTCAGCCGTTCCTGGATCGTATGGATATCTGCATAGAGACTCCGAAAGTCGTATACCGGGATCTGGACAGAGAACGGAAAGATCTGGAAGGAGAAGAGACATCTGAGACGATACGCCGCAGAGTAACGGATGCAAGGAATATACAGAGAGAAAGATATAAAGGAACAGATATCCGGACAAATGCAGTATTAGGACCGCAGGAAATCGGACGTTATGTAGAACTGGGAGAGTGCGAAAGAAAGATGATGGAGCTTGCATTTGAAAGAATCGGGCTTACGGCAAGGACTTATCATAAGATCCTGCGTGTGGCAAGGACAATTGCAGATCTGGATCATAGTGAGAAGGTAAAGGAGAAACATTTAAAAGAAGCCATTGCTTACCGGGCACTGGATAAGAAGTACTGGGGACGTTAGGAGGATGCGAATGATATATGAATACTGGCTGGCAGGGATAGAAGGCATTTCAAATCTGAAAAAAAGAAAATTAAGAGAGGTATATAGAAATGGAAAAGCTGTATATTATATAGAAGAAACTGATTTGAAGAAACATACATTTCTGAATGAGAAGGATATAGAGAGACTGAAAAAAGCAAAGAAAACAGTTGATCTCGAAATGCAATGGGAAAAATCTGTGAAAAAGAAGATAAAGTTTGTGCCGTATTTTTCGGATGATTATCCGGAAAAAATGAAAGTGATCACAGATCCCCCGTACGCCTTGTACGTACTTGGATCACTGCCGGATGGAAATGTAAAAAGTGCAGCAATCGTAGGGGCCAGGAATTGCACTTCATATGGAGAACAAATGGCATTGCAGTATGGAAAATGTCTTGGTAATGCAGGAGTACAGGTGGTAAGCGGTATGGCGAGAGGAATCGACGGAGCAGGGCAGAGAGGAGCTTTGAACGGAGGCGGAACAACGTTTGCGGTTCTGGGATGTGGAGTGGATGTATGTTATCCAAGGGAAAATATCGGATTATATATGGACATCCAAAAAAAAGGTGGAATCATATCGGAATTTCCGCCTGGAACCGAACCGCTTGCAAGAAATTTCCCGATGCGGAACCGGATTATCAGTGGACTGGCAGAATGGATACTGGTGATAGAGGCAAAAGAAAAGAGTGGATCTTTGATCACTGCGGATTTCGCACTGGACCAGGGGAAGGACGTCTATGCACTTCCGGGACCGGTGACAAGTGCTTTGAGTCAGGGATGTCACAGACTGATCCGGCAGGGAGCGGGAATACTGATCACACCGGAAGAACTGATGGATGAATGGAATCTGAATCGGATGCAAATTGGACAAAAAAATGACAAAAATGAAAAAATGCTTGAAAGTCCTGAGCGTATGGTGTATAGTTGTCTCGATTTGTTCCCAAAAGGAATCGATGAACTGATGAAAGAAACAGAGCTTTCTATTTCAGAATTGATGGAAAGACTGATTACTTTGGAATTGAAAGGATACGCAGAAGAAGTATCGAGAAATTATTATATAAGGCTGTTGTAAGAACAGTCGGTATTATGGAGGAAATTATGGCACGCTATCTGGTAATCGTGGAGTCGCCTGCAAAGGTGAAGACCATTAAGAAGTTCTTAGGAAGTAATTATGTAGTGACCGCATCGAACGGTCATGTGAGAGATATGCCCAAAAGCCAGATGGGTATCGACATTGAAAATGATTACGAACCAAAGTATATAACGATCAGAGGAAAGGGAGAGATTCTTGCGAAGCTTCGTAAGGAAGTCAAAAAGGCGGACAAGATATATCTTGCAACTGACCCGGACCGGGAGGGAGAAGCAATATCCTGGCATCTGAGTAAAGCTTTGAAATTAGAAGATAAGAAGGTTTATCGAATCAGTTTTAATGAGATTACCAAGAATGCAGTAAAAGCGTCGCTTAAGAATCCAAGAGAAATCGATATGGATCTGGTGGATGCGCAACAGGCACGCCGTGTACTGGACAGAATTGTAGGTTACAAGATCAGTCCGCTTCTGTGGGCGAAGGTTAAGAGAGGATTAAGTGCCGGACGTGTGCAGTCGGTTGCATTGCGCATCATTGCAGATAGAGAAGAAGAAATCAATACTTTTATTCCGGAAGAATACTGGTCACTGGAGGCGGATCTGAAGGTCAAAGGAGAAAGAAAACTTCTGACTGCCAAGTTCTATGGTACAGAGAAGAATAAGATGACAATCTCATCCAGGGAAGAACTGGACGAGATCATGAAAGAAGTAGAAAATGCGGAGTATTCTGTTGCCGATATAAAAAAAGGAGAACGTACCAAGAAGGCACCGGTACCGTTTACAACCAGTACGTTGCAGCAGGAAGCATCCAAGGCATTGAATTTTGCAACAGCCAAGACCATGCGTATTGCCCAGCAGTTATATGAGGGTGTGGATATCAAAGGCAGTGGTACTGTGGGATTGATCACATACCTGCGTACGGATTCTACCCGTATCTCAGAGGAAGCGGATGCAACAGTAAGAGAATATATCAGGGAAGGCTTCGGTGAAGAGTATGTTGCCGACGGAGACGTTAAGAAATCTTCAGACAAGAAGATCATTCAGGATGCACATGAGGCGATCCGTCCGACAGATGTAACCAGAACACCGGCAGCAGTGAAAGAATTCTTAAGCCGTGACCAGTTCCGTCTGTACCAGCTTGTATGGAAACGTTTTATTGCCAGCAGAATGCAGCCGGCCAGATACGAGACGACTTCTGTAAAGATAGCTGCAGGACAGTATCGTTTTACGGTTGCGGCATCCAAGATTGTTTTTGAAGGGTTCCGCAGTGTATATACGGAAGCCGGCGAGACAAAAGAAGAGAACAATGTGCTGCTAAAAGGACTGGATATGGATTCTGTCCTTACGAAAGAAAGTCTGAACAGTAAACAGCACTTTACGCAGCCTCCGGCACATTATACAGAGGCAACATTGGTTAAGACGCTGGAAGAACTTGGAATCGGACGTCCAAGTACATATGCGCCGACAATTTCTACGATCATTGCAAGACGCTATGTAGCAAAAGAGAATAAAAACCTGTATCTGACGGAAATCGGAGAAGTAGTGAACAATATTATGAAACAGTCCTTCCCGAGTATTGTGGATGTGAACTTTACGGCGAATATGGAGAGCCTTTTGGATGGCGTTGCAGAAGGTAAAGTCAGATGGAAGACAATCATCGAGAATTTTTATCCGGATCTGGAGGCAGCAGTGGAAAAAGCCGAGACAGAACTGGAACAGGTGAAGATTGAGGATGAAGTGACAGATGTGATCTGTGAAGAGTGCGGACGCAATATGGTTGTCAAATATGGTCCGCACGGAAAATTCCTTGCATGCCCGGGATTCCCTGACTGCCGTAACACAAAACCATATCTGGAAAAGATAGGTGTACCATGTCCGGTATGTGGTAAAGATGTGGTAATCCGGAAAACGAAAAAAGGAAGACGATATTACGGCTGCGAGGATAATCCGGAATGTGAATTTATGTCATGGCAGAAGCCATCGACAAAAAAATGTCCGAGATGTGGTAAATACATGCTGGAAAAAGGAAATAAACTGGTTTGCAGCGACGAACAGTGCGGATATGTAGAAAATATTGAAAATAATAAGGATAATTAATGATATTCGTTGAATATTTCAGAATTGTATGATAATATACATTCATAAGGATGGAGGAATGTAAATGGGCGTACAATTGTTGGATAAAACCAGAAAAATCAACAAATTACTGCATAACAATAGTTCGAGTAAAGTTGTCTTCAATGATATCTGCGAAGTCCTTACAGAAATTTTAAATTCGAACGTATTAGTGATCAGTAAAAAAGGAAAAGTGCTTGGCGGAAGCAAATGCGAAGGTGTGCCTTACATTACCGAATTGATCGAGAGAGAAATCGGAAAACATGTAGATGATATGCTGAATGAGCGGCTGCTTAGTATCTTATCGACAAAAGAAAATGTAAATCTTCAGACATTGGGATTTTCCGAAGAAGCTGTCAAAGGTTATCAGGCGATTATTACGCCGATTGACATTGCAGGGGAAAGACTTGGAACACTGTTTATCTATAAAAAAGATAAAGTGTATGAGATTGATGACATCATTTTGAGTGAATATGGAACAACGGTTGTTGGTCTTGAGATGTTAAGATCTGTGAATGAAGAAAGTGCAGAAGAAACCAGAAAAGAGCATATTGTACAATCGGCAATCAGTACATTGTCGTATTCGGAATTGGAAGCAATCATTCATATATTTGATGAACTGGATGGTGCGGAAGGAATTCTGGTCGCAAGTAAGATTGCAGACCGTGTCGGAATTACCAGATCGGTAATTGTCAATGCCCTGAGAAAATTCGAAAGTGCGGGTGTGATCGAATCCCGTTCTTCCGGCATGAAAGGAACGTATATTAAAGTAATCAATGATTATGTATTTACGGAACTTGACCGCATTAAAGCAGAACGTACAAAATAATAAGAACTATAAAGGGTATCGGGCAACTGATACCCTTTTCACAGTATAAAGGAGGATGCGGATAGTGAAATATGGAGGATGTACGGCAAAACTCAGAATGGACCGCGTAATTCTGGAAGACAGTTTTTTGGATGAAACGGAATATTTATGTAAGATCATAGCATATGATGAAGAGGAGGAGACGTTGTATCTGGTATCGGAAGAGGCGGAACTCACCTTTTATTCTCTGGATGGAATCTATGAGTGCAGCATAGAAGATCCGAAAGCCCCTGTAGTCTGCAAAGGAATATTAAAAGAACGTTACTGGAACAAGGCAGGCAGGGTTATGAAATTCAAAATTCAAAATGGATTTTATAAAAAAGTTCTAAACTAAATAGAAAGTGTGTTGACAAACCAAAAGGAGAGTGCTATTTTATATCTAGAATCTTTCAGCACTCTCTTTTGTTGAGTGCTAATAATACAGAAATAATTAAGGAGGAATAGATATGAAGTTAGTACCATTAGGTGACAGAGTTGTATTAAAACAGTGTGTAGCAGAGGAGACTACAAAGTCAGGAATCGTGATTCCTGGACAGTCTAAGGAAAAACCGCAGCAGGCAGAGGTAATTGCCGTTGGACCGGGTGGAATGGTGAATGGCAAAGAAGTTGAGATGCATGTTACAACAGGACAGCAGGTAATTTATTCCAAATATGCAGGAACGAATGTTGAGATTGATGACGAGGAATATATCATTGTAAAACAGGATGATATTCTGGCCATCTGCGAGTAATTGTACAATTAATTCATATATTTCAGGAGGTAGATACCAATGGCAAAAGAAATTAAATATGGTGCAGAAGCAAGAAGAGCGCTGGAAGCTGGTGTTAATCAGCTTGCTGATACAGTAAGAGTAACAATCGGACCAAAAGGACGCAATGTCGTTCTGGATAAATCTTTTGGAGCACCACTGATCACAAATGACGGTGTGACAATTGCAAAAGAGATTGAACTGGAAGACAGATTTGAAAATATGGGAGCACAGCTGATCAAAGAAGTTGCTTCTAAGACAAATGATGTAGCAGGAGATGGTACTACAACAGCAACTGTACTTGCACAGGCGATGGTTCATGAAGGTATGAAGAACCTGGAAGCAGGAGCAAATCCGATCATTCTCCGTAAAGGAATGAAGAAAGCAACAGATGTGGCAGTAGAAGCCATTGCGAAGATGTCAAGCAAAGTAAAAGACAAAGATCAGATTGCAAAAGTAGCAGCAATTTCTGCCGGTGATGCGGAAGTCGGACAGATGGTAGCAGATGCTATGGAGAAAGTATCTAATGATGGAGTTATTACGATCGAAGAGTCTAAGACTATGAAGACAGAGCTGGATCTTGTAGAAGGTATGCAGTTCGACCGTGGATATGTATCAGCATATATGGCTACGGATATGGATAAGATGGAAGCTAATCTGGACGATCCATATATTCTGATCACAGATAAGAAGATTTCTAACATTCAGGAAATCCTTCCGCTTCTGGAGCAGATTGTTCAGGCAGGTGCAAGACTTCTTATTATCGCAGAAGATATTGAGGGAGAGGCACTTACAACTCTGATCGTTAATAAACTGCGTGGAACATTCAATGTTGTAGCTGTAAAAGCACCTGGATACGGTGACAGAAGAAAAGAAATGTTAAAAGACATCGCTACACTGACAGGTGGTCAGGTTATTTCTGAAGAACTTGGTATGGAACTGAAAGATACAACCATGGATCAGCTTGGACGTGCAAAATCTGTAAAAGTACAGAAAGAAAATACAGTAATTGTTGATGGTATGGGAGATAAGAATGCAATCGCAGACCGTGTTGCCCAGATCAAGGCTCAGATTGAAGAGACAACATCTGACTTCGACAGAGAAAAGCTTCAGGAAAGACTTGCAAAACTTGCAGGCGGCGTAGCTGTTATCCGTGTCGGAGCAGCAACAGAGACAGAGATGAAAGAAGCAAAACTTCGTATGGAAGATGCCCTGAACGCCACAAGAGCAGCAGTAGAAGAAGGTATCATTTCCGGTGGTGGATCTGCATACATTCATGCGTCCAAAGCAGTTGCTGAAGCAATTGACGGACTGGAAGGTGATGAGAAAACAGGTGCAAAGGTTGTACTGAAAGCTCTGGAAGCACCACTGTTCCATATCTCTGCCAATGCAGGACTGGAAGGTGCTGTTATCATTAATAAAGTAAGAGAGTCGGAAGTAGGAACCGGATTTGATGCTCTGACAGAACAGTACGTAGACATGGTGGAAAACGGAATTCTGGATCCTGCTAAAGTTACAAGAAGTGCACTGCAGAACGCAACATCTGTTGCTTCTACACTTCTCACAACAGAATCTGTTGTAGCAGATATCAAAGAAGATGCACCGGCTGTACCGGCAGGAAATCCGGGTATGGGTATGATGTAACAGAATATTAAATTTTTGAGAACTCCTCGTCAGAGGAGTTTTCTTTTTAGCTTCAGGTGTGCTACAATAGACATAGCTTAAAGCAGACTTGGAGGAAAGAAAAAATGGATGATTTTTACACAGAGCAGCTGATAAAAAAACAGGCGGGCTCAAAGGATACACTTAAGAAAGTGGTGCTGATCGTATTGACAGTTTTGTCAGTGCTTTTGATTTTTACAATACCGGTGGGAATTATTTTTCCGATTGTAATGATCGTGGTTGATGTGTTTGCATTCAGCAATATGAATGTGGAGTATGAGTATGTATTTGTGAATGGAGATCTTGATATAGACAAGATTATGAACAAATCCAGAAGAAAAAGAATGTTTTCTGTAGATGCAGATCAGATGGAACTTCTGGCACCGGTAGGAGCTGTAGAATTAATGCAGTATAAGAAGGTCAGAACATATGATTATACATCAGGAAAGAATCATGCGGAAATCTATGCATTGATTGCTTTGAACAAAGGAGAGGTATGTAAGATCCTGTTTGAGCCAAATGAGACGATCATCGAAGGATTTTTTGTAAAAGCACCAAGAAAAGTAATCAGAAAATAATACGAAAAACAGGGAAAAGATTGTATTAAAATAAAAACATGTCAAAAGCTGTTGACAAATAAGGGTATGATTCGCTAAGATAGCTGTTAAATATGAATATGCAAAAGAAAGAGAGGAAGAAATCATGGGAAAGATAATTGGAGATGGTATTACATTTGATGATGTGCTTTTAGTTCCATCGTACTCAGAAGTAATCCCGAACCAGGTGGATTTATCTACTTACCTGACTAAGAAAATTAAGTTAAATATTCCGATGATGAGTGCCGGAATGGATACTGTTACCGAGCACCGTATGGCAATTGCAATGGCCAGACAGGGGGGGATCGGAATTATCCATAAAAATATGTCTATTGAACAGCAGGCTGAGGAAGTGGATAAGGTAAAACGTTCAGAAAACGGCGTTATTACAGATCCATTTTATTTATCACCGGATAATACACTGGAAGATGCCAATAATCTGATGGCAAAATTCAGAATCTCAGGTGTGCCGATCACAGAGGGCAAAAAATTAGTTGGTATTATCACAAACCGTGATTTGAAATTTGAAGAAGACTTTTCAAAGAAAATCAGAGAGTCAATGACTTCGGAAGGGCTGATTACTGCGCCGGAAGGAATTACACTGGAAGAGGCCAAGAAGATTCTTGCAAAAGCCAGAAAGGAAAAACTTCCGATCGTAGATAAAGACTTCAACCTGAAAGGGCTGATTACAATTAAGGATATTGAAAAACAGATTAAATATCCATTATCTGCAAAAGATGCACAGGGACGTCTGCTTTGCGGAGCTGCAATCGGAATTACAGCAAACTGTCTTGAGAGAGCAAAAGCTCTGGTAGATGCAAAGGTTGATGTGGTTGTTTTGGATTCAGCTCACGGACATTCAGCAAACGTTATTCATACAGTTGATATGATTAAGAGCAAATTCCCGGATCTTCAGGTAATAGCAGGTAACGTTGCTACGGGAGCTGCAACAGAAGATCTGATCAAAGCCGGTGTTGATGCGGTAAAAGTTGGAATCGGACCTGGATCGATCTGTACAACACGTATCATTGCTGGTATCGGTGTTCCTCAGATCACAGCAGTTATGGACTGCTACGAAGCGGCAGACAAATATGGAATTCCGATCATTGCGGATGGAGGAATAAAATACTCCGGAGATATGACAAAAGCAATCGCAGCCGGAGCGAATGTATGTATGATGGGAAGTATCTTTGCAGGATGTGATGAGAGTCCTGGAACATTCGAATTATTCCAGGGTAGAAAATATAAAGTATACCGTGGTATGGGATCTATCTCAGCAATGGAGAACGGAAGTAAAGACCGTTACTTCCAGACAGATGCGAAGAAGCTGGTTCCGGAAGGTGTCGAAGGACGTGTTGCTTACAAAGGAAGCGTAGAAGATACCGTATTCCAGTTAATGGGTGGTCTTCGCTCAGGTATGGGATATTGCGGAGCACCAACGATTGAGGATTTGAAACAGACAGGAAAATTCGTAAAGATTTCTTCTGCTTCGTTAAAAGAAAGTCATCCTCATGATATTCATATTACAAAAGAAGCACCAAACTACAGTGTAGACGAATAAAAAAATTCGGGCGTCGTGAAAACGACGCCTTTTGTATTATATGTATCTGACAAAGAGATGGTTTTAGTGAATAATATCAATATCTTGAAAATTCTTCATATCATGGTTTTCAGAGAGGGATATATAGAGTATAATAAGGTTTAGGTAGTTTGCTTGGTATATAAATGCACATAATAAATACACAAGTAATATTAAAAAAAATAAAGTAAAAGGGAGATGTCTGGATATGAAAAAAGAGTTTGGAACAACGAGAAACGGGGAAACAGCAAGTTGTTATATATTGAAAAACAGCAAAGGAATGGAAGCAGTTGTGTCTGATTTTGGAGCTGCTTTACTGAAACTTTATGTACCGGATAAGAACGGGAAGGTTCAGGATGTCGTACTGGGCTATGAGACACTTGAGGATTATGAAAATGGTGGAGATTCTGTAGGAGCAACTGTTGGACGTGTGGCAAACCGTATTGGAACAGGTGCATTCGAACTGAATGGAAAGAAATATGAACTTACGAAGAATGATAACGGAAAAAATACACTTCATGGAGGAACAGATTTCTATAATAAAAGAATGTGGAGTGTAAAAGAAGAGAATGATACACATGTAGTATTTATGCTTGTAAGTCCGGACGGGGATCAGGGATTTCCGGGAGAGGTAAAGATAGAAGTATCCTATACAGTTACGGAAGAAAATGAATTAAAGATTCATTATTATGCAATTCCTGATCAGGATACCCTTTTGAACATGACGAACCACAGCTATTTCAACCTGGCAGGACACGCATCCGGAACCGCATGTAATGCAAAAGTGTGGTTAGATGCAGATGCATTCACAGAAACGGATGCTGAACTGATTCCAACAGGAACAGTAATTCCGGTAGAGGGCACACCAATGGATTTCCGTGAAGGAAAAATTGTTGCAAAAGAGATCGGAGCAGATTATAAGCCATTGAAACTGGCAGGAGGCTATGATCATAACTGGGTATTAAATGGGACAGGATTCAGAAAAGTAGCATCAGCCGAATCGGAAGAGACAGGTATTAAGATGGAAGTGTATACAGACCTTCCGGGTATACAGTTCTATTCTGGCAATTTCCTTGCAGGAGCTAAGGGAAAAGAAGGGGCTGTCTATGGAAAGGGTTGTGGTATATGCTTTGAAACGCAGTATTTCCCGGATGCAATTCATAAAGACAATTTTGAATCTCCGGTTACAAAAGCCGGAGAAGTATATGATACAACAACAACGTATAGATTTTGCTGATTTTCATAAAAACATAAGAATCTCTTTCGGGTACATTAAAAAATGAATGATAAAATAGATAAAAGTGTACTATATAAGGATAGATAAAAAAGAGAGAAAAGATGAAAAAAACGAGAAGCCATTCTAAAAAAGGTCTGTTCATTCTTGTTATAATAACAGTTTTACTGTGTGTGATGACGGTTTTAAAAAAGCAGGAACAGCCGGAAGAATACACGGAAAACAAAAGTGATTACATAGATTCTGTAAGACCGGATATAGACGTAGAACTGCTGACGCCGAATGAGTATTCCAGAGCTGGGATCGCAACAAATAAGATTACAGGAATTGTGATTCATTATACAGCAAATCCCGGTGCCACAGCCATGAATAACAGGGATTATTTCGAGGGATTAAAGGACAGTCACATTACGAAAGCAAGCAGTAATTTTGTTGTTGGCCTGGAAGGAGAGATCGTTCAATGTGTACCAACATGGGAGATGGCATATGCTTCAAACAGCAGGAATATTGATACGGTGTCGATAGAATGCTGTCATCCGGACGAGACGGGAAAATTCAATCAAAAGACGTATCAGTCCATGGTAGATCTTTGTGCATGGCTGTGTCTGAAGTTCGATCTGAATGAAAATGATGTCATACGTCATTATGACGTGACTGGAAAGATTTGCCCCAAATATTTTGTAGAACATGAAGATGCGTGGGAGCAGTTCAAGGGTGATGTGGGAATAAAGCTGGAAAATTTAAAGGAATATCAATAAATCTCCTTAGTTTTATCACAGATTAAACACAATTGCGCTGTACACTACCAATATAAGATAAGATATGAAAGGGGCAATAAGATATGGAAAATCAATATAATTATTATACAACCGATCAGAATATGAATACGGAAAATTATGGCAACGGTGGGGGACCGGAAAAAGAGCCGGAGAAAAAGAAAAGAAAAGGCGCAGCAAGATGGGCAAAGGTAGTCTGTGCCGGACTGGTATTTGGAGTGGTTGCAAGTGCAGCATTTCAGACGAGTAATATTGTGGCGGGAAAAGTTCTTGGTACAACACAGACAACGAATAAAACAGCCAAGACAACAACGACCAGCAATGCAAAACTGACAACTTCAACCAACAGCTCAATAGGAACCGCAAATGTAACAGAGGTAACTAAAAATGCGATGCCGTCAATTGTGTCCATTACAAACATGAGTGTACAGGAAGTGCAGAATTTCTTCGGTGGTACACAGAAACAGGAAAGTGAAAGTGCTGGTTCTGGAATTATTATTGGACAGAACGATTCAGAACTTCTGATTGCAACCAATAACCATGTAGTAGAAGGAAGCAGTACACTGACAGTTACCTTTATAGATGGGGAAAGCGTAAAAGCTGACATCAAAGGTACGGATTCAGACAAGGATCTTGCAGTTGTGGCAGTTCCGTTAAGCGAGATCAAGGATTCTACGATGGATAAAATTGCGGTGGCAACACTGGGAAATTCAGATCAGACACAGGTAGGAGATCAGGTAATTGCGATCGGAAATGCTCTCGGATACGGACAGTCAGTAACGGCAGGTATTGTATCTGCAAAAGACCGTACAATGGATAGCTATGATGGAAAACTTCTTCAGACAGATGCGGCTATCAATCCGGGAAACAGCGGAGGTGCTCTTCTGAATGCAAATGGAGAAGTGATTGGAATCAATTCTGCAAAGATTGCAACGGAAACAGTAGAGGGAATAGGATATGCGATTCCGGTATCTGATGTAAGTGATCTGATCACAAATCTGATGAATCAGAAGACAAAAACCAAGGTGGCAGAATCCGAAAGAGGCTACATTGGAATCAAAGGTGTAGATGTGACATCAGACAGTGCACAGATGTATAATATGCCGACAGGGGTATATGTATCAGAAGTGATCTCCGGTGGCGGTGCAGAAAAAGCAGGCATTACAAAAGGAGCCGTTATTACAGGAATCGAAGGAACAAGCGTAGATGGAATGGATGCATTACAGGAACAACTTCAATATTATAAAGCAGGAGAAAAAGTAAAAATCACAATTCAGACACAGAATAAGAATGGTGAATACGAGAAAAAAGATGTTGAAGTAACATTAGGAAAACAATCGGAATAATTTGGATAAAAAATTGATATTTGCAAATTGATGTAGTATAATGTCAATGTATATGGAATATACAAGGCCGAAAGGCGTAAAGCACAGTTTGAAATAATACACTATGGGGAGGGACAGATTCATATGAAGTGTCCAATATGTGGTCAGGAATTAAGACCAGGAAAAAAAGATCCGAATTATCTGTTGTGCTATAATTGCAAAAAGAAGTTCAAAATTCCACAGAGTGCTCATAAAGTACAGAAGAGAGCGGAAAAACCGGAACCTGAAGAACAGAAGTATTCGAATATACCGCCAAAAGAAGTACGCGAAAAACGTGAACAGGAAATGCGTGATGCGTATGATGAACTCCTTGCAGTAGGAGATGGGAAAAAGAAAAAGAAACCAGCTCCGAAGCCGCAGCGCAGAGAAGAATTAGAGGATGAATATTATGATGATATCGACGAAGAAGAAGAGAAGATGTCAAAAGCACCGATCATTATTCTTGCAATTGCTATCATTGTAGTAG
The DNA here is from genome assembly GCA_934309195.1 of uncultured Dorea sp. GTDB lineage: Bacteria > Bacillota > Clostridia > Lachnospirales > Lachnospiraceae > Dorea_A. The sequence goes on from CAKRCY010000030.1 coordinate 27,510, forward strand.
CTGGATTGATTGCATTTATGTTACTCAGATAATCGATCAAGGGAGTATACCGGCAACAAAATTATTTAAAACGCACATAAAATGCTGACTTGCCTGCAGGTAAGTCGGCATTTTTGCGAGATAAAAAGATTGAAATTAAGCTAAAAAGAGTTGGATCAAAAAGAGATAAAAAAGAATAAAATAACAGTTGACAAACATAACTGCTTATGATATTCTAAATAAGCTGTCGCTTGAGACGGCAGACGAACAGCCGGAAAGCTGGTCGAAAAAAGATTAAAAAAGTTCTTGACAAACGTCAATGAATATGATAATCTAAAT